>CAMNCY010000006.1 GCA_946534785.1 uncultured Lachnospiraceae bacterium | reverse complement strand
AAATGTCAGTACTGCGATTTTCTCTCGGGGCCGGCACCGGCCCCCGAAAGAAAGGCGTATATGGCGGCACTGGAACGGGATATTGTTTTTTGGGGGAATGCGCTCCGGCATGAGGACGGCACAAAGGCGGCAGCGGATTCCGTATTCCTGGGCGGCGGAACCCCCTCCCTGATGGAGGCGGAGGATCTGGAAGGCCTTATGGAAAAGCTCTCCGGGTCTTTTGCCATTCAGGAGGATGCGGAGATCACCATGGAATGCAATCCCGGGACTGTGGACGAGGAGAAGCTCCGCCGCTTTCGCAGGGCGGGGGTGAGCCGCCTTTCCATCGGCGTGCAGTCCTTCCGGGATGAGGAACTCTCGCTCCTTGGACGGATCCATACGGCGAAGGAAGCGGAGGAATGCTTCCTTTCCGCAAGAAATGCCGGCTTCGGGAACCTGAGCATGGACCTGATGTCCGCGCTGCCGGGACAGAGCTATGAGGAATTCATGTTTTCCCTTAAAAAGGCGGCAGACCTTTCGCCGGAGCATCTTTCGGTCTACAGCCTGATCGTCGAGGAAGGAACGCCCTTCTTCGAAAAGCGGGAGGCGGGAGAACTCCCGCCTCTTCCGGAGGATGAGGAAGACCGCAGGATGTATCATGAGACGGCGGCTTTCCTTGCGGAAAAAGGGTATGGGCGCTATGAGATCTCCAACTATGCAAGGCCGGGGTACGAGAGCCGCCACAACACCGGCTACTGGACGGGCCATGCCTATATCGGGATCGGAGCGGGCGCTTCTTCGTATCTGGGCCATGAAAGATTCCGTGCGCCTTCCGGTGTGCGGGCCTATATGGAGGCGCCTGCCGGGACAAGGTGCGGAATCGAGAGGCTTTCCCGGAAAGCGGAGATGGAAGAGTTCATGTTCCTCGGGCTTCGCATGATGCGCGGCGTATCCGAAAAGGACTTCTCGGAACGGTTTCCCGGGGAAGAACTCATGCGGGTCTACGGGGACATAATACGGAAGCATGAGAAAAACGGCCTGCTTGTCAGGAAGGAGGGAAGAGTATTCCTTACAGAATACGGGATCGATATCAGCAATTATGTGATGTCGGATTTTCTGTTTGATGATTGACACGGACGGGATCATTATATAAGATGTAAGCACAATTATATCTGAATAATCACTGAATATTGGGAGGAACAGGACTTGAAAAAGGGATTATTAGCAGTAAAACTGTTTGCCGCAGTAATGATGGTTCTCATGATCGTGTCCTTTGTCCCGACATCCGGTGTAAAGGCGCAGGCGGCGGTAAGGGGGATTGACGTATCCCAGTGGCAGGGCGATATCAACTGGAACGCGGTCGCGGCAAGCGGCGTGAACTACGCCATGGTCCGTATCGGGAACACGGCCTACGGCATGGATTCCAAATTCGTCCAGAATGTCATCGGCGCCAATGCAGCCGGGATCCGGGTCGGCGCTTATGTTTACACCTATGCGAAGAACGTCATGCAGGCAGCGGCAGATGCACAGCTTGCCATCAACGCCATGGCCAATCTTCCGATCTCCTTCCCCGTGGCGATCGACTTGGAGGATCCTTCGCTCCGGAGCCTTTCCGGTGCCGAGCAGCAGGCCATCATCAATACCTTCTGCACCATGATCTATGCCGCCGGCTACACGCCGATGGTATACAGCTACCGCAGCTGGTTCGTGGACAGGATCGGCGTTACCATCTGGGACCAGTGGATCGCGGATTATGCGGACACATGCCTCTATCCCGGGCCGTATGCCATCTGGCAGGCCACCGATAAGGGATCGGTAAGCGGCATCGGGGGATATGTGGACATAGACTATCTCTATAAGGATTATTTCTCCACGATCATTCCCCAGGGACTTTCCACACAGAACGGCAGGACCTATTATTTTGTCAATTACAGGCGTATGACGGGCTTCCAGAACGTGAACGGCGTCATGTATTTCTTCGCGCCGGACGGTGCGATGGTGAAAGACCAGACCACGGTGGATGCCGCAGGCAACATCACGAGGATCTGCAAGGACGGCCGTGTGGTCGTGATCTCCGCACAGGCCCAGGCCCTTGCCGCCCAGGCAAAGGCGGCGGCGGATCTTGCGGCGGCGGCCCAGGCCCAGGCAGACGTCCAGGCGGCGGCAGCGGCCCAGGGAGCGGCGGAATTTACGGCAAGGCTCGCCGTACTGCAGCAGCAGAAGGCGGAACTGGAGCAGCTGTTTGCGGCTGCGACAGCCCAGGCCCAGGCGCTTCCCACACCCGAGAACCTGCAGGCCCAGGCAGCGGCCGAGGCCCAGTATACCCAGTTCGCAGCGGCCATGGTCGAATTTGAGGCCCAGACGGCAAATGCCCAGCAGACGGCAGCAGGCGCCCAGGCCATTGCCCAGCAGAAGGCTGCGGAAGCCCAGCAGGCACTGCTGACGGCCCAGGCGGCGGCAGCGGCGATCGTGATCCCGGATTAAAGAGGACCGGCATCCGGAAAAAAATATCTGAAATATCCATTTAGATATTCATATAATCAGACAGCAGATTGAACATCCGCCCGGAAGGGTCTATAATGTAGCAGGAAACGGTGTCCGCCGTTTCCTGCTTTTTTCTTATCCGGAACGTCTTCTGTACGTTCCTGTATCCGGAGCTTTGTCTTGTCGCATTTTCATTTCTTTGTCCCGGAGGACATCTGTATGTTCAGTTCTGTAATATCCGCAGCTATTGACGGGATCAGCTGCTTTCTGATCCGCGTGGAGGTCGATGTCAGCGACGGTCTCCCGGGCCTTACGATCGTAGGCGCACCGGGAATCCACCAGAAGGAAACGGCGGAAAGAGTACGCGTTTCCCTGAAAAACATGGGGATCCGTCTGCCGCCGACCAGGATCACCGTAAATCTTGCACCGGCGGAGGTCCCCAAAAGGGGGAGCAGCTTCGATCTTCCCATCGCAGCCGGTATTCTGGCGTGTCTGAACCGGATCCCGCCTTCTTCTCTGGAAAATGCCTTTCTTTCGGGGGAACTGGGGCTGGACGGCAGCATCCGGCCGGTAAGGGGGATCCTGCCCATGGTGCGCTGTGCGGCAAGGGCGGGGATCCTGCACTGCATCGTGCCGGCGGATAATGTGCCGGAAGGCGCGGTCACAAAGGGCGTCCGCGTTGCGGGGCCGGAAACACTGCGGGATTTCATCCGCTATATGTGCGCCGGGGAAAGGGAGAGGGAACGCATCTGTCCGCCGCTGCCTGCCGGGAAGGATCTGTTCCTGCAGAAGGCGGTCCTGCCTTCTGCGGATTTTCTGGACGTGCACGGGCAGAGGGGCGTAAAGCGTGTCCTGGAGATCGCGGCGGCGGGTTTTCACAATGTCCTGATGGTGGGGCCGCCCGGGACCGGGAAGTCTATGATGGCGCGGTGCCTTCCGGGGATCATGCCGCCCCTTACCAGGGAGGAGAGCCTGGAGGTCTCCGATATCTACAGTATTTCCGGACAGCTCCCCCACGGCGTTCCCCTCATCACACAGCGGCCCTTCCTTTCCCCCCATCATTCGATCACGCGGCAGGCGCTGACGGGCGGCGGGCTTGTGCCGGTGCCGGGCGTTCTTTCCCTGGCCCACCGGGGCGTGCTGTTTCTGGATGAGCTTCCGGAATTTGACAAGGATACCCTGAATGCCCTCCGGCAGCCCCTGGAGGATCATGTGATCGAGATCGCGCGGAGCACGGGGGTCTACCGGTATCCCGCAAGATGCCTTCTGGTCGCTGCCAGCAACATGTGCCGGTGCGGGAATTATCCGGACCGCTCGCGCTGTACCTGCACGGCATCCGAGATCGCACGGTACCGTGCCAGGATCCCGGGGCCTGTCCTAGACAGGATCGATCTTTGCGTCAACGTCCCCCGGGTACCGGTCCGGACGCTGATGATCGGTGCCCATGAAGAGCCGAGCGCCAGGATCCGGGAGAGGGTCCTGAGGGCATGGGAGATGCAGAAAAAGCGCTTTGCGGGGACGCCCGTCATTTTTAACGGGGATATGGATGCAGCGTCGGTCATGAAGTACTGCAGGATCGGGGCGGATGAGGAGCGGCTCTTAAAGCGGGTCTTCGAGAGCATGCACCTTAGCGCCCGGGCGTTTCACAGGACGCTTAGGGTCGCCAGGACCATTGCGGACCTCGGCGGGCAGGAGGAGATCTCCGGCGCCCACATAGCGGAAGCCGTGGGATACAGGATCACGGACAGGGAGGATGCGCAGATTGGATGAACGATATGCCAGAAAGCTGTATGAGATCGAAGGATTCGGCAGCAGGACGATCTTTAGGATGCGCCGCGTTCTGAAGGACGGGAAGGATTTTGCGGAGGAGATCTGGAAAATGCCGGAGGAGAAGCTCTTCCTCCTGATGCATGAGGCGGATGCCGCAGACAGGACAGAGCTTCTCATCAATGAACGGAGAAAGGATCCGAAGGCAGAGGGGCCTTTCAAAGGCATGCAGGAAAGGGGCGGGCCTTCGAAAATCTGCTTTGCCTCCTTCGATAGTCCCCTGTATCCGGAAAAGCTTACCTGTATCCCGGATCCGCCGTTCGGGATCTATTTTATCGGGACGCTCCCGAAGGAAGAGGCACCTGCCTGTGCGGTCATCGGCGCCCGGGAATCCACCATCTACGGGCGGGAGATGGCAGGCGTATTCGCAAGGGCGCTTGCGGAAGCCGGCGTCCTGATCATCAGCGGCATGGCGAGGGGGATCGACGGCATTGCCGGCATGACGGCCCTGCAGGCAGGCGGGTATTCCCTTGCGGTCCTTGGATGCGGCGCCGATGTCTGCTATCCGCCGCAGAACCGGGAACTCTATGAGAAGCTGTGCAGCGACGGATGCGTCTTTTCGGAATATCCTCCGGGCACCCGGCCCCAGGCAAGGCTGTTTCCGCCGAGGAACCGGATCATCAGCGCCCTTTCGGACCTGGTGCTCGTGATAGAGGCAAGGGAGCGGTCCGGGACCCTCATCACGGTCGATATGGCGCTGGAGCAGGGGAAGGACATCTATGCCCTGCCGGGCAGGATCTGCGACGGTACGAGCCGGGGGTGCAATGAGCTGATCCGGCAGGGGGCGGGGATCGCCGTATCGCCGGACGCCGTTCTGCAGGCGCTGGGACGGGATCCGTCCGGAAAGGAGGAAGCAGGCGGGGAAGGTGCGCAGCCTCTTCCCGCCGGCCTTACGCCTTTGCAGAAGAAGATCCTTCTTCATCTGGATATGGCAACGCCGAGGAGCCTGGACAGCCTTCTGGAAGCCGTGGAGGAAGACTGCGGCTATGCGAGGCTCCGGCAGGAGATGACGCTCCTTGAGATCCGGGGACTTGTCCGGGAGACGGGGATCGGACATTTTGTCAGTGCTGTTTTGCGGTGACGGACGCTGTCTTTGTGTTTTCCCGAAGGACCGGCTTTGGTCCCGGATTAAATTCGCCGGAATTGTTGCAATAAACCGCCGCCGATTGTAAAATTATCAGGTTGAAATCAACAGTCGGCAGGAAAGCAATGCGCTTTCGCCGTCTTCTTTTATGAAAGGAAACCGTATGGCACTGAAGAAAAAGCCGGTCACCGGCATGAAAGATATAATGCCTGCTGAAATGGAGATCCGGGACTACTGCATTTCCGTGATCAAGAAGACCTATGCGGAATTCGGCTTCCAGGGCATCGAGACGCCCTGCGTCGAGAACATCGAGAACCTGACGTCCAAGTCCGGCGGCGATAATGAGAAGCTGATCTTCAAGATCTTAAAGAGAGGCGAAAAGCTCCGCCTGGAGGAAGCCAGGGAAGAAGCGGACCTTGTGGACGGAGGCCTTCGCTATGACCTGACAGTGCCGCTGGTGCGGTATTTTTCCAACCATGAGAATGAACTTGCGATGCCCTTCAAGGCCCTGCAGATGGGGAATGTCTGGCGCGCCGACAGGCCGCAGAAGGGAAGATACCGCCAGTTCATGCAGTGCGATATCGATATCATCGGAGAGCCGACGAACCTGGCGGAGATCGAGCTGATCCTGGCAACGACGACAACGCTGGGACGCCTCGGATTCAAGGGCTTCCAGATCCGCATCAATGAAAGGCGGATCCTGAAGGCGATGGCGGCATATTCCGGTTTTCCGGAAGAACGGTATGATGAGGTCTTCATCATCCTGGACAAGATGGACAAGATCGGCCTGGACGGCGTTCTCAGGGAGCTGAAGGAAAGCGGATTCGACGAGGCGTCCGCCGCCTCCTACTGCGAGCTTTTCGAAGGCCTGGAGGCAGCACCTGACAAGCTTTCTTTCCTGGAAGAGAAGCTGGAAGGCGTCATCGACGGCGCGGTCATTCCGGACCTTCGGGAGACGATCGAGACCGTGGAAGCGACAAAGCAGGCGGACTTCAAGGTCGTATTCGATCCCACGATCGTCCGCGGCATGAGCTATTATACAGGAACGATCTTCGAGATCGCCATGCCGGAGCTCGGTATTTCCTGCGGCGGCGGCGGAAGATATGACGGAATGGTCGGAAAGTTCACCGGAAAGGACGTGCCGGCCTGCGGTTTTTCCATCGGCTTTGAAAGGATCATCCTGATCCTCCTGGAGCAGGGCTTCAAGGTCCCCGGGCAGGGAGAGAAGATCGCGTTCCTTCTGGAGAAGAATCTTCCTTCCGACATTCTCAGGGAAGCGATCGAGCGCGCACAGAAGGCAAGGCTGGAAGGAAAGTCCGTCCTTGTCGTACGCATGAACAAGAACAAAAAATTCCAGAAGCAGCAGCTGACCGATCAGGGCTATACGCAGTTCGAGGAATTCTACGCAAGGCAGATCGGCTGAAAGGAGACTAAAATGATGCAGTCACGAACACATACATGCGGGGAGCTCCGTCTGGAGCATGCCGGCCTTGAGGTAACACTGGCCGGATGGCTCGAGAACATGAGAGTCGTATCCGCGAACCTGGGCTTTGTCGTCCTCAGGGACTTTTACGGGACCACGCAGATCGTCGTCGAGACCGAAGAGATGATGAAGCAGTTCCGCGAGATCACCAAGGAGTCCACGATCCAGGTCACCGGCACTGTCAGGGAGAGAAGCTCCAAGAACCCCAAGCAGGCGACGGGAGATATCGAAGTCGTTCCCTCCGCGGTCACGGTCCTCGGAAAGTGCCGCTACAGCGAGCTTCCCTTTGAGATCAATCACAGCCGCGAGGCGGATGAGGCGGTGCGTCTTCGCTACCGTTACCTGGACCTTCGCAATCCCGAAGTGAAGAACAATATCATCCTTCGCTGCAATGTGGTGGCTGCGCTCCGCAAGGCCATGACAGACCACGGCTTCATGGAGATCACAACGCCCATCCTGACCGCCTCCTCCCCGGAAGGCGCAAGGGATTACCTGGTCCCCGCAAGAAAGCATCCCGGCAAGTTCTATGCGCTGCCCCAGGCGCCGCAGCAGTTCAAGCAGCTCCTGATGGTATCCGGCATCGACCGCTATTTCCAGATCGCGCCCTGCTTCCGTGATGAGGACGCAAGAGGAGACCGGTCTCCGGGAGAATTCTATCAGCTGGATATGGAAATGGCTTTTGCTTCCCAGGAGGACGTCTTTGCCGTCATGGAGGATGTCCTGCCGCCCGTATTCGCAAAATACGGAAAGTACGACCGCGCCAGCAGCGCGCCCTTCGTAAGGATCCCTTATCTGGAGGCCATGGAAAAATACGGCACGGACAAGCCGGATCTTCGGATCGACCTTACCGTGCAGGATGTAACGGAACTTCTTTCCGGCTGCGGCTTCGGGCCTTTTGAAGGCAATACCGTCAAGGCCGTCGTGGTATCCGGCTATGCGGCATCCAGAAAGCAGATCGACAAGATCCTGGCAGACGTTGAGGTCCAGGCGGGCAGCAAGCCTTACTGGTTCCGCATGGATGAGAACGGAGAGATCGTCGGCGGCATCTCCAAGTTCGTCGCGCCCGTCAAGGATGCGGTCGTAAAGGCCCTCGGGCTTTCAAACGGTGATTTTGTCGCGCTCAGCGCAGGCAGCAGGGGCCAGGCCGTCAAGACCGCCGGCGTCCTTGTCAAGACTCTCGGCGCCGCAGCACCCGGCCATATGGACAAAGAGCAGTATGCCTTCTGCTGGATCGTGGATTTCCCGATGTATGAGATCGGGGAAGAGTCGGGAGAGATGGAATTCTGCCACAATCCCTTCTCCATGCCTTCCGGCGGCCTGGAAACACTGCTGAAGGCGGAGCGGGGCGAGATCGATCCCCTGTCCATCACCGCCGACCAGTACGACCTTGTCTGCAACGGCGTAGAGCTTTCTTCCGGCGCCGTCAGAAACCATGATCCGGAGATCATGATCAAGGCCTTCGAAATGGTCAGGCTCGGGGAAGAGGACGTAAAGGCGAAGTTCCCTGCCATGTACAATGCGTTCTGCTACGGTGCGCCGCCCCATGCAGGCATCGCGCCCGGCGTAGACCGTATGGTCATGCTTCTTTCCGGAGAGGACTCGATCCGCGAGGTCATTCCGTTCCCGATGAACAAGAACGCCCAGGATATCCTGATGGGCGCACCTTCCGAAGTCACGGACAAACAGCTGGAGGAACTCCACATCCGCGTCGATCTGGACAAGAAGGAAGAGGAATAAGACAGTACCGAAAAAAAGGCAAAAACAAACGCCTTCCTGCTCCCGGAAACGGGAACGGGAAGGCGTTTTTTCAGGCCGTGTCCGGGCCGTTGTCAGTTCGTTTCTTTTTCTTCCGCGGCATCCATGGCTTCCTTCTGCTCCTCGGTCACCGGCGTCTTGTGGAAGTGGATCAGGACCTTTACGATGCGGTTGTGCTTGAGGCCGCGCGCCGTCAGGGTGGTCCTGTCGGGAAGGACCGTGGTCTCGCCGTTCTGGGGAAGGCGCTCCAGCTGCTCGATCATCAGGCCGCCGATGGAATCGTAGTCTTCGGAGGAAAAGGTGCTGCCGAGGGCATCGTTCAGATCGTCCAGCTTCATGCTGCCGTCCACGAGGAAGGTCAGGTCGTCGTAGCGGCGGATCTGTTTTTCCTCATCCTTGTCATATTCGTCCCGGATCTCGCCGACGATCTCCTCGATCAGGTCCTCCAGCGTGATCATGCCGACGGTGCTGCCGTACTCATCCAGAACGAAGGCGATGCCGATGGAATTCTGCTGCATGTACTTCAGAAGATCGGCGGTCTTTTTATATTCATAGGTGAAATAGGATTCATGGAGCAGGCGCTTTATCTGGAAGCGGGAGCGGTCCAGGGAGATGAAATCCTTGATGTTGATATGGCCGATGATCGTATCGGGGTTATCCCGGTCATAAACGGGGAGCCGGGTGAACATTTCCCTCCGGAAGATCTTCATGATATCGTCATAGGACGCATCCGAGGGGATGCAGCACATGTCGATCCGCGGGACCATGATGTCCCTGGCCACGGAATCCCCGAAGTCGAACACGTTGTAAATGAGCCGCTTTTCCTGGCCTTCGATGGCGCCGTCCTCCCGGCCGACCTCCACATAGGTCTTGAGCTCGCTTTCCGTAAGGGGACGCCTTTCGTCAAAGCTGATGCCCATCAGCTTCATAAGACCCCCGGAAAGAAAATCAATGATGCGGATCACAGGCGTCAGGAGAAACATCAGAAGCCGGATGGCGTTCGCATCCGCCATGGAGATCTCCAGGGCGCGGATGCGGGAGATGTTCTTGGGCGTGATCTCTCCGAACAGGATGATCAGGACGGTCAGGACGGCCGTACCGACGGAGACGAGATTTGTGCCGAAGAGGCGGATGATCAGGGTCGTCATCAGGGCGGATGCGGAGAGGTTGACGACGTTGTTGCAGATCAGGATCGTCGAGAGCATCTTGCTGTACTGGTCCAGGATCGAAAGAACGAGCCCGGCCTTCTTATTGCCTTTGTCCGCTTCGGTCTTTAAGGTAACGGGGCTGACGGTGGAAAGCGCCGTTTCGGCAGAAGAAAACCAGGCAGAGAGGCAGATCAGCAGGAAAAGTACGATGATCTGGGGAATGGAATCAGTTGGCATTTATAAGATCCTCCGTAAAGTGATGCGGGGTGTTTTGAGCGGAATCCCGGGATCCTCCGGGCAGGCCCGGCGGATATGCATATCATAAGCATTTTACCATGACAAAGTAGTTTTACAAGAAGACAAACTATGATATAATTGCAAAGTTGTGAGCCTGGTATTGCTCATAAATCGTTATTCAGGAAATGAGGATAGTTATGAAGAAAAGAAATGCAGTCATCGGGCTGGTTGCCCTTCTGGCAGTGCTCGCGGGGCTTCTCTATATGGCCTTCGTCGGAATCGGCGCTGACAGGTCCGGCTCCCTGTCCAATATCAAGCTCGGCCTTGATCTGGCCGGCGGTGTCAGCATTACTTATCGTGCGGCAGGTGAAGAGGCTCCTTCCGATGAGGATATGGACGATACGGTCTATAAGCTTCAGCGGAGAGTCGAGGGCTACAGCACGGAAGCACAGGTCTACAGGGAGGGAAGCGACAGGATCAACATCGAGATCCCCGGCGTATCCGACGCCAATTCGATCCTCCAGGATCTGGGCCGTCCCGGCTCCCTTTATTTCATCCGTCAGACAGATGAAGACGGAAATGCCAACTATGAGATCAGCGCATCTACTTTCAGCTATGAACTGACAAAAGACCTCAACGAGCTGATCATGTCCGGAGACGCAGTGCTCTCCGGAACGGACGTTGCCAGCGCAAGGGCCGGCTATCAGTCCGACAATATGAACAACCAGCAGATCGTCGTGGAGCTTACCTTCACGGACGAAGGCCGCGAGAAATTCGCGGAAGCGACCAAGAGAGCTCATGAAAAGGGCGAGACCATCGGTATCTATTACGACGGCGCCTTCATCAGCGTTCCCAGGGTACAGGATGAGATCACCGGCGGCCAGGCGGTCATCACCGGCGAGCGTTCCATCGAAGAGGCGGAGCACCTTGCCTCCACGATCCGTATCGGCGGACTGAAGGTCGAACTGGAAGAGATGCGTTCCAACGTTGTCGGCGCACAGCTCGGCCAGGATGCGATCAACACCTCCATGAAGGCCGGCGTGATCGGCTTTGTACTGGTCGTGCTCTTCATGATTGCCGTATACCTTCTTCCCGGTCTTGCGGCCAGCCTTGCCCTTCTTATCTACATCGGGCTCATGGTCATGGTCCTTGTCGGCTTTGAAGTCACCTTAACGCTTCCCGGTATCGCGGGTATCCTGCTTTCCATCGGTATGGCGGTGGATGCGAACGTCATCATTTTCGCCAGGATCCGTGAGGAGCTTGCAGCAAACAAGAGCGTCAAGAATGCCATTGAAGGCGGTTTCCATAAGGCGCTTTCCGCTATTATCGACGGAAACGTCACGACACTGATCGCAGCAGCCGTTCTGTATTTCCTCGGAAGCGGCACGGTCCGCGGCTTCGCCCAGACACTGGCGATCGGTATCCTGCTTTCCATGTTCACATCCCTGGTGATCACCCGGTGGTTCATGAAGTGTTTCTATGCACTGGGCGCACAGGATAAGAAATTCTACGGTGTCGGCAGGACAAGGAACACCATCGGGTTCCTGCAGAAGAAAAAGATCTTCTTTGCAGCCTCCATCTGTGCCATCGTCCTCGGCTGGGTCATCATGGGCGTAAACGCCGGAAGCGGAAAGGGCGCCCTGAATTACAGCCTTGATTTCGTCGGCGGCACGTCCACGAGCGTTACGTTCAATGAAGATTATTCCCTGGAAGAGCTGGAAGCGCAGGTCGTTCCCGAATTTGAGAAGGTAACGGGCGATGCCAATGTCCAGATCCAGAAAGTGGCAGGTTCCAACCAGGTCATTTTCAAGACCAGGACACTGAACGTATCGGAAAGAGAAGAACTCAACAAGGCCCTGGAAAACGGCTTTGGTGTTGACGAGAGCAGTATCACGGCAGAGACCATCAGCTCTACGATCAGTAACGAAATGCGGCAGGATGCGGTCAAGGCCGTTATCGTCGCCCTGATCCTGATGCTGATCTACATCTGGTTCCGGTTCAAGGACATGCGTTTCGGCGCTTCCTCGGTCATTGCCCTGGCACACGACGTGCTGGTCGTCCTGACCTTCTATGCGCTGATGCGGATCTCCGTGGGCAGCACCTTCATCGCCTGCATGCTTACGATCGTGGGTTATTCCATCAACGCGACGATCGTTATCTTCGACAGGATCAGGGAGAACCTCTCCGTACGGAAGAAGGACCAGGACCTGGAAGAGCTGGTCAACAGAAGTATCACGGATACGCTTTCCCGTTCCCTGTTCACTTCCCTGACGACCTTCTTCATGGTGTTTACGCTGTTCATCTTCGGCGTGGCTTCCATCAGGGAGTTCGCACTGCCGATCATGGCAGGCATCATCTGCGGTACCTATTCCTCTGTGTGCATCACCGGTGCGCTCTGGTATGTCCTTCGTCAGAAGTTCAAGCCCAAGCATGACGATTCCGGCCGCTACCACAGAGAAAAGGCAGCCAAGGATAAAGAAGAACGTAAAGCGCAGCATGCCGCGAACGTAAAGAAGAAAACAGTGATCTGATGTAATGAAAGGGGGTGCGCCTGCATCCCCTTTTTGCTTCCGTATTTGCACTGCGGGTACGCCTTGGCGGAGGAAAAGGCATGGCAAAATGGATGGTATCCGGCAAAAAAGCCGACTTCAATGAAATAGCCAGGCTGTGCGGCATCTCTCCGGTCACGGCAAGACTCATCCGGAACCGGGATGTCGTCGGTGCGGAAGAGACCTCGTTATATATCGGGGGGACCATGGCGGACCTTACGCCGCCGGAGCGTCTTCCCGGCATGTCGGATGCGGTCCGGATCCTTGCGGATGCGATCGCAAGGAAAAAGAAGATCCGCATCATCGGAGACTATGACGTGGACGGCATCTGTTCCTCGTTCATCCTGCAGCGGATGATCACCTTTCTGGGAGGATCGGCGGATACCGAGCTTCCCAACCGTGTCACGGACGGATACGGGATCAACGAGCGCCTGGTGGAACAGGCGGCAGCAGACGGTGCGGACCTCATCCTGACCTGCGACAACGGGATCGCGGCGAAAGAGGTGCTGCAGAAGGCAAAGGATGCCGGCCTTACGGTCATCGTCACGGACCATCATGAGATTCCCTATGAGGAAGAAAACGGAAAGCGCCGCTTCATTCTGCCGCCCGCGGACGCCATCGTGGAGCCCAAGCTCCCCGATCCCGCAACAGGAGAGCCGCTGTATGATTTCCCGGAGATCTGCGGCGCCGCCGTGGCATTCAAGCTTTCCCAGATCATGCTGGGAAAACCGGATATTACCGGGAGCCGTGCCAAAGACCGGGAAGAGACGCAGAAGGTCCTCAGGGAGCTGCTTGCCTTCTGCGGTATTGCGACGGTCTGCGATGTCATGCCCCTTGTGAAGGAGAACCGGATCCTTGTGCGGTACGGGCTTTTGGAAGCCGCCGCTTCGGAAAACACGGGGCTTCGCGCCCTGCTTCTTGCAAGCGGACTGGACGGCGTACGCCTTACCTGCTACCACGCGGGCTTTGTCATCGGGCCCTGCCTGAACGCGCCGGGAAGACTCGATACGGCAAGGCGGGCGCTGGACCTGTTCTTTGAAAAGGACCCGGAAAAGGCGATGATGACCGCATCGGAGCTTCGGAGCCTGAATGAGAGCCGCAAGAGCATGACGGAAAAGGGGGCGGAGGATGCCATGCAGATGGCCGCGACCCGGTTCGCTGCGGACCGCGTCCTGATCGTCCGGCTGGATGATCTTCATGAATCGCTGGCGGGGATCGTTGCGGGGCGCCTTCGGGAAAAATATGAAAGGCCGGTCATCGTTCTTACGCCTTCCTCGGAAGATGAAGGGATCCTGAAAGGTTCCGGCCGCTCGATCGAAGCCTACGACATGTTCGAACAGCTGAACCGGTTCCGGGAAATGTTCCTGAAATTCGGCGGGCATAAGATGGCGGCGGGACTGACGATCCTAAGGGAAAAGGAAGAAGAACTGCGAAAGGCCCTGAATGAGAGCTGCACCCTCACCAAGGAGGATATGACGGAAGTCCTGCATATCGATATGGAGCTTCCGCCGAGATTCATCACGATGGAAATGACAGATGAGTTCCGCCTGCTGGAGCCCTGCGGAAACCAGAACCAGCGGCCCCTGTTCGTCACCAGGGACCTTCTCCTTACAGTGGAAAGAGTGCTGGGAAAGAACCGGAACGTCCTGAAGATCCGGGGAGCGGACCAGACAGGGAGAAACTTTGACATGGTCCTTTTCGATCCCCCCGAGAAGCATCCGTACCTGCAGCCGGGACACCCGGCACGCTGCAACGTCGTTTACTATCCGGAGATCAATGAATGGAGGGGGAACCGTTCGCTCCAGTTCGTGATCCGGGACCTGAAAACGGTCTGACCTGTTTCCGGACACAGCAAAACCGCCTGCATGACAGGCGGTCTTCGCTATTCTTATGAGGGGGGAGATAGTGAGTTATTACTATCCTGATATATAATATAAAGGGTAAATGTGTTTAAATTGTGTACCACGGCTAATTATTTACTAAAAACTATAAAAACGAAATAAACTATTCAGAAAGATTTTCGGGAAAGGCAAGCAATCACATGAAAGCATCAAAGCTTCTGCAGGATATCGAATATACACTGGTCAACGCTGACGGCAGTACCGTCTCCGGTGCGGAGAAGGAAAAACTCCTTTCGCGGGAGATCACGGACGTCGTCAATGATTCCCGCAAGGTCGGAAAGGGCAGCCTTTTCTTCTGCATTGAAGGCGCGAACAGCGACGGCCATACCTTTGCGCAGGACGTTGTGAACAAGGGGGCGGCCGCCCTGGTGATCCGCAAGGACGTATCCTTCACGGTCCCGGAGGGCGAAGAAGCGCCGCTTCTCATAAAAGTTGACAATACGAGGCATGCCATGGCGTTGATCTCCTCTGCCTGGTATGAGCACCCTTCCAGGAAGCTCCGTATGATCGGCATCACCGGCACCAAGGGAAAGACGACGAGCACCTACCTCATCCGTTCCATCCTGCAGCATGCGGGCATCAATACGGGACTGATCGGTACGATCGAGTCCGCGTATAATGACGTGCATGTGCCGGCCAACAACACAACGCCGGAATCCCTTGCCCTCCAGAAGATCCTGTATGACATGGCACAGAACGGCGTGCAGGCGGTCGTCATGGAAGTCTCCTCCCAGGCGCTGATGATGGGAAGGACAGACGGGATCGATTATGATATCGGCGTATTCACCAATATCTCCCCGGATCATATCGGCCCGAACGAGCATGCCTCCTATGAGGAATATCTGCACTGCAAGGGACTTCTGTTCCGCCAGTGCAGGGTGGGCATTGTCAACGGGGACGATCCGGATACCGGAAAGGTCCTGGAAGGCCACACCTGCGAGGTGGAAAGCTACGGACTGGATCCGAAGAACGACCTTTATGCGGATGACCTGGAGCTGGTGACAAGACCCGGCGAGCTGGGCGTGTTTTTCCATGCAAAAGGACTCCTGGACCTGGAAGCCGAGGTCCCGACGCCGGGACGGTTCAGCGTTTACAACGCCCTCTGTGCACTGGCAGTGTGCCGGCACTTCGGCGTAACGCCTGAGCAGGTCCGGGCCGCGCTGAAGGAGGTCCGTGTCAAGGGAAGGATCGAGATGATCCGCGTCAGCGACGATTTCACCCTCATGATCGATTACGCGCATAATGCCGTTGCGCTGGAAAGCCTTCTGTCCACACTGAAAGAATATAAGCCCCACCGTCTGGTCACGCTCTTTGGCTGCGGCGGGAACAGGAGCAGGCTGCGCCGGTATGAGATGGGAGAGGTATCCGGAAAGCTTTCCGATCTTACGATCATCACCTCCGACAATCCCCGTTTCGAGGAGTCGATGGACATCATCGCGGACATCGTGACCGGGATCAGCCGCACCGAAGGAAAATATGTGACGATCCCGGACCGTAAGGAAGCCATCGCATACGCGATCCATAACGGGGAGCCGGGCGACATCATCGTGCTGGCCGGCAAAGGACATGAGGACTACCAGGAGATCAAGGGGAAAAAGTACCCGATGGACGAGCGCGTCCTGATCAGAGAGATCCTGGAAGAGGATGCCAAAGCAAGGTAAGCGCGCCGCATAAGGAGTTTCATGAAGCATAAATATGCGGAGATCATCATCAACATATCGCTGAAGGCACTGGACAGGCCCTTCACCTACAGGATCCCGGAAGAACTGGCGGATACAGTCGTTCCCGGGAGTCTTGTGGAGGTCCCTTTCGGTGCGGGGAACACCGCCCGGCAGGGATATGTCATCGGTTTTGCCGACCATACGGATTATCCGGAGGAAGGAATCAAGCCCATTCTGCGCGTTCTGGGGCAGGGAGGCAGAAAGTCGGGGCAAAGCGCCATTGCCCTTGCCGCATGGATCCGGAACCGTTACGGTTCCACCATGAGCGCAGCCTTGAAGACAGTCCTCACGGCCCGCAGGCAGGCAAAGCCCGTGGAGAGCAGAACGGTCGTCCTTGGAATCTCGCGGGAAGAAGCGGAAGAAAAGCTCGCCTTCTTTGAGAAAAAGCACCAGGTCGCAAGGGCGAGGGTCCTGGAGAGCCTCCTTGCCGCGCCGTGCCAGCCCTATCAGCTGGTCATTGAAAAACTCCATATCACGCCCCAGACGATCCGCGCCCTGAAGGAAGCGGGCGTCCTTAACGTGGAGGTCTCATCCTCCCTCCGCAATCCCGTCTCCATTTCCGATGACAGACAGGTGAATATCACGCTGAACGAAGAGCAGCTGAGGATCGTGGACAGCGTGACAAAGGACTTTGCGGACGGCATAAGCTCCGTCAGCCTGATTCACGGGATCACGGGGAGCGGGAAGACGGAAGTCTATATTTCCATCATCGAGAATATCGTAAAACAGGGAGCCTCCGCGATCATGCTGATCCCGGAGATCGCCCTGACCTATCAGACGCTTCTTCGGTTCTACCGCCATTTCGGGGACCGGGTCTCGGTCATGAATTCCTCTCTTTCCGAGAGCGAGAAGAGCGATCAGTATGAAAGGGCAAGACGGGGCGAGATCGATGTCATCATCGGTCCCCGGTCTGCTCTTTTTACGCCTTTTGCCAGGATCGGCGTCATCGTGATCGATGAGGAGCACGAGAACAGCTATAAGAATGAGAGCATGCCCAAATACCATGCGCGGGACGTGGCCATACAGATCGCGAAGATGCACGGCGGCGTTGTGGTGCTGGGCTCCGCGACACCGTCCCTGAATTCGTATTTTGAGGCGGAAAGCGGGAACTACCGCCTGTTCGAGCTGCATAGAAGGGCTTCCGGCGGGAGCCTTCCGGAGGTCTTTATCGCGGATATGCGGAAGGAACTGGCCGGCGGGAACCGCAGCATTCTCTCCGGAAAGCTGCGCGCGCTCCTGGAGGACCGCCTGGAGAAAGGGGAGCAGACCATGCTTTTCCTGAACCGGAGAGGGTTCTCCGGCTTTGTTTCCTGCAGAAGCTGCGGGTATGTGGTCCGCTGCCCGCACTGCGACGTTGCCCTGAGCCTCCACCGGAACGGAAGGATGATCTGTCACTACTGCGGCCACCAGGAACCGGCGCCGAAGATCTGCCCGGAGTGCGGCTCCCGGTATATTTCGGGGTTCCGCGCGGGCACCGAACAGGTCGAAGCGTATCTTGCACAGCAGTATCCTTCTGCGAGGATCCTGCGCATGGATGCGGACACCACCTCCCGGAAGGGCAGCTATGAGAAGATCCTTTCTTCTTTTGCCAACGAAGAGGCCGACATCCTGATCGGGACGCAGATGATCGTAAAGGGGCACGACTTTCCGAAGGTGACCCTGGTGGGGATCCTGCTGGCGGACCTTTCCCTGTATGCCAATGATTACAGGGCGGCGGAAAGGACGTTCCAGCTGCTGACCCAGGCGGCCGGCAGGGCGGGACGGGCCGAGCGGCCGGGGAGCGTCGTCATCCAGACCTATGAGCCGGAGAACTATGCCCTGGTCCATGCGGCGCACCAGGATTACGAAGGCTTCTATGAGGATGAGATCGGCTACCGGAGGCTCCTGAAATACCCGCCGGTCTGTCACATGCTGGCGGTCCAGATCGCATCCGTAAAGGAAGACCATGCCCTTGCAGTGGCGGGGACGCTGCGGGAGGTCCTGGACCGGAGGAATGACGGGAGCCTTCTCATCATAGGCCCCGCCTCTGCGGCACTGGGGAAACTGCGGGATGAATACCGCTATGTCCTCTACATAAAGTGCCCGGATTATGATAAACTAATCGAATGTAAAGATGAAGTGCAGCGCCTTGCCGCGGACCCCGAAGGGGGCGCCGCAATGGCCGATACGGGGATCCAGTTCGACTTTGACCCCGTCAATCCTTACTGAAAAATACAGGAGACCGGCACGGTATCCGCCGGGCTCCGGATATGGAGCAGAAACAGATGGCAATTCGTACGATCAGAGAGATCGGGGATCCGATCCTTGAGAAAAAGGCAAAACCCGTAACAGAGATGACAGACCGTATCAGGGAACTGATACAGGATATGAAGGAGACCATGTATGAGGCAGGGGGCGTCGGCCTTGCAGCACCCCAGGTCGGTGTCCTGAAGCAGATCGTGGTCATAGACATATCCCCCGAGCAGGACGATCCCCACGTTTTCATCAACCCGAAGATCACGGAGACCACCGGTGAGCAGGAGGGATACGAAGGCTGCCTTTCCGTTCCCGGAAAGTCCGGCTGGGTAAAGCGGCCCATGTACGTCAAAGCTACCGCCCTGGACGAAAACATGGAAAGCTTTGAGATCGAAGGAACGGAGCTTTTTGCCCGGGCCATGTGCCATGAGTTCGATCACCTGAAGGGAGAACTCTATGTCCGGCTCGCAGAAGGCGGACTTGTGGACAATGAAGAGCTGATGGCGGCGGAAGAAGAGGAAGAATAAGTGAAAGTCGTTTTCATGGGAACGCCGGATTTCGCGGTCCCGGCCCTGGAGGCCCTGGCGGGATCCGGACACGAAGTGACACTGGTCGTAACACAGCCGGACAGGCCCAAGGGAAGGAGCGGTAAGCTTGTTTCCTCCCCCGTCAAGGTCTGCGCCGAACAATACGGGATCCCGGTCTTCCAGCCGGAAAGGGTCAAGCGCCCTGAGGCCGTGGAAGTCATAGAAGCCGAAAAGCCGGACGTGATCGTGGTGGCAGCCTATGGACAGATCCTTTCGAAAAAGATCCTGGATATTCCGAAGTACGGCTGCATCAATATCCACGGATCGCTCCTTCCCGCCTACCGGGGCGCCGCGCCGATCCAGTGGGCGGTGGTGAACGGGGAAGAAAAAAGCGGCATCACCATCATGCAGATGAATGAGGGCATGGACACCGGCGATATCCTGCTGCAGGAAGAGGTCGTTCTTGAGGAAAAGGAAACGGCGGGCTCCCTGTATGACAAGCTCTCCGCCATGGGAGGGCCGCTCCTTTTAAAGGCGCTGGAGATGGCCGGGAAGGGAGAACTGCATCCCGTTCCCCAGAAGGAAGAGGATGCGACCTATGCCGCGATCCTGAAGAAGGAATCCGGCAGGATCGACTGGAATGCCTCCGCCGTATCCATCGAGCGGCTGATCCGGGGCATGGATCCCTGGCCCGGCGCCTATACTTCCCTCGGGGGAAAGAACTTCAAGATCTATGCGGCGGACGCCCGGGAAGCCGAAGGTGGGGAAAACAACGCCCTGCCCGGAACGGTCGTAAAGACCGGAAAGAACCGGATCGACGTTGCGTGCGGGGACGGCATCCTTTCACTGGAGGAGATCCAGATGGAAGGGAAGAAGCGGATGAAAGTGCACGATTTTCTTCTCGGCAGTAAGATGTCCGGGGGCGAGGTATTTGCGTAATGAGATACGGATATTACGGATATGACTGGACGTATTTCCTGGTTCTTGCCGGCGCGCTCCTGAGCATGCTCGCAAGCTCCCATGTCACATCGACCTATAAACGCTATGTGAAGATCCGCACGGCGGCCAACATGACGGGCGCGCAGGTGGCGGAGCTCATCCTCCGCAATAACGGCGTGACGGACGTGCAGGTACGGCATGTACAGGGACAGCTGACGGACCATTATGATCCGGCATCCCGTGTCGTGAATCTTTCGGATGCCGTATACGGGAGCACCTCCGTAGCCGCCGTGGGCGTTGCCGCCCATGAATGCGGCCACGTCATGCAGCATCAGACCGGCTATACGCCGCTGAAGATAAGGACGTCCCTGGTGCCGATCGCCAATATCGGCTCCAACGTGGGGATCTGGATCGTCATGCTGGGACTGATCCTGGGCCTTTCCGGCACGCTGGTGAATATCGGGATCCTCCTGTTTTCCTTCGGTGTGCTGTTCCAGATCGTGACCCTTCCCGTCGAATTCGATGCATCCAGAAGGGCGCTCGCCATGCTGGAGAGCTACGGGGTCCTCGGCACGCAGGAAGTCGGACAGAGCAGGGAGGTCCTGAAGGCGGCAGCCCTTACCTATGTGGCCTCCGCAGCGGCATCCGTCCTTTCCCTGCTGCGTCTTATCATGCTTACGGGAAGAAGAAGGAACCGATAAATGACAGGACCGGATACCAGAGAGATCGTCCTGGACACCCTGCTGGAAAGGGAGAAACACGACACTTTCAGCAATGTCCTGATCCATGATACATTGGACCGTTATGCAAGCCTTCCGCTTACACAGCGGTCCTTTATTAAAAGACTTTTTGAGGGGACCGTGGAACGGCAGCCGCAGCTCGACAGGATCGTAAAGGAGCGGCAAAGTAACGGGAAGACAAGGCTCCGCCCGCCGGTCCGCTGTATCCTGCGCCTTGCCGTCTACGAGATCCTGTACATGGACAGCGTCCCGGATCACGCAGCCTGTGACGAGGCCGTGCGGCTGGTGAAAAAGCGGGGAGAGATCCGCCAGGCCGGCTTTGTGAACGCCATCCTCCGGAGGGTCTGCCGGGAAAAGGAAGAGATCCTGCGGGAATACGGCGATATCGGGAGCCTGACGGAGAGGGCCTTCGAAGGAACGCTGGACGAGGAAGGCCTGAAGACCCTTGCTGTGCGCTGCAGCATCCCTTTTCCCATCGCAAAGATGTGGGAGAGACAGTACGGCATGGACAGGGCCGCACACCTTCTGCCTTCTTTTATGGAGGCAAGGCCGGTCTGCATCCGCCTGGATCCCCGGGAAAGTAAAGAGGAGCGGAGCGCCCTTCTTGCCGCCCTGAAAGAGAGCGGCGTAAGGATCCGGCCTGCCCGCTATGCGAAAGATGCTTTTCTTCTGGAGCATGTCCCGGATATGGAAACGCTGCCCGGCTTTTCCGAAGGCAGATGGACCGTGCAGGATGAAAGCTCCCAGCTGGCCGTTCTTTCGGCGGGGCTTTACGGAAACATGACCGTGATCGACCTGTGCGCCGCGCCCGGGGGAAAGACGGCGTATATGGCGCAGCTCCTTCCCGAAGGAAAGATCCTGGCCTTCGACCTGAGTGAGAAAAAGGTGGAAAGGATGCGGGAGAACCTGACAAGGCTCCGGCTTTCCAACTGCCGGACGGGCGTCAATGATGCCGCGGTCCTAAACGAAAATCTTATTGACGCCGCCGACATGGTGCTCTGCGACGTTCCCTGCTCGGGACTTGGCATCATGACGAAAAAGCGGGATATCAAATACGGCTTTGACGGAGAAAAGATCCGCTCCCTTTCGGAGCTTCAGAGAAGGATCCTGGACAATGCCGTCCGTTATGTGAAGCCCGGCGGCATCTTCCTGTATTCCACCTGCACGATAGGCCGCACGGAGAATGATGAGCAGGCAGACTACCTGGAGCGGGAGAAGGGGCTTCTCCCGGTTTCCCTGGAAGGAAGGATCCCGCAGGAACTTCTTGAAAAGCCCGGGTGGAACTTCAACCGGCTGCAGCTGTTCCCGGACCTGCACGGCACGGACGGATTCTTCTTCGCCCTTTTCCGCAGGCCGCAGCAGTAAGCCGATACAGTAAGCCGATACGGATACAGAAACTGAAACAGGAGTGTTTTCATGGATATAAAGTCCATGTTTCCGGAAGAACTGGAAACATATCTGACGGAGAAAGGATATCCCAGATTCCGTGCGGACCAGGTGTTTTCCTGGCTGCACAATAAGCGTGTGCCGGACTATGGGCAGATGACGAACCTTCCGGCAAAGCTGATCGCGATGCTTGAAGAAGAGCAGCCGCTTTTTCCGCCTGTGACAGCGGACAGGCAGATCTCCCGCCTTGACGGGACACAGAAATTCCTGTTCGCCCTTGCCGACGGGGAGACAGTGGAGAGCGTCTTCATGAAGTACCGGTTCGGGAACAGCATCTGCATCTCTTCCCAGGCCGGCTGCCGCATGGGGTGCCGTTTCTGCGCCTCCACGCTGGACGGCCTGAAACGGAATCTTGCCGCTTCCGAAATGCTGGACCAGATCTATGCGATCGAAAGGACCGTGCAGGAAAAAATATCCCACATCGTGGTCATGGGGACCGGAGAGCCGCTGGACAATTACGACAATCTTGTCCGCTTCCTGAAGCTGATCACCCACGAAAAAGGCATGGGGCTCAGCCGGAGGAGCATCACCGTCTCCACCTGCGGCCTGGTGCCCGCCATGAAAAAGCTGGCGGACGAAGACCTGGGCATTACCCTTGCTCTGTCCCTTCATGCGCCCACGGACGGGCAGAGAAGGAAGATCATGCCCATCGCACAGAAGTATTCGATCAGCGAGCTGATGGATGCCTGTAATTATTATTTTGACAGGACGGGGCGCAGGATCACCTTTGAATACAGCCTCATCAAGGGTGTCAATGATTCCGCGGAGGATGCCGAAAAGCTCGCGGCCCTTGCCCGGAGCGTCGGCGCCCACATCAACCTGATCCCGGTCAATCCCGTGAAGGAAAGAGAGTACACACAGCCGGAGAAGGACGCAGTGCTCTCCTTCAAAAATAAACTTGAAAAACATGGAATAAATGTTAGTATTAGGAGAGTATTAGGCAGAGATATTGACGGCGCCTGTGGTCAGTTGCGGCACAGGCACCTTTTGTGATGTTCATGTTTTCCCGTTTTGGGGACAGGGCATAAGGAGCGAAAATGCAGTCTTTTTCCATTACCGATATCGGTAGGAAGAGAAAAATGAATCAGGATTTTGTGTACGCTTCCGATGAAAGGAAGGGCAGCCTTCCGAATCTGTACATCGTGGCAGACGGCATGGGCGGACACAAGGCCGGAGATTTCGCCTCACGGTATGCGGTCACGGAAACGGTCCGGAGGATCGAAGAGGAAAAGGATACGAATATCCGGGACGTCATCGATATTTCCCTCCATCACGTGAATGAAGGGCTCCACCGTATTTCCCTGGACCGGGAAGAACTCGAGGGATGCGGGACGACGATCGTGATCGCCTGCATCAGCGAGAATACGCTTCATGTGGCGAATGTGGGCGACAGCAGGCTGTATATCGCGGGAAAAAACTCTCTCCGCCAGATCACGGTCGATCATTCCCTTGTCCAGGAGATGGTCATGAACGGGACCCTCAGCAGTGAACGGGCCCGTACGCATCCGGAAAAGAATGTGATCACCAGGGCGATCGGGGCGGAGGATTATCTGGATATCGATTTCTTCACCAGCGATCTTCACCGGGGAGACCTGGTCCTGATGTGTTCGGACGGGCTCACCAATATGCTGGAAGACGAGGAGATACTGGAGATCCTTCAAAGGGAACTGCCGGTGGAAGAAAAAGGCAGGATCCTGGTGGAAAGCGCGAACCGGAGCGGGGGAACGGATAATATTTCCGTAATTCTGGTCGACGCTTTTGCATGATCCGTTACAGGATATGGGGTACAGAATGTCGAAAGTGATTTCGATATGAAAGGAATCGTATGGTTAAGATCGGAATGCTGATAGCAGATCGATATGAAGTGCTGGAAAAGATCGGCACGGGCGGCATGTCGGTTGTCTACAGGGCAAAAGACCATAAACTCAACAGATTCGTTGCCATCAAGGCACTGAAACAGGAATTTTCCGATAATGCCAATTTTGTGTCCAAATTCCGCGTGGAAGCCCAGGCGGCAGCAGGACTGATGCATCCCAACATCGTCAACGTCTATGACGTCGGCGATGAAAAGGGCATGTATTATATCGTCATGGAACTGGTCGACGGCATTACGCTCAAGCAGTATATCGAGAAAAAGTCCCGTCTTTCGGTGAAGGAAGCGATCAGTATTGCGATCCAGGTCTCCATGGGCCTGGAGGCGGCGCATAACAATCATATCATCCACCGGGATATCAAGCCGCAGAACATCATCATTTCCAAGGACGGAAAGGTCAAGGTGACGGATTTCGGCATCGCGAAGGCGGCGACCAGCAATACCATCACGTCCAACGTCATGGGATCGGTCCACTACACGTCTCCCGAGCAGGCGCGCGGCGGCTACAGCGATGAACGAAGCGATATCTATTCCCTGGGCATCAGTATTTTCGAAATGCTGACAGGCCGGGTGCCCTTCAACGGGGAGACCACGGTCGCCATCGCGATCAAGCATATCCAGTCGCCGATGCCTTCTCCCAGGGATTTCGTGCCGGACATCCCCAACAGCGTGGAGCAGATCGTGCTCAAATGCTGTGAAAAGAGCCCGGACAGAAGATACCAGAACATGCAGGAGCTGATCGCGGACCTGAAGCAGTCCCTGATCCACCCCAACGACAATTTTGTCAGGGTGATCCATCCCGATGAACAGTCGGCGACCAGGATCAGCACCGGCAAGGAACGGGAAGATATCAGGCGCCATCTTTACCGGGATGATGCGATCCGCGAGGAGGAGTATCCCGAGGAAGATGATTACGAAGACTATCACGAAGATTATCATTATGAGGACGATTACGGAGAGGACGAGCCGTATGAGCCGGTAAAGCCCGCTCCTTCCAGACAGCCGGAACGCGTGCGCAGGACCCGCACCGTCCGGAAACGGTATGATGAGGATGACTTTACGGACGACTTCGAGGAGAATGACTACAGTCCCGGAAAAGACAGGCTCATCACGGTCCTTGCGGTGATCGCCGCCATCCTGATCGGTCTTGGCATTATCGCCTATGCCGCCATGAAGCTGGGTCTTGTTCCCTCCGGAAACGAGGAGCCGGAAGAGTCCGTGCCGCAGGATCAGGCGGTCATGGTGACCGTACCGGCCGTGATCGGCAACAACGGCGAAGAAATGCGCCAGGCCCTGCAGGATCTTGGCCTTACTGCCGAGATCACCTACGTGGAATCGGATGATTACGAAGCCGGGCAGGTCGTGGGTTCCAATGTGCAGGAAGGCACCCAGGTCGCTTCGGGTTCCAGCATCGTCCTTACGGTCAGCGCCGGAAGGAACGGGATCGAGGTCCCGGACGTAACGGGAAAGAGCCTTGCGGAGGCCGTCTCCACGATCCGTAATAAAGGTTTTACGGTCAATAAGGAGGAGGAAGCTTCGGACGAGGTGGAGATGGACCATATCATCTCCCAGGTGCCGGCAGCCGGCGAATTCGCACCGAGCGGATCCACCGTGACGATCCGGATCAGTACGGGCCAGGATAAGGACGGAAGGGTCCAGGTGCCCAAGGTCACCGGGATGACCATCGAGGAGGCCATGGCCCGCCTTACCGAGGCAGGGCTTACCTATGAAAGCGCCGAAGTGGAAGCGACGGATCCCAACATGGCGGGTCTTGTCAGCAGCCAGAGCGAAGAAGCGGGCTCCTATGTGGAACCGGATACGAAGATCCTTCTGAAGGTGGCAAAATCGAATGAAACCGAGGAGCCCCAGACACCGGTCACCTACAGTTATTCCGCAGAGGTCACGGCACCTACGGCAGCGGAAGCGCCCGATTATGTGCCCGGGACCCAGGTATACGCGGTCATCATTGCTTCTGACGGCACCAAGCTTCTAGAGACCACGACCACGACATTCCCGATCCCGACCGGATATACGCATATCATTTCTCCCACCGGAACGCTGTCGATGAGCTATCCTTCCACGGCGCCGGATGCGCAGAACGGACAGAAGGTCATTACAAGACAGCTGAATTTCGTGCCCGAGCAGTGACCGCCGCGGCCGGAAAGCATCACACGGGAGGATGCATGCCACTTACCGGAAAGATCATCAAGAGTGTTGCGGGCTTTTATGAGGTGCATACCGGAGAGGAGATCTACCGGTGCCGCGCGCGGGGGCTGTTCCGTGCGCTCCATGAAAAACCGCTTGTCGGCGACAACGTCGAAATGGAAATAACGGACGAGGGGAGCCTTCCGAAGGAGGGGAACATCACGCGTCTCCTTCCCAGGAAGAACGATCTGGTGCGGCCCAATGTGGCCAACGTCGACCAGGCGCTCCTTCTGTTTGCCGTAAAGGACCCGGTCCCCAGCTTCAACATGCTGGACCGGTTCCTCATCACCATGCACCGCAAGGGACTGCCCGCGGTGCTGTGTTTTAACAAAACGGATCTTGCGTCTGCGGAACATTTGAAAGAGCTGGGGGACACCTACAGCCGGTGCGGATGTCAGGTCCTTTTTCTTTCCGTTCGGAGTAAGAGGGAAGATCTTGCCAAGCTCAAGGAGATCCTGGAGGGAAAGACGACCGTGATCACCGGTCCTTCCGGCGCGGGAAAGTCCTCCCTGATCAACCGTCTTTGCCCGGATGCGAACATGCAGACGGGAGAACTCTCCGCAAAGATCGCCCGGGGAAAGAACACGACCCGCCACGTACAGCTTCTGTCCGCCGGCAGGGACACCTATCTTGTGGACACGCCGGGATTCACGTCTTTGTATCTTCTGGATATGGAGGCGGAGCAGCTCAAAGACTATTATCCGGAATTTGAGGAATACCAGCCGCAGTGCCGCTTCCAGGGGTGCTGCCACATGAAGGAGCCCGACTGCCGCGTCAAGGGAGCCGTCCGGGAAGGAAAGATCAGCAGGATCCGGTACGAAAACTACCGGGAGATCTTTGAGCAGCTGAAGGATACACAGGGCTACAGATAAGATAATACAAAAAGCCAGTAAAGCCATTTGCGACCGTCCGAAAGGGCGGTCTTTTTGTATGCGTCTGAGTCACGGGGACAGGTACACTGACTCACGTCCCGGGCAGGAGCAGATCCTCCTGATCAAAAACCGACTGACGGTCTAAAAATCTGTTGACATGCATATGACGGCATGTTAGGATGTAACCGACCAGTAGTCGGTTTTGGAGGAAGATATGAAAAAAGGAGAACGAAGAAAAGACGAACTGATCAGGATCGCTTACAGGAAATTCCTGGAGAAGGGGTATGAGCAGACCAGTGTGGATGAAATCATAGAAGAGGCCGGTGTTGCCAAAGGCACGTTTTATTATCATTTTCCCAGCAAGGAAGCGACTCTGGAAGCGGTCATCGACATGATGATCACGGAAGAGGTCAGCCGGGCAAGGGAGGCCGCGGCTTCGCCTGTACCGGTCCCCGTGAAAATGGCGGCGGTGATCGGTTCCTTCCGCCCGGAGCGGGAAGAGCAGAGCATTGCGATGGCGGTGCAGGACAGGGAGAATTTCCGGCTTCACGAGAAACTGAATAAAAGACTGCTCGCGGAGGCGGTCCCGCTGCTTTCCGATGTTGTAAGGGAAGGCATCCGGCAGGGGATATTTGCCTGTGAGCAGGTCGAGGAACGGGTGAAGATGATGCTCATTCTGAGCTCCGGGCTGTTCGACGACGGTGATTTTACGGAGAATGACGCGGCGGCATTTATCGATATTGCAGAAAAGACATTCGGCGCAAAGCCCGGAACGATGGCATTTATCAGGGAACTGATCGCGGGAGGAAAGAAGGATGACGGAAGAGAAAGTTAAATACAGATACAGGCCGGTGCTGTTTTTCATATGTGCATATCTGTTCACCTGGATCTTCTGGGTGCCCGCGGTCTTTGTCCCGGAGGGGCCCGGCGCGGTGCTGATGCTCATCGGCCTGTTCGCGCCTGCCGTTGTATCCACGGTGTTCGTGCTTGTTTCCGGCTGTGATGAACTGAAACGGGATCTTTGGAACAAGGTCGCGGGTTTCTATAAAGTAAAGTGGGCCAACGTCCTCGGTGCGGTCGCTGTTTTTGCACTGATCGTAGTCATTTCGATCCTGCTGTCCCTCCTGTTCGGTCAGCCGAAAGAGCAGTTTTCCTTTACGGACGATTTCTCTTTTACCGGCGTGGGGATCGGGACGGCTTTCGTAACGGTCACGGTGGCATCGATCATTGAGGAAGTCGGCTGGAAGGGATACTGCGAAGATTCCATCGGGGAATACATGAACTGGTTCTGGGAGTCCATGCTTTTCGGGATCCTGTGGTCTTTGTGGCACCTGCCGCTGATCTTCATCGAGGGGACGTATCAGGCAGGCCTCATGGTCAATCCTCTGTATGTGATCAATTTCTTTATCAGCGGGATCCCGCTCGGGTTCATCATCACATGGGTGTACCTTGTCAGTGACCGTTCCATACTCGCATGCATGATCTTTCACCTTTTCGTGAACTTCATGCAGGAAAAGATCGCCATGACGCCGCAGACCAAATGCGTGGAGACCGTTGTCTGCGTGATTGCCGCCGGGATCATTGTCCTGTGCAACCGGAGAATGTTCTTCGAGACGGATCACGTGGGAAGACTTCTTGAGACAAGATTCGGGGAGGAAGTGTAAGATGAGTGCCGGCTACAGAAAATTCCTGCTGCTCTGGACCGGCGAACTGATCTCGTCCATAGGGAGCGGCCTGACGGCCTTCGGGCTGGGAGTATATGTCTTCCGGCAGACGGGGAGTGCTGCCGGCATGGGACTGGTGACGCTCCTGGGGTTTCTTCCGACGCTCCTTCTGGGTGTCCCGGCCGGGATCCTTGCGGACAGATATGACAGAAGGGTCCTGATGATGGTGGGAGACGGTCTTTCCGCCGTCGGCGTCCTGTATATTCTCTGCTGCATGAGAAACGGGGGTGCGACGCTTGCGCAGATCTGCACCGGTGTCTTTATCAGCGCGGTCTTTTCGGCGCTTCTTGAGCCTTCCTATAAGGCAACGGTCACAGACCTTCTGTCGGAAGAAGAGTTCTCCAGAGCGGGGGGCCTCATCTCCGTGGCCGGCAGCGCAAGATACCTCTTCGCACCGGTGGCAGCGGGGTTCCTCCTGGAAGCAAAAGGCGTGGAGATCCTGCTCCTTCTGGATATCGGAACGTTCCTGCTCACGGTTGCGGCGGCCGCATCGGTCCGGAAAAGCATCGCCAAAGCGGCGGCCGGCAGCGAGCCCTTCAGGAAAGGAGAAATCGCACAGGGGTGGAAGGCGATCCGTGAAAGAAAGGGGGTCCTGCTGCTTGCCTGTATATCCTCCGGGATCACGCTGCTTTTGGGCATCCTGCAGATCCTCATTAAGCCGCTGGCGCTGTCTTTTGCGGATCCGAAAGCACTGGGCGTCATAGAAACGGTCAGTGCATGCGGCATGCTTGCCTCGGGACTGTACCTCGGCATCCGCGGGATCCGGAAGCATTACGTGCGGGTCCTTGCACTTTCCGTTGCCCTGTCCGGCATCTTCATGGCCGGCATCGGTCTTTTCCCGGGGACCGTTTTGATGTGCGTCTTCGGATTCCTGTTCTTTGCAACACTTCCTCTTTCGAACAACTGCCTGGATTACCTGACCAGGACCAATATCCCCAACGAGGTACAGGGCCGGGCCTTCGGGCTTCTGGGATTCATTTCGCAGATCGGATACGCTGCCGCCTATGCAGCTGCGGGAGCAGCGGCGGACGGCATTGCGAAGATCCTGGGAACCGGCACGGGCCGGGCCTGCGGGATACTGGTCGTAAGCGCGGGCATTCTGCTTTTTGCGATCGCAGCCGTTATTCCGAAGAGTATGGCCATACGGGAACTGGAAAAAGGAAGCTGAACCGGGAGAAAGGAAAATCCCCGAGGGCGGAAATGTTGCATTTTTCCCAGTTGCGAATATAATTTGAAGGGTCAGTCTATCTAAAATGAGCCATCTGTAAAGGAGATAAACAATAGAATGAAACTCGGTATCGTCGGTCTCCCGAACGTCGGGAAGAGTACACTTTTCAATTCACTTACAAAGGCAGGCGCGGATGTCGCGAACTATCCTTTCTGCACCATCGATCCGAATGTCGGGATCGTGCCCGTACCGGATGAGAGGATCCGGCTTCTGGGCGATATGTATCATTCCAAAAAGGTGACGCCTGCCGTGATCGAATTCGTGGATATCGCAGGGCTTGTCAAGGGCGCCTCCAAGGGTGAGGGCCTGGGCAACCAGTTCCTTGCCAATATCCGGGAAACGGACGCGATCGTGCACGTCGTGCGCTGCTTTGAAGATGAGAATGTCACGCATGTGGACGGCACGGTCGATCCTTTAAGGGATATCGAGACGATCAACATGGAACTGATCTTTGCGGACCTGGAGGTCCTGGAGAGACGTATCTCCAAGGTGGCAAGAACGGCCCGCATGGACAAGGAGGCGGCGAAGGAGCTGGCCCTCCTGAACCGGGTCAAGGACCTTCTGGAGAACGGAAAGCCGGCCTCTGCCCTGGAAGTGGAGGATGAAGAGGAAGAGAAGCTCCTCCGGGGCTTTTCCCTTCTTACGGCAAAGCCCGTGATCTATGCCTGCAATGTTTCGGAGGACGACCTTGCGGATGACGGCGCTTCCAATGCGGGCGTTGCGAAGGTCCGGGAATATGCGGCGGAGAACGGGAGTGAAGTGTTCGTTATCTGTGCCAAGATCGAAGCCGAGATCTCCGAGCTGGACGAGGAGGACAAGAAGGTCTTCCTGGAGGACCTGGGACTTTCCGAGTCGGGCCTTGACAAGCTGGTAAAGGCAAGCTATTCGACGCTGGGCCTCATGAGCTTCCTGACAGCGGGCGAAGATGAGACCAGGGCATGGACGATCAAGATCGGCACGAAGGCGCCCCAGGCTGCGGGCAAGATCCATACGGATTTCGAACGCGGTTTCATCAAGGCGGAAGTCGTCAATTACGAGGTCCTCTTACGGGAAGGATCTCTTGCCGCTGCCCGTGAAAAGGGCCTTGTCGGCATGCAGGGAAAGGACTATGTCGTGAAGGACGGCGACGTGATCCTGTTCCGCTTCAACGTATAAGAGGTATCCTTCATGCAGGAAATTATGGACGTAAAGGATATTGCGTTCCCGCACCTGGGGCTCTATCTGCGGAATGTCCCGCAGACTCTCATGATCGGGAATTTCAGTATCGCGCTCTACGGAATACTGGTGGCATCCGCCATGCTCCTGGGACTTGCGATGGCAGCGCATATCGCGAAGAAAACGGGATGGGATCCGGATATCATCTGGGATATTTCCATCTGGATCATTGTGTTCGCCATTGTGGGCGCCAGGATCTATTATGTGATCTTTTTCTGGGATTACTATTCGCAGAACCTGCTGCAGATCTTCAATCTCCGGGGCGGCGGACTTGCCATTTACGGCGGGGTCATCGCCTGCGTCACCATGATCATCATCTACTGCAGGGTGAAGAAGGTCGATCCTCTGCGCCTTCTGGACTGCTGTGTATTCGGACTCGTCCTCGGGCAGATCATCGGCCGCTGGGGGAACTTCTTCAACAGGGAAGTCTTCGGCGAATACACGGATTCCCTGCTGGCCATGCGGCTTCCCGTCGAGGCGGTCCGGGCGAGGGACATCTCGGAGAGCATTGCGGCGCATATTGCGGAAGGGACGAATTATATCCAGGTCCATCCCACCTTCCTCTATGAAGGCCTCTGGAATACGGCGCTTCTTCTTATCATGCTCTTTCTTCTGAAATACAGGCGGTTCAACGGGGAGATGACCTTCCTGTATTTCTTCGGATACGGGCTCGGGCGCGCCTGGATCGAATTCATCCGGACGGACCAGCTGTATTTTGAAGGGACGAAGATCCCGGTCTCCATGGTCCTGAGCATCGTACTGATGGCGGCATCGGCGATCCTGGAGATCGTCTGCTTCCGGATGTGGAAGGCGGGAAAGATCCCCGGCATTTCCGCGCAGGATGCGGCCCCTGTGGAAAAAACGGAAGAAAAGGTCGATTCCGGCACATAAAACCGATACAAAACCGAATAACTTACCCAAACGGCAAAACGGCATTTTCCGCCGAAGATCCGGGCTTAAAAAAGCTTGAATTTTCACGGAAAAATGCCGTTTTTTTATGCTCTTTTCTATTGATTGCAGAGGGGAAAAGTAGTATTATATAACTACATTGTGGGATGAATTCCCATGATTGACCCACAAAGTTCGTTAAAGTGGGATGAAACGAAGGAAAGCAGCCGGTGCAGAAAGGAACGCGGGTCGGCGATGTCGGGATTCTTTAACGGAGAATATCATCATACGCTGGACGCGAAGGGAAGGCTGAGCGTTCCCTCCAGGTTCCGGGACATCCTGGGGACCAGGTTCATGATCGGAGAAGGTCTGGACGAATGCCTGATCATCTACGACATGGACAGCTGGAGAGAATTCGAAGGAAAGCTCAAAAGCCTGCCGACCAATACGGCGGAAGTTCGTGAACTGATCCGTTATTACGAATCCAGGACACTGGAGGTGGAGATCGACAAGCAGGGAAGGATCCTCCTTCCGCAGCAGCTCCGCACAGCGGGCGGACTCGAGAAGAACGTCACCTTTGTCGGCACCGGGACCAGAGCCGAGCTCTGGGATGAAGAGACCTATGAACTGCACAAGCAGAAGATCTCGAAGGAACGTATCAGTTCCATCGCGGCAAACCTGCTTGCGAACGGGTTCCAGATCTGACGGGTATGAAAAATGGAATTTCAGCATGAACCGGTCTTGTTCAATGAAGTCATTGAATACCTGCATATCAGACCAGATGGAATCTATGTGGACGGAACGCTAGGAGGCGCCGGTCACTCCCATGAGATCGCGACCCGGCTAACGGAAGGCGGACGATTGATCGGTGTGGATCAGGACAAAGACGCGATTGCGGCAGCGGCCGCGCGCCTTACGGCGTTCCACGACAGAGTAACGATCGTAAAGAGCAATTATGAAAACATTCCGGAGATCCTTGCCGGAATGGGAATCGAAAGCGTTGACGGGATCCTGCTGGACCTGGGAGTTTCCTCCTTCCAGCTGGACAATCCGGAAAGAGGTTTCTCCTATAACCGGGATGAGCCGCTGGACATGCGGATGGACCAGGAGGGGGCCGTAAGCGCAAGGAACATCCTGAACGAATGGCCGGAGAAAGAGCTTTTCCGGATCATCCGGGATTACGGAGAAGAGAAATTCGCCGGAAAGATCGCGGCCAACATCGTAAAGGCAAGAGAGGAAAAACCTCTTGAGACAACGGGAGAACTTGCGGCGATCATCCGCAGGAGCATTCCCGCAAAGATGCAGGTAAAGGGAGGAAATCCCTGCAAGAGGACCTTCCAGGCGGTGCGGATCGCCTGCAACCGGGAACTGGATGTCCTGGAGGACTCCATAGACAGACTGATCGGAGTCCTGGCACCGGGAGGACGGCTTGCGATCATCACCTTCCACTCTCTGGAAGACAGGATCGTCAAGAACGCGTTCCGCAGAAACGAATCGCCGTGTACATGCCCGCCGGAATTTCCGGTCTGCGTATGCGGCAAGGTATCGAGGGGAAAACAGATCACCAGAAAAGCAGTCCTTCCCGGCAGGGAAGAGCTGGAGCGCAATAAACGAAGCGCAAGCGCGAAACTCCGTGTTTTTGAGAAGGCATGAGAAAGCGCTGACACTACAGGCGGGGGATATGAGTTATGGCAGGAAGAAGAATTACTGCAGGAGGGAGAAATTCGTCCTACAGACAGGATAATCGCACAGGCGGCGGAAGAAATGCGGCGCGTTATGCGAAGGCTTCCGCATACTATAATTACGGTTCTGCCGCACAGAAGGTGCAGCCGCAGCGCCTCCCGGACGTCCGGAGAAGACGCAGCGAAGAAGAGCTGAACAGAGCCAGGATGGCGGCTCGTTATAACCGGGAGAAGAGCCGCCGCATGAATCCGGCGCTGGTTGTTTTTATGGTCATGATCTTTTCCGTCATGTCCGTGTTCCTTGTAAAATACTGCAGCCTCCAGTACCAGCTGACCAGCGTCACACAGGAAGTCGCGGGCCTGGAGAAGGAGCTCAGCAACATCCGTGTCAGGAATGACCAGACACTGAATGATATCAACGGAAGGATCAGTCTGGACGATATCAAGTACCGGGCGATCACGGAGCTGGGAATGACCTATGCAGACGAGGGACAGGTGATCAGCTACGAGAACGAGATCGGGGATTATGTCCGTCAGGTCTCAAAAGTAGACAAGTAACCGAAAAGATATTAAAATTCTGTTCATGGAAAACAGCAGCAGAAATCACAGGAAACCGAATAAAAAGTCCAGAATAAGACTGTTTGAAGACAGAATGCAGAAGAAGCTGGTAGTACTGTTTTTTATGGTACTGCTGGCTTTTGCCGTATTGATATTCCGTCTTGTCGAGATCAACCGCAATAACGGAGAGGAATATACAAGGCAGATCCTTTCCCAGCAGCTGTACGATTCCCGGGAGCTTCCCTTCAAGCGGGGCACCATCACAGACGCCAAGGGGACGATCCTGGCCACCAGCGACCTGGTCTACAATGTGGTGATCGATTCCTACCAGATCAACCATGGCCCCCAGAACGATGAGGGCATCAGCTCTTACTGGGAGCCGACCATGGAAGAACTGGTAAGGCTCGGGCTGGACCGCCAGGAGATGGAGGCCTACTGCCGCAGCAATCCGGAAAACCGGTATTACATCGTCAAGAAGAATCTTCCCTACAGCGAGAAGGCAGCACTCGACCAGCAGAAGATCGATGCAAGGGAAAACTATCATTCACTGCGGGATGCCCTCGCCGAGGTCGATGAGTCCGATTCCCGGTACGATGCGCTCAAGAAACAGGTCGACGAGGCGGCTGCCGTCGTGACCTCCAACAATTACATCCAGGGCATCGTCTATGAGCCGGCCTATATCCGTTCATATCCGGGAGGGACCCTGGCCTGCGACGTGATCGGCTTCTCCAACAGTCTCAACCAGGGGAACTTCGGCCTGGAGGAGTACTATAACAGTGTGCTTAACGGCACGCCCGGAAGAGAATACGGATATCTTAATGACACATCCACGCTTGAGAGAACGATCATCGAAGCGGTCGACGGCAATAATCTCGAGCTTACCCTGGATGCGAACATCCAGAGTATCATTGAAAAATATCTCAAGGAATTCAACGATCAGTACGCAGGCAGCGTGCATGAAGGGTACGGCGCCAACAACGTCGGCTGTATCGTGCAGGAGGTCAATACGGGCAACATCCTGGGAATGGCCAGCTATCCGAATTATGACCTTTCGGATCCCTATGACCTGTCAAGGATCGTGGGCCTTCCCGTCCTGAACGAGCGGGACGAGCCGACGGACGAATATATGACGCAGGAAGATGTGGATGCCCTGGATACCCAGGAAGAGCAGTCCCGGTACCTGAATTATCTGTGGACGAATTTCTGCGTCTCCAACTATTATGAGCCGGGATCGGTGGCAAAGCCCTTTACCCTGGCGGCCGGCCTGGAATCCGGCGCCATGGAGGGCGATGAGACCTTTATGTGCGGCGGACGGCTGAATGTGGGAGGCTGGCCCATCAAGTGCCATAATACGGACGGTGACGGACTCCTGACGGTCGACCAGGCCATCGAGCGCTCCTGCAACGTTGCCCTGATGCAGATGGCGGAAATGACGGGGATCGAGAATTTCTGCAAGTTCCAGCGGATCTTCGGCTTCGGACTTCGGACCAATATCGACCTTGCGGATGAAGCAAGAACGGACACGCTCCTTATTCCCGAGGAGAAAATGGGCGTTGCGGACCTTGCGACCAATTCCTTCGGCCAGAACTTCGACGTGACGATGATCCAGATGATCACGGCGTTCTCCTCCCTTGTCAACGGCGGCTATTATTATGAGCCGCATATCGTGAGCAAGATCACGAGCGCCGGCGGTGCGACGATCAAGACGATCGAGCCCCGGCTCCTTAAAAGGACCGTTTCGGAGACGACAAGCGCCAAGGTCCGGGAAGCGACTCTCGCGGTCGTTGCCGGAGATAACGGAACCGGCCACACGGCAAGGCCTGCCGGCTACATGATCGGCGGAAAAACGGGAACGGCGGAAACACTGCCCCGCGGAAACCGGGAATATGTCGTTTCCTTTATGGGATATGCGCCGGCAGAGAATCCCCAGATCGCGATCTACGTCGTTGTGGACAGATGCAATACGCCCATGCAGGATGATGCCAAGTATGCGACCAGGATCGTACGCAAGGTCTTGACAGAGATCCTTCCGTATCTGAATATTTACATGACGGAACCGCTTTCCCAGAAAGAGGAGCAGGAGCTTCTCGACATGAATCTGGACAATACGCTGGCCTATGGCGCGGGCACGATCTCCAAGCTGCCCAAGGCGCTTGTCCTGAACCTGGATACCAACGGCGACGGCATTATGGATTCCGTCGACGGAAACGGGGACGGCATTGCCGATATCCCGGTCGATGCGAACGGCGACGGCTTTGCGGATGCGGTGGATACCAACGGTGACGGAAGAGCGGACTTCTACGATACGGACAACGACGGCGTCATCGACTCCGACAAGCCGCCGGAGGGCGTGACGGATATCACGCAGGTGGCTCCGAAGGGCATAGATATTGACGGGGATGGTATTATAGATCAGTACTCCGGCGGAAGCTGGAAACAGTATCCGATGGATCCTGAGACCGGAAACTATATCCAGCCCGATACCGGGAAACTCATCGATCCCGACACCGGTTATGTCTATGGCGATACCGTCATGGGCACGGATACGGAAGAGTCGACCGCAGCGGGAACGGAGCCGCAGGCGCCCGGACAGGAAACACAGACCGAGGCTCCTGCGCAGCAGGAAGAACAGGCACCGGCACCCGCGGAGGAGACACCGGCACCTGCAGAAGAACAGCCGGCACCCGCAGAGGAGCCCGCACCGGCACAGGAGGCTCCCGCACCTGCGGAAGAGCCCGCACCTGCGGAAGAGACCCCGCAGCCGGCAGAGGGACAGCAGTAAAAGGTCCTGACAGCTTAAGGAGAATACATGGAACAGCTTTTACATATCATCATACCGTTACTGATCGGCCTGGCCGTCAGCGCCGCAGTGGGAAAACCCCTGATCCCGGCGCTGATCCGTCTCAAGGCCCAGCAGACGGAGCGGGACGACGGTCCCAAGACGCACCTTTCCAAGACGGGAACGCCCAATATGGGCGGGATCATGATCCTCGCGGGCTTTACGGCCGCATGTCTTATCATGAGCCCGTGGTGTCCGGAGGTCCTGCCGGTCCTGTTCATGACCCTCGGATTCGGGGCAGTGGGCTTTGTGGATGACTTTATCAAGGTCACCAAAAAACGTTCGGACGGCCTCAGCGTAAAGCAGAAGATGCTCTTTCAGATCCTTATCTCCATCGTGTTCGGGCTGATCGTCGTTCATTTCAATCATATCCCGCTCACTATGAAAATACCTTTTGCAAAGGATGTGATCCTGAATCTGGGGCCTCTTGCTTTTCCGGCACTGATCTTCATTGCCGTGGCAACGGTCAACGGAACGAATTTCACGGACGGTGTGGACGGACTTGCGTCCTGCGTTACGATCGCGGTCACGCTGTTCTTTACGGTCGCGGCGGTGCTTGCGGGTTCGGGCGCCGGCGCGGCATGCGGCGCAATGACGGGGGCGCTTCTGGGCTTCCTTCTGTACAATGCGCACCCGGCAAAAGTATTCATGGGAGATACCGGGTCACTGGCCCTCGGCGGTTTCGTCGTCGGCATTGCCTATATGCTTCAGCTCCCTCTTCTGATCCCGGTCGTCGGCTTTATCTATTTCATCGAAGTCGTATCGGTGATCATTCAGGTAACGTATTTCAGAAAGACACATGGCAAGCGCTTCTTCCGCATGGCACCGATCCATCATCATTTTGAACTGGGCGGCTGGGAAGAAGTCAGGGTCGTCGCGCTCTTTACGATCGTGACGGTCGTCTGCGCCTGCATCGGTCTTCTGGGCCTCTGGTGATAACAGGGTTATTGATCTATGGCAAACCGCAGGAATAACAACAGAAAGGGCAGTGTGAACCGTCCTGCATCCAGGAATCATCCGGCAGCAAAACAGGGAATGGCCGCAAGGCCTGCTGCCGCGGTGAAACACGCCCCTGCGAGGACGGCTTCGAGGAGATTTACGCTCCTGTCCGGAACGGGTTCCAAAGACACTCTCCGGGATTACACCCTGATCTTTGTCGTTATTTTCCTTCTGATCTTCGGACTGGTCATCCTGTATTCTACCAGTTCCTACGAGTCGGCCCTGGAATACGGAGGAGATGCGGCCTATTATCTGAAGCATCAGCTGCTTTCCACGATCATCGGACTCGGCTTCATGGTCTTTGTTTCACGGTTGAACTACCATGTATATGAGAAAATGAGCACCCTGATCTATCTGGCCTCCGTCGTACTCGTCGTCCTGGTCCAGTTCATCGGCGTCACCAGAAACGGTGCAAAACGGTGGATCTATATCGGCCCGCTCTCGCTCCAGCCGGCGGAGATCGCCAAGATCGCCGTGATCATTGTTACGGCCGTTATCATCACCAGAATCAGCGAGAATAACCTGAAGACCATCAAGGGGGCAATCTACGTCATGATGCCTGCGATGCTCCATGTCGTCCTGATCTATGTGATCACAAGGAACCTGAGTTCTGCGATTATTGTCGCCGCGATCGCGGCCGGTATGCTTTTCGTCGCCAGCAAGGATTACCTGAAATTCTTCGTCCTCGGCTTCGGCGTTATCGGTGCCGCGGCCCTTTGGGTCTACCGGGCGGTCAACAGTATCGGGGAAGGGAACTTCCGCAGCCAGAGAATCCTGGCCTGGCTCGATTCCGCCGCCTATGCGGACGGCGTCGGCTTTCAGACCCT
>CAMNCY010000005.1 GCA_946534785.1 uncultured Lachnospiraceae bacterium | reverse complement strand
GAGGAAAGACAGATTTGAGAGAAAATTATCGGAAAGGGAATGAAATGATCTGGCATGGAAAGAAAAGAAAGCTGATCCTTTCGGACGGCAGTATGTTTTACGGGGAAGGCTTCGGAGAAGATACGGGGATAAGAATCTGCGAGCTGGTCTTCAATACATCCCCTGCAGGTTACCAGGAGATCTTTTCGGATCCTTCCTATACGGATCAGTTCGTGGTAATGGCATACCCCCTGATCGGCAATTACGGAATGAACAGGGAGGATTATGAAACAGCATATCCTTCCGTCGGCGGCATTATCGTGCGGGATTACAATGACCGTCCCTCCAATTTCCGGAGCGAAAAGTCTCTTTCGCAGGTCATGAAAGAGTGCGGGATACCGGGAATTTCAGGGCCGGATACCAGGCGGATCGTCCGGAAGATCCGGGAAGAGGGAACGCAGAAGGCACTGATCGCCGATGCGGACCTGCCTTTGGAAGAAGGCCTTTCGATCCTGGAGAAGGCTCTGCTACCGAAGAATGCGGTGTCCAGAGTCAGCAGGAAGATGCGGGACAATTATATCTGCCGAGATGCGAAGTATCACATCGCCGCTGTTGATTTCGGCATGAAGGAGAATATCATACGCTCCTTTGTCCGCATGGGCTGCAGTGTCAGCGTGTTTCCCTGGAATGTGACGGCAGAAGAGATCAGGAGGATCCGGCCGGACGGTGTTTTCCTTTCCAACGGACCGGGAGACCCGGAGGATGTGAAGGAAGGCATTCAACTGGTAAAAGACCTTCGCGGAGAATACCCCATCCTCGGAATCTGCCTGGGACACCAGATCATATCCCTCGCCCTGGGCGCGTCGACCTATAAGCTGAAATTCGGCCACCGCGGCGGGAATCACCCGGTACGGGATCTGCGGTCAGGGAGGATCCTGATCACCTCCCAGAACCATTCCTATGCAGTGGAAGAGTCCTCCCTGGAGGGGACGGGGCTTGCCGTGACCCATCGTAATCTCCTAGACGGTACCGTGGAGGGTGTCATGAGCGAAAAGGAGGGAATCTTCAGCGTCCAGTTCCATCCCGAAAGTGCGCCCGGGCCCCATGATGCATGCTGCCTTTTTGATGATTTTATGAAGCGGATGGAGAAAGGAGCGTCTCATGCCTAAAAGAACGGATCTGAAGAAAATCATGGTGATCGGCTCCGGACCCATTGTGATCGGACAGGCCGCCGAGTTCGACTATGCGGGAACCCAGGCCTGCCTTGCCCTGAAGGAAGAGGGCTACGAGGTCATCCTGTGCAATTCCAACCCGGCAACGATCATGACCGATACGTCCGTTGCGGACAGGATCTACATGGAGCCGCTGAATCTGGAGTATGTTGCAAGGATCATCCGGACGGAACGGCCGGACGCGCTCCTTCCGGGAATCGGCGGCCAGACAGGACTCAATCTTGCCATGCAGCTGGAGAAGAAAGGAATCCTTGCCGAGTGCGGGTGTGAGCTTCTGGGGACCGACTCCGCCAGTATTGAAATGGCGGAGGACCGGGAGGAATTCAAGAAGCTGTGTGAAAGCCTGGGGGAACCCGTGCTTCCTTCGATCGTGGTGCACGGCATGGAAGAAGGAAAGGAAGCGGCGCGGAAAATCGGTTATCCGGTTGTCCTGCGGCCTGCCTTTACCCTCGGAGGGACCGGCGGCGGCTTTGCGGATAACGAGGAGCAGCTGGAACAGCTCCTGGAAGCAGGACTTGCCCTGTCTCCGGTAAGCGAGGTCCTGGTCGAGAAAAGCGTCAAGGGCTATAAGGAAATCGAATATGAGGTGATACGCGACGCACAGGATACGGCGATCACGGTCTGCAATATGGAGAACCTGGATCCCGTCGGTGTCCACACCGGGGACTCGATCGTCGTGTGTCCTTCCCAGACACTCACGGACCGGGAATATCACATGCTGCGGGACAGTGCCCTGAAGATAATCCGCGCCCTGAAGGTAAAGGGGGGCTGTAATGTACAGTTCGCACTGGATCCGGCTTCATTTAGCTATTACCTGATCGAGGTCAATCCCCGTGTCTCCAGGTCCTCGGCACTTGCTTCCAAAGCCTCCGGATATCCCATCGCCCGAGTGTCGGCAAAGATCAGCGTCGGATATACCCTGGACGAGATCCGGCTTGCGAATACGCCGGCCTGCTTTGAGCCCGCACTGGATTATGTCGTAACGAAGATCCCGCGGTTCCCTTTTGACAAGTTCACGGAAGCAGACCACAGCCTGGGAACGCAGATGAAGGCGACCGGCGAGACCATGAGTATCGGGAGGTGTTTTGAGGAAAGCCTTCTGAAGGCCGTGCGCTCTCTGGAGAACGGGACGGTCCATTTACGGCTCCCGGCATTTGATATGGCACCGGAGGAGCTTCTGTGGGAGGAGCTGCGGAAGGCTTCGGATGAGCGGATCTACGCAGTCGCAGAACTCTTGCGAAGGGGCGCTGCGGCAGGGATCAGCCATGAAGCGACCGCCGGGGGGATCGCAGAAGAGACCGGAATCGACCGGTTCTTCCTGGATAAGATCGGAAACATCATCGAAGAGGAAAGGGCACTTGCAAAAAGCGGCCCCGATACCGGCACTTTGTATGAAGCTAAACGTATGGGATTTTCCGATGCCGCCATTGCGGCAGCCTGGGGCGTCTCTGAAAAAGAAGTGTTCGCATTACGGAAAAAGGAGAAAATCTTCCCCGTATACAAGATGATCGATACCTGCGCTTCGGAATTTGAAAGCTATGTCCCGTATTTCTATTCCACCTATGAGGAAGAGAACGAGTCGGTCATTTCCGGAAAGCCCGGCGTAATCGTCCTGGGAGCGGGGCCGATCCGGATCGGGCAGGGTGTTGAATTCGATTATTCGACGGTCCATGCGGTCCGTTCGATCCGGGAAGCCGGTTATGAGGCCATCGTCATCAACAACAATCCGGAGACTGTTTCCACGGACTATACGACCTCCGATAAGCTCTATTTTGAACCGCTGTGCGTGGAAGATGTCATGAACATCATCGAACTGGAAAAACCGGTGGGTGTCATTGCGACTCTCGGCGGGCAGACGGCCGTCAATCTGGCAGGACCCCTTTCCGAGAGGGGCGTGAAGCTCATCGGGACGGACAACGCGGCAATCGAAAGAGCAGAGGACCGGGATCTTTTCGAAAAGCTCCTGGAAGAACTGGGAATCCCGGAGCCGAAGGGTATGGCCGTTACGGATATCGAAGCAGGCGTGCGTGCGGCGGAAGAGATCGGGTACCCCGTTCTGGTCCGTCCCAGCTTCGTCCTGGGCGGGCGCGCCATGCAGATCGTCTCCAAGGAAAAGGACCTCAGGCACTACCTGCAGACTGCCGTAGAGATCGGGATCGACAAGCCTGTGCTCGTGGACCGCTATATCAGCGGAAAGGAGCTGGAGGTCGATGCCGTCTGCGACGGGACGGAAGTCTTTATTCCGGGCATCATGGAACTGGTCGAGCGGACGGGGATTCATTCAGGGGATTCCATCAGTGTCTATTCGACCTTCGGCGTATCGCGGAAGGTACAGGAGAAAATCCGGGATTATACCAGGCGTCTTGGACGGGGGATCGGGATCCGCGGACTTTTCAACATCCAGTTCATCGTGGATGAAAACGAGGAAGTCTATATCATTGAGGTCAATCCCCGTTCCTCCAGGACAGTCCCGTTCCTTTCGAAGGCGACAGGCTTCCCCCTTCCCGATATCGCGGCCAGGGTCAGCCTCGGCATGTCTTTAAAGGACCAGGGAATCACGGAACTTGATCCGAAGCCGGGACACAAATGGTTCGTCAAGGTTCCCGTGTTTTCCTTCTCGAAGCTTTCCGGCATGGACGCCTATCTTTCTCCCGAGATGAAGTCCACCGGGGAAGCCATCGGGTACGATACCAAACTCCATCGTGCCATGTACAAGGCCCTCCTTGCCTCCGGCATGAAGATCCAGAATTACGGGACCGTAGTTTTCACGCTGGCGGACGAAGATAAGGAAGAAGCGCTGCCGCTGGCGAGACGGTTCTATGACATGGGCTTCAATCTGGAAGCGACGACCATGACCGCATTGTATATGAAGGAGCACGGCATCCGGACGAAACTCCGTCATAAGCCCAGCGAGGGCAGCAGGGAGATCCTGGACTCCATCAGTGCGGGCTACGTCAGCTACGTTGTCAATACGCGTGCGATCCTATCCGGCGTTCATTATGAGGACGGCGTGGCCATCCGCAGATGCGCGCAGGAGCACAGGGTCACTACATTCACATCTCTCGATACGGTGCGGGTGCTGCTGGACGTCCTGGAGGAAATGACGATCGGCGTATCACCGCTGTGACTCGCCCCCTGATTCAACCCTCGGCTCAACTCCTGACTCGCCTTCTGACTCTTGCCTTTAGCGTGTTAACGTGGTAATATGGTACTCACCTGACGCACAAAAGCACAAATGCAAAATGCATTGCCCAGTTTGAGATACGGAGGATCAGATTTATGAAAAAGAATCTTGCGCTGTTACTGACAGCGGTACTTACGGCAGCTGCCATTGCCGGCTGCGGTTCCGCGGCACCGACACAGGGTGCACCTGCTCCGGAGGCTAAGGAAGAAGCCGCAGAGCCTGCGGAAGAAGCAAAAGAAGAAGCAGCTGAGGAGGCTCCCGCAGAGGAGAGTACAGGTGCTTATGTATTCCTGGATGAGGATCTCGGCGTCGAGTCCTACGCCATCGGCTTCCGCAAGGGAGATGATGAGCTGGCAGAGCAGGTAAGCGGCGCAGTCAAGGCGCTGGTCGCAAACGGCACCTATGCGGAGATCGGCGAGAAATATCCGGATATCAAAGATTACCTCTGCCTGGATGCAGCGGATATCGATACCGCTTCCCTTCCCGAAGAAGGCTCGGGCGACAGCTCCTATACTTTCAAGCATGGCTTTGATCTGGATTATCCTCCGTATTCCTATCTGCAGGATGACGGCACGGTCGGCGGCTTTGACGTAGAGCTCTGCCAGGCAGTCTGCGAATATCTCGGCTGGGGCTACGAAGCGGTTCCCTTCAACTGGGACGCCAAGGATATGGAACTGAATGCGGGAAGCTGCGACTGCATCTGGTCCGGTTTCACCAAGGAAGGCCGTGAGGACGATTACACATGGGGCCTCACCTATTCCAACAACACGCAGGGCATCCTTGTCGCCGCGGATTCCGGCATCAAGACTCTGGCAGACCTGGAAGGAAAGATCGTCGGCGTCCAGACCGCCACTTCCGCCTATGACATGCTGGAGGATTCCCAGGCGGACCTTGCCGCCACTTTCTCCGAGCTTAGGGTCTATGAGACCTATACCATTGCCTTCAACGATCTGAAGGCCGGTGCGATCGATGCGATCGCCATCGATATGACGGCAGGTTCCTTCCTGATCGCGGGAGAAAACAAGTAAGTTCTCCGCAGGATGAACATCACATTCTGAATTAAGAAGAAAAGAACTTTTAGGAAGAAAAGAGCTTCGGGCCGGTCGCGATCGGCCCGAACTTTTTACACGGATGTCACTGATTCCAAGGAGTACGATCCATGAGTCTTTCCACCATGCTAACCTCGATGGGCGCGGGCATGCTCCGCTCGTGTCTTATCTTTTTCCTGACGCTTCTGTTTTCCCTTCCTCTGGGTATGGGCGTCATGTTCCTCCGCAGGTCCCGCATTGCCGTCGTGCAGTGGATCACCAAGATCTATATCGCCATCATGCGCGGAACGCCCCTGATGCTGCAGCTTCTGATGTGGTACTTTGGGCCCTATTACATTTTCGGCTGGTCGATCCGCGGATACCGTTTTACCGCCATCATTCTCGGCTTTTCCATGAACTATGCGGCGTATTTTGCCGAGATCTACCGCGGCGGTATCGAAGCGATCCCCAAGGGACAGTACGAAGCGGCGGAGGTACTGGGATACAGCAAGGTGCAGACCTTTTTCAAGATCATCCTGCCGCAGGTCATCAAGACGATCCTGCCCTCCATCACCAACGAGATCATCACGCTCGTCAAGGATACTTCCCTTGCCTTTACGCTGGCGTATAATGAGATGTTCTCTCTGGCAAAACAGATCGCGGCGTCCCAGACGTCCTTCATGCCCTTTATCATCGCGGGCATCTTCTACTTTATCGCGAACTATGTCGTTGCCTTTGTGATGGAACGGATCGAAAAGGCAATGAATTATTATAACTGACGGAGGTGAAGGAAAGTGATCTTACAGATGAGCGGAATTCAGAAGTCCTTCGGCGAACTGGAAGTCCTGAAGGATATCAGCCTCCATGTTGACGCCGGCGAGGTCGTGAGCATCATCGGGCCCAGCGGCTCCGGCAAAAGCACGCTCCTTCGCTGCGCGACCTTCCTTGAGAGGATCGACGCCGGCGAGATCCGGTATATGGACAAAGCAGCGGTCACAACAGACGGGAACGGCACCGCCGAATATGTGCACCACAGAGAACTGAACGAGATCAAGCGGTATTTCGGTCTGGTATTCCAGCAGTTCAATCTGTTTCCGCATTATTCCGTGCTGAAGAACGTCATGGATGCTCCGATCCATGTGCAGAAGCGGAGCAAGGAAGAAGTGCGGGAAGAAGCCATGGAGCTTCTCCGGAAAATGGATCTGGAGAACCGGGCGGATGCGTATCCCTGCCAGCTCTCCGGCGGCCAGCAGCAAAGAGTCGCGATCGCGCGTGCCCTTGCGCTGAAGCCTTCGATCCTGTTCTTCGATGAGCCGACCAGTGCCCTGGACCCCGAACTTACGGGTGAAGTCCTGAAGGTCATCCGCCAGCTTGCGGAAGAGAAGATGACCATGGTCGTCGTGACCCATGAAATGCCCTTTGCCCGGGCGGTCAGCAACCGCGTTATCTTCATGGATAAAGGCGTTATCGTGGAGCAGGGCCATCCGGAGGCCGTGTTCGGAGATCCGCAGCAGGAGCGGACGAAGCAGTTCCTGCGCAACTACCAGAGATGAGAATCGACTATTACATTGCAGATCCGACCGGAAATATAACGATCCTTGTGAATACGCCCATCCTGCCGAAAGACCGGCCCCGTACGGCCTCCCTCCTGATGGAGGCCGAGCCCGGCTGCGAGCAGGTGGGCTTTCTTTCCGAAAAGGAAGGCTGTGATATCGCACTGGACATGGCCGGGGGAGAGTTCTGCGGAAACGCCTCCATGAGCGCGGGCGTGATCGCAGCCATGAAAGACGTGAAAGACGGACAGCCCCGTGCATCGTACCTGGTACGCTGCTCCGGCGCAAAGGAGCCGGTACGTGTGGAAATCACGGGGGAAGTCCCCGGTGCGGATCAGGACGCAGATAAAAGCGCGGATCAGGTTGCCCGGAAAGCCATCGTGCAGATGCCCGGATCCTGCAGCATCCGGGAGGTCGCCTTCCCGGAGGGCGGACCCTTTCCCGTCGTTTTCTTTGACGGGATCGCCCATGTCATCCTCACGGATCCTTCATGGAAGGAAAGAGCAGAAGAACTTGCCCCGAAGTGGTGCCGGCAACTGAATGCCGACGCCGCGGGCCTTATGTTCCTGGACGAGGAAGACGGGAGGCTGACACCTCTTGTGTATGTGCCGGCCGCCGATACGCTTTTCTGGGAGAATTCCTGTGCGAGCGGCACCAGCGCCGTGGGCGCCTTTCTGGCAAAACGGGATAACAGATCCGTTGAGATCTCGCTCCGGCAGCCGGGTGGCAGCCTTTCTGTCTTTGCGGATCCTGACGGAAACATTCGTCTTGGCGGAAGCGTAAGGATCCTGAAAAAGACCTCGGTGCAGATCGAATTATGACCGGTGAAAGGAAACCTGTGGATACAGAGACAAGAAACGAAAAACCGTCGAAGATCGTCATGAAGGCGTTTTTAAAGACGCTTCCCGTCTTCGCGGCCTATGAAATCGTGGGGATGGGCTTTGGGATCCTGATGAGCCATAACGGCTACGGCCCCCTCTGGACCTTTGCCTGCAGCCTGTTCATCTATGCCGGTTCCATGCAGTATGTGGCGGTGGACCTTCTTGCCGGCGGCGCCTCCGTTCTTACGTCTGCGCTGATGACACTGATGGTCAATGCGCGGCATCTTTTCTATGGGATCTCCATGGTGGGAAAATACGGAAATATGGGGAAATTCCGGCCCTACCTGATCTTCGGCCTGACGGACGAGACCTATTCCCTCCTTTGCGATGATGCGGATATCCCGGCGGAAAATGCGGGGCTTTACTGTTTTCTCGTATCCCTCTTCGACCAGTCCTACTGGGTCAGCGGGAGCGTCATCGGCGCATTGATGGCCGGCGCGCTTCCCTTCAATTCCGAGGGGATCGATTTTTCCATGACGGCCCTGTTCATCACCGTATTCACGGAGCAGTGGCTGACGAACAAGGACCACCGGCCCGCCCTGTCCGGCCTTCTGGCAAGCATCCTGTGCCTTGTCCTGTTCGGAGAGAGCAGCTTTCTGATCCCGGCCATGCTCTTTATCACCGTCCTTTTATCGGTTCCCTACGCAGCCGCACGAAAAGCGCAGCCCGCGGATGAAGACAGACCCGGGAAGGAGGCCGTAATGAACAAAGAGGAGGGCCCGGAATATGAGTAACAGACCGCACGCTGCGATCCTGATCCTGGTCATCGCCTTTGTCACCTTTCTTCTGCGGTTCCTGCCGTTCTTTGTTTTTTCCGGAAAAAGAAAGATCCCGGACTATATCCTGTATCTGGGGAGGGTCCTTCCCTATGCCATCATGGGCATGCTGGTCGTGTACTGCTTAAGGCAGACCTCTTTTTCCGACGTGTCCCTCTGGATCCCGCAGGCCCTGGCCGCGGCGGTCGTCATCGGCCTCCATGTATGGAAGAGAAATACGATCCTGAGCATCCTGGGTGGGACGGTCCTGTATATGGTCCTGGTGCAGGCGGTGTTCTGATACCGCAGGTGTGCGGCGGCAGGCGCATGGTGCCGCGCCGGACTGTCGATCAGATGGCGAATATTTGTGTAATCAACTTGTAGGGGCAGGTATCTGCCCCTATAATTGTATGTAGAATTGATACTATTGTCTGAATGCGGCAGAAGGCTCCGGCACGGGGATCACAATCATGAAGGTCTCCGGAAACGGGGCATGCGGGGGAAAGTCATGAAAAAAAGAATACTGATACTTTCGGCGATCCTGCTTTTCCTTTTTACGGCATCGGGGACAGAGGCTCTGGCAAAGGAAAAGGGGGCCGGCGGAAAGATCTACACAGAGGCGGAAGATATCGAGAATAACGGTGGGAATTTCGTCCGTGCCGGCAGCAGGGTGTACTTCCGCAAGTACGGTCCGGAGGCACTTAAGAAGCAGATCTCGGGAAATTCCTTCCTGGAGCTTTTCAACGCTGCCGGCGGATCCTCCGATATCATGTACTATGATACGGAAACGAAAAAGGTGGAGAAGGCCTTTTCCGACTATGGCTGCGGCGGACTGTATTATTCGGACGGCAGCCTGTACCTGAACGAATGGATGAACGGCCACAGGGAGGTCTTCCGGTATAAGATCGGTACCGGGGAGGCGGAACATATCGCGGCGGGAACGATCCGCGGCATTTCTCCTTCGGGCTATCTTGCTCTCGAGGAGGAGATCGTTTACGACCGGGAGGGGAGCTTATTCCATATCTACAAAGACGGTGAAGAAGTATGCGAACTGGGCTTTGAAGAGTCCTGCAGCTATACCGGGATCACGGACAGGGCCCTGTACCTGATGACGGTCAGCTATGATAATGAGCATCCGGAATACGCCTACTGGGAAATACCCTTTGACGGGGAAGAGGCAGCCGTCCTTCTGGGCACCATAGAAGACGAGGACGGGGGAAGAATGGGTGCACCGGGCCAGTTCCTGGAAGATGAAGGCAGGATCGGCATCGTTCATGAATACCGGATAGGAGCCGGAAATTATCTGGACAGTGCCGAGGCTTATACGGCCGAAGCCGGCAAGGAGGAGAGCCTGAAAGCCATCCGCGGCACAGGGGATCCCGACTGGCCCGTTCCGCGGCTGTATATTGATAAAAAAGGAAATATCGCAGCGGCAAAATATCTGAAAGGCGACAGGACCCTGAACGAAAAGGGAGATCTGTCCATCTATGACGGGGAAGACTGGATCCTCCTTGCCGAGGATTTCACGCTGGACAAGGATACCGAAACAGGATACCGCCGTAATTATGAGACGGCGGAATATGTGGCGGACGGCGTGTTCGGCATTGTTGCCTGCGAAGAGAATTCTCCCGTGGATGCGGCCTGGTATTACGACGGCTGGGCGCTTCTCGGCATGGAATACTCCTTCCTTCCCGGAAACGGAGAGGACGGGATCATGCTGGCGGAGACGGACTATGAAACACAGCTCGAAGGCATCGTATGGCTCTCGGAGGACAGGGATGATCTTCTCTGGCAGCAGCTGGGGACAGATGAAATGCAGACGCCCAGGGCGGAAAAGACGTACCGGCTTCCGATTTCCGAGGACGTGGAATGGGAGGACGGAAAGCGCGCATTTATGGAAGATGCGGCCTTCTATAAGTGGTCTGACCTGGAGAACGGGGATTATTATGGTTATCCCGTTCCGAAGGAGAACGGATGCTATGCCCGTCTTCGCCTGAATAAGGATGGAGAGATCATCGGCATTACCCGGATCGACAGCCACGCCTTCCTGCGGCTGGAGTACGACCTGCCGGAAAGATCCATGAAGAACCCGGTCGAAGACCTGAAAATCTCCAGAAGGAACAGTGATGAAGATACGCAGCAGCACAAAGCAAAGATCACTTCCTACCAGGATGGACTCCGTGTGCGGCTGGAAAGAAGCAAGGACGATCCGAACACCGCGGAGACCGTCTATATGCAGGAAGCAGGGATCGTTCCGGGCGAGGTCCTGTTCGACGGGATCCTGAACAGAGGGGAATATATCACGGCAAACGTCACCTTCCCCTGGCATCCGGAGCTTCGGATCTCAGCGTCCAAAGACGGACTGTGGGGTTCCTATACCTTCGGAGAGGATAACTACATGCATCTCAATGACGGAGAGGACGGTGTGCCGGAAATGACACTGGCGGGATACCCCGTTGCGGCAAAGCAGGTCTCTCTTATGTCAGAAGAGGAGTTCAACAGATTCATGTACGGCATGTGGATCTGCCGGGATCCGGAAGGAAGCGGGCATACCCGCCTTGTATACTTCAACGATGACGGGACCTTCATCATCTATGACGAGGAGGAAAACATCTCCCTCGAATACAGCCTGGAACGCTTTTTTGCCGACGAATGGCATTCGCCGGATCTTCTGTCCCTTCGCAGTGTCGATAAGGCGACTGTGAAAAAGACCGGCATGAAGGGAAGCGCCGGAGATTACCTGATGGAGTTCTACCTGACGGAAGGGGATACGATCCTGCATCTGGAACAGATCAACAACGGGGACGGTGCACTGAACTCTCTGATGCGGGATAAGAGTGACGGGTATGTGACAGAATTCGATCTTCACCGCTACTACGGAAACGCACTGCCCGGAGCATTGGCAAAGAGCATGACCTTCCCCGCAAGAGTCGTCCGCTATGATGAGAAAGCCGGAACGCTCTGGCTTCAGGAAGCGGAGATCACGGATGAGATGGAGGACGGAAGTCCCTGGTATACGGTCAAAGGCGACGCCATCTGCCTTGAATATCCCATCGGTAGTGAGAGTGTGAAACAGTGGCTGGAAAAACTTCCCCGGCCGGATCTTCCCATGCAGATCATGGAGGTGACGGTGGATGCGGAAGGCGCGGTCACGGCGCTTGCGGAGCTTCCGTAAGCCGTAAGCCGGATCGGCCCCGGCCCCGGAGTTATCTAACCCGGGTTTAGCCCCGGCCCCGGAGTTTTGTAACCCGGGTTTAGCCCCGGCCCCGGAGTTTTGTAACCCCGGGGTCAGTTCCGGCGCCGCAGTTCCCAGAAGGCGACAGCCGCTGCGGCTGCTACGTTCAGGGAATCCACACCGTTTCCCATGGGGATGATCACGGTGTGGTCCGACAGGGAAAGCACCTCATCGGGAAGCCCGTAGTTCTCGTTTCCGAGGAGGATGGCAAGCCGGTCACAGGTTTTCAGGACAGGCGCATCCAGCGTGATCGAATCCTCCTTCAGGGCAAGCGCGGCGCTTTTGAAGCCGAGCTTTGCAAAAGTCCCGAAGGTCTTCTCCGGCCAGTCTGCTGCGGGGATCACGGCCCAGGGGACCTGGAAGACCGTGCCCATGCTGACGCGGGCCGCGCGCCTTTGCAGCGGATCGCTGCAGGGCGGAGCAAGCAGGACGGCGTCTGCTCCCAGGGCGGCAGCGCTCCGGAAAATGGCACCGGTGTTTGTGGGATTTTCAATATTGACTAAGACGGCGATCCTTTTCGCCGAAGAACAGACCTCTTCCACGGACGGGAGGGGTCTTCTTCGCATGGCGCACAATGCACCCCTTGTCAGGGAAAAGCCGCTCATGGCGGACATGATCTCTTCATCCGCTGTATAGACGGGGAGGTCTTCCCGGTCCTTTGGCATGAGCTCCTCCATTAAAGCAAGTACGGGCTGTGCGGTCCCGTGCCGCAGGAGCTTTTCGGAAAGCAGGACGGAAACGGGCTCATATCCCGCATGGAGCGCCCTCTCGATAAGGCGCAGGTTCTCTACGATGAAGATACCGGGCTCCGGCTCGTAATAGTGATAGAGCTGCGGCTCGGACAGTCTTTCATAGGGATCGACGGCGGGATCCTGGATGTCTGTGATCTTGATGAAACGAAGCATTACTACATTCTCCTTGCACCGGTATTAGACAGGACAGGGCAAATAGACTAAACTGTTCCTATACCGGGAGTATAACAGTATGATCAGATATTTTAACACTTTTGCGCTCCTGCTTTACGCAGCCGGAGCGGTCTTATGCGCAGCATTCCTGATGCGGCGCGGGAATACGGCGGATCAGCCTGCGGGAATGAAGGAGCCTTCGGCAGACGGAAAGCCTGCGGGAACGGAACGGCCTTCGGAAACGAAGGGGCCGGCGGGCGCACGCGTCCTGATACCGGCACTTCTTATCATCCTTGCGGGTGCTTTCCTGCGTTTTTACGCTCTTGGCGGGATCCCCTACGGCCTGAACCAGGATGAAGCTTCGATCGGGTATGACGCCTGGACGCTGGCCACCAGCGGCATCGACCGGAACGGTTACAGCTGGCCGGTCTATCCCATTACCTGGGGGTCCGGGGGCGGGAGTCCTTTAATGGTCTACCTCGCCGTCCTTACGACGAAGCTTTTCGGGGCGACGGTATTTTCCCTCCGGCTTACGCCGGCGATTGCGGGCGTCCTTACGCTGGTCCTGTTTTTCTTTGTTGTCCGCATGCTTCTTGGCGATGCGGCGGCCCTTGCGGGGACGGCCTTCCTGGCCGTCTGCCCCTGGCATATCATTCTCTCACGCTGGGCGCTGGATTCCAATACCCTGCCTTTCTGGCTTGTACTTGCCATTCTGCTCTTCCTGAAAGGGGAACGGAGCGGCAGGACAGGGACCTTCCTGCTCTCGGCAGCGGTCTTTGCGGTGTGCCTGTATGCCTACGGGTCGGCGACGGTGACCGTGCCGCTGTTCCTTCTCCTGATCTGTATCTACAGCATCCGGCACAGAAGGCTTACCGTAAAGCAGATGCTGCTGAGTATGGTGATCTTTCTCATTGTATTCGCACCGCTGCTTGTGTTTTACATCGTCAACTACCTGGACCTTCCGGAAATGAAGATCCTGTGCTTTTCCGTGCCGAAATTCACGGCGGCAAGAAGTGTATTCTATACCCCGCAGCAGGTCCTGCAGAACCTTCCCTATAACCTGAAATATCTTTTCGGGATCTTTACGAGGGGAACGGACGAGGCCGAGATCCTGTGCAATTACGTGCCCGGTTTTGCGACGCTCTATGAATTTACCTTCCCGGTGACGATCCTGGGGCTTGCCGGGCATCTCCGGGACCTGTTCCGCAAGAAGGAATATCAGGAGGATGCGGTCTTTTCCTTCCTGATCCTGGTATCCGTCCTGTTCACGCTCTTCATTGAGCCGGATATCAACCGGATGACCCTGATCTTCATTCCCCTGATCTATTTCCACACCAGGGGACTCGGTATGATGATGCGGGCAGCCCGCCTTCTGGAACAGGAAGGCAGGAAACGGGCATTGCCCGTTCTTGCCTCAGTTGTCGTCCTGGTCATGGCCGCCGGCTTTGCGCTGTTTGCAAGGGCCTATTACGGACCGGCCTACCGGGAGCTTTCCGCGGAGTCCTTCATGCCGGGCTACGGCGATGCGGTCGTCTATGCGGAATCGGTGCGGGGAGAGGACGGGACCGCCTATTCCACGTACCGCCATGTGGCGGCGCCCTTCATGCCGGCGCTGTTTTACCTGCAGACACCGGCGGAGGAATTCATCAACACGGCCGTCTACCGGGACAATAACGAGGAGTTCCGCGTTGCGACTTCCTTCGGCCACTGGGTCTTCGGGATCCCGGAAGACATGGAAGAGCTTTCGGAACATCCGGAAGACGTTCTGGTCATCCATAAAGAAGAGATCCCCGCCTACGACGGGGATCTGTACGAAATTTCACAGTTTCACGATTTTGCGGTCGTCCGGGTGAAAACGCCCGGCCTTCCCCGGTAAAGCAGGACCAGCTCCCACGACATGTAGAAGTACCCTGCGATATAAAAGAGCGAGAGCACCGGGATCGGGATGCTGCGCAGGTTGCAGGCGGTAAGATAGGTGATATAGGAGCCGACGTTCAGGAGCGCGGCAACAAGGAGCGAGCGCTCCGGCAGGATAAAGGCCAGCATGCTGATCAGAAGGACCGCACCGTAATCATACCGCTCGTGCATGGAAGGCAGGAACATGTTGAAGGTCCAGATCTGCCAGACGAGCAGGTAGACCATATTTGTGAAGGTAAATCGTTCCTTCAGCCTGAATGCCAGGATCATGGAGAGCATCAGAAGCATTGCAGTGAAGATGACCGCCGGCAGGGAGAAGGTCTCCAGGAAGTCGTCCAGTCCCAGGTTATAGAGGTTCGGATAGATGGCGACAAGGCCGTACCCTTCCGAGCCCTCTGTTCCCTCCAGTGTCTGCATGAAGTAGGTGAGGTACGTGGCCTTGATGCCGCGGTGGCACCATACGGCGGGAAGCCCTGCCAGCAGATATACGAAGGGAAGCCATAAGAACTGCAGGACGGAGAACCTGCGCCGGATCATATAGAAGGTCAGGTAAAAAGGAATGAAGAAGATCGCCTGCAGCTTGAAGGCGAAGCTGATGCCCAGGAAAATAAAGGAGGCTGCGTATTTATCTTTCAGGAGAAGATAAAGGGAGGCCAGGGCAAAACAGATGTAGATGGAATCGCACTGTTTCCACAGGGCGCTGTTGATGAAAACAAAGGGAAGGTACAGCGAGAGTGTCCCGATAAAGGCCGCCTTGATGTCCGCATGGGAAGCGTTCTTCTCCGTAAGGAGGATCCCGGCGATCTTATAGATAAAGAAGGCGCCGATGTAGTCGCAGGTGCAGGAGAAGACCGAGGCCAGGACCCATGGCTCCCACGGGGAGAGACCGATGATGGCATACATGATGTTGAATGGGACATAATAATCGCCGATCGTATGGGACATGCCCTCGACAAAGCCCATTTCCCGGTACATGGCCGGCCATCCCGCGATATACATGTCGTAGTCTGCCGAGATCCGGATCTCCGGCGCCAGCTTATAACGCAGGAGGACGGAGCCCAGAAGAAGGAGCGCGATGCTGATCCGGAACAGGTAGCGGTCCGCCAGCAGGAACAGGAAGCGGTCGATGGCAAATGTTTTCTTGTCGTTGGAATTCTTCATTCTATCTCCGGTTGGTATGCTCTATAATGAACATATATCTGCCCTGGGGGCAGTCGTATTTTTCCGAGGTTTCTGATGGTAACAAGTATACCCCATCAGGGACCGATTCACCATGATTATTCTTACACGGGAGCGGTGTGATGTCTGTAATTGAACAGCTGCAGTACTACCTGCAGTATCCTTTTGTCAAATATGCTTTTGTTGTGGGGACGCTGGTCGCCCTCTGTTCGTCACTTCTGGGGGTGACCCTGGTCCTGAAGCGGTATTCCTTCATCGGCGACGGTCTTTCCCATGTGGCCTTCGGCGCCATGGCCGTGGCCTCTGTTTTCAATCTTTCCAATAATACGCTGATCGTCATGCCGGTCACGATCCTGACGGCCATCCTGCTTCTTCGGACGGGGCAGAATGCCAAGATCAAGGGAGATGCGGCGATCGCCATGCTTTCCGTCGGGGCGCTGGCGATCGGATATCTGATCATGAACCGCTTCTCCACGTCGGCCAATATTTCGGGGGATGTATGCACGACACTGTTCGGCTCCGTCTCCATCCTGACACTGAAAAAGAGCGAGGTGCGGATCTGCGTGATCTTCTCCATTCTGGTCATCGCCGCGTTCATCCTGCTTTACAACCGGATCTTTGCCGTCACCTTCGATGAGGATTTCTCGCGGGCTACCGGTGTTCCCACACAGCGCTACAATCTGATCATCGCCGTGATCATCGCCATCATTATCGTGCTGGGCATGAACCTTGTGGGGTCCCTTCTGATCTCGGCGCTTGTGATCTTCCCCGCGATCTCCGCCATGCGCCTGTTCCACGGATTCCGGAAAGTCGTGATCATTTCCGCGGTCATTTCCGTGTGCTGCGCCCTCGTGGGCATGACCTGCTCCATCCTGTTCTCGACGCCCGTCGGCTCGACGATCGTCGCGGCGGACATCGTGGTATTCCTGGTCTTTACCCTGATCGCGAAGCTGAAAGGATATGAATGATGGCGGCGTTTGTATTTGACATAGACGGGACGCTGTACCTGCGCTCCGACCCGTATCTGCAGGCTTACGAAGAGACTTTCGGCGGGCGGTTTGACATGGATTTCGAGAAGCTTTTTGCCGTCAGCCGCAAGTGGAGCGATATCGAGTTCTACCGCTGCAAAAGGGGCGAGATCACGGAGGCGGAAATGAACGTTTCTCGGAACGTGAAGACCTTCCGGGAAATGGGCGTCACCATCAGCGATGAGGAGGGAGCTGCCTTTCACCGGGCATATGTCAGCTGCCAGAAACATCTCCGCCTTCGGCCTGCCATGGAAGAGAGCCTGCGGTTTCTGAAGGAGCAGGGGTATTTCCTCGGCATTATCACCAACGGCGGATCGGAACACCAGAGGGATAAATACCGGGCCCTGGGGATCTCGGACCTGATCCCGGAGGATCATGTGATGGCATCGGACGATGTCGGGATCCACAAACCGGATCCCCGGATCTTTTCAGTCTATGCGGAACGGTTCGGCCTTGCAAACGAAGACTGCTGGTTCATCGGGGATGACCCGGCGGCCGATATCAAAGGAGCAAAGAACGCCGGATGGCATGCAGTCCTGATCCGGAGACAGGTACCGGCCTATGCGGCAGAGGAAGGGACCAGAGAAACGCTTCCGGAACCGGATTTTGCCCTGGATGGGGACGAGGGTCTTCCGGCGCTTCTTTACAGGATCCTGCAGAAAGGATCCGACAGCATGTAAGGCATAAAGATAACGCGGGCATGCCTGAATGGGCATAGGGAATGTCATAGGAGGTTTCAGTATGAAAATTATGGCATTTGAAGTCAGGGCAGACGAGGAAGAGTATCTGGATGCGCTGGCGAAAGAGCACGGGATCGAGATCATCCGCTCCTCAGCGGTCCCGGGTCCGGACAATGCGGATCTGACGGAAGGCTGTGAAGGAGTGTCCTTTCTCGGGCAGGGGCTGATCGACCGGGCGCTCCTGGAACAGTATCACAGGAACGGCGTGCGTTTTCTTTCCACCAGGACGATCGGCTATAACCATATCGATCTTGCGGCAGCAGAGGAACTGGGGATCAAAGTCTGCAATGCGAACTACGCGCCGAACGGCGTGGCGGATTTTACCGTCATGATGATCCTGATGTGTCTTCGGAATTATAAACAGGCCTTCTGGAGAGGGTATGTCAACGATTTCTCCCTCCAGGGACTCATGGGGAGGAATATGAACTCCCTGACCGTCGGCGTGATGGGGACCGGACGGATCGGACGTCAGGTATTAAAGAATCTTTCGGGCTTCGGATGCCGGATGATCGCGTATGATGTGTATCAGAACGAAGAAGCGGCCGCCATTGCGGAATATGTTTCCATGGAGGAACTCTTTGCGCAGTCGGATATTATCACGCTCCATATGCCGCTGATCCCGGAAACATTTCATATCATCGGTCATAAGGAGATCGCTGCCATGAAGGACGGCGTCATTCTCGTCAACTGCGCAAGGGGGGAGCTGATCGATACGAAGGCCCTCGTCGAAGGAATCGAGACCGAGAAGATCGGTGCCCTCGGCATGGATACGGCCGAAGGCGAAGAAGGGATCATCCACAGGGACAGAAGGACGGACATCATCGCCAACAGGGACTGGTTCTACCTGCACCAGTTCCGGAACGTCATCATGACGCAGCATATGGCCTTTTATACGGCGGAAGCCATCGAGAGCATGGTAAAATGCGGTATTGAAGGAATTCTTTCCATGAAGGAGACCGGTACCTGTCCGACCATGCTGAAGGCATAAAAAACATAAAAAGAGCCCCGTTATGCGCCGGCCGGCGCATAACGGGGCCCTGTCTGCATTCTGTGCTCTGGGCTGCGGCTCAGGCGCCGCCGAATTTAAAGATGATGCCCACGACCGCAGAGATCGCAAGAAAGACGATCGGGTGCCACTTGAGCTTCTTCATGGCGGCGAACAGGGCAATGGCAAGGATCCATCCCTTCAGGGAGATCAGGTCCAGGAGTTTTCCGGATGCCGAAAAAGCGGGGAAATTGAAGAGAGCGATCTTAACAACGTTGATCCCGGCAGCGGAGATCATGGCGATGGATGCCGGACGGAGGCCGTAGAAGGCTTTCTCCACGTAGGGGTTATCGCGGAATTTCTTCAGGAACTTCGATATGATGAGGATAATGATGATACACGGCGTGCCCAGGCCCAGGGTGGCGATGATGCCGCCGGGGACCCCGCCCGTCATATATCCCGCATAGGTGGACATGTTGATGCCGATCGCACCGGGAGTGGACTCGGAGATCGCGATCATATCCGCGATGTCGGCCGTCGTAAACCACCCGGTCCGTGAAGAGATCTCATACAGGAAGGGGAGCGTGGCAAGCCCTCCGCCGACGGCAAAAAGGCCTGTCTTGAAGAATTCGAAGAAAAGTCTTATATAGGTCATGCTCTGGCGCCTCCTTTCCCGAAGAAAATGCCGAAGACGCCGGCTGCGATCACGAGAACGGCAGCGGGAACGGAGAAGGGAAGGAAGCCGGAGCAGATCATCATCAGGAAGATGACAAGATACAGGATCAGGGTCGTCCGGTCCACGATCGCTTTCTTCCAGAGCTTGAGGACGGCCTGCAGGATCAGGACGCAGACACAGACACGGATGCCGGCGAAGGCGTTCTTCACGATGGCCAGATCGGCAAAGTTGGTCAGGAACGCGGCGATGACCAGGATGATGAGGATCGGGATGCTGAGGAACCCGAGGGATGCGACGATGCCGCCGAGGGTCCCCTTTCGTTTGCTTCCGATAAAGGTGGAAACATTCAGGGCAATGATGCCGGGCGTGCACTGGCCGATCGCGAAATAGTCCATCAGCTCATCGGTCGTGACCCATCCCTTTTTCTGTGCAAGATCCCGTTCCAGAAGGGGAAGCATGGCATAGCCGCCGCCGAAATTGACGGCGCCGATCTTCATAAACGCCAGATACAGATCCAGAAGCTCTTTCAAAACAGTACCTCCATGTAAAGACGGTCATTCATTTCCCGTTTCCGGCGTTTTCCGGAAACAGTATCTTATATTCTAACAGAATTCATGCATAATGGCAGTGCGGGGATAAGAAATAAAATGAATCAGGACGAAGTATTCCATATTGTGGTCAATCCTTCCGGAGCGTCAGGACATACCGGAAAGAACTGGGAGAAAGCGGAGGACGTCTTCCGGAAAAGCGGGAAGCCCTTTGCGGTGCATTTTTCAACGCCCGAAAAGGGTATTGAAGAGATCTGCCGGGAACTGACCGGGGACGGAAAGAAAACGACGCTGGTGATCGTGGGAGGAGACGGGTCTCTCAATCAGGCCGTCAACGGGATCCGCGACCTGAAGAATACGAAAGTGGGCTTTATTCCCGCAGGCTCCGCGAACGATCTTGCCAGGGAACTGGGGATGGACATGGATCCGTGCAGAAATGCGGAGCGGATCCTCCGGGCGGATACGGTCCGCCTGATGGATGTCGGGGAAGTGGAATTTCTGCAGTCCTGCGGGCGGATCGATCCCATAAGCGGGAAGGAAGCGGCACCGGAAGAGAAGCCCTTTACCAGGAGATTCAACAGCGGATGCGGGATCGGATTTGATGCCGCCATCTGCCGGGAGGTCATGGTCTCACCCTTAAAGAGCGTCCTGAATAAGCTCCATCTGGGAAAGCTCATCTATATTGCAGTGGCGATCCGGCTGATTTTTTCCTTCCGGAAATTCGATACGGAAATGGAGCTGGATGGCGAAAGGATCCTGAAATGGCCCCACACCCTTCTCTGCGTGGGCATGGAGCACCGCTATGAAGGAGGCGGCTTCATGTTCTGCCCCGATGCGGACGATACGGACGGCCTTCTGGATATCTGTGTCGGCAATCCTTCCCATACCGCGGCGTTCTTCCGGATCTTTCCCAGCGCCTACAAGGGAAGGCACGTCTCCTTTGACTGTGTGCACATGGAAAAAGCCGGCCGGGTCCATATCAGGACCGATCAGCCGGCATGGGTGCAGACAGACGGGGAACCGGTATGCCGCTCTTCTGAGATCCGTCTCGGGACCGCAGAGGATCAGCTCCGTTTCCTTTTCTGAGGCAGAGCCTTATGCAAAATCAAAGTCGTCTTTATTCTTTTCTTTGAAAAGCTCAAAGACAGCCATTGCGGTCTCTTCGTCCACAACGGGGATAAAGGTGTTCTCTTCCTGGTCCGGGTCTTCCACGCGGAAGATCTGGACGGTATCGGTCTCGTCCTCTACGGGCACCACTACCGCATAGGAGGCGCCTTCATAATTCAGAAGATCCAGGAATTCAAAATCGACGGTCGCCCCGTCTTCGTCGGTCAGGGTGATGATGCCGTCTTCTTCGATCATTTCATCGACGGGTCTGTTTGTATCTTCCATAGAAAATCTGCTCCTTTCAAACCGCCGGCGGCATCCCGCGGCTTCTTCAGCCGTACGGACAGGGGCCGGACGCCATGTCCCATAATTTCACATATATGTGCGCATATGATTTTGATTGTGCTAAAATGAACACATGCAGACACCTATCGATTATGGAAAACAATTTATCACTGATTATTTTAGCAGAAAGGACGCGGAAGAGATACTGGCATTTCTTTCGGACGATATCGTATGGGTCACGCCGGATGAGATCCTGCACCTTCGCACGCACAAGGAGATCCTCCAGTATCTGGAGGAACAGCTGAAGAAGGATCCTGTCCAGTATAAGGTCGATGTGGCCTCCATCAAGTCGGCGCCTGCCGGCGGCGATACGAATACGGTCGTCTACGATGTCAATCTGATCCCCAAGGATGAGGATGCTTCCCTGAACCTTCGCTGCTCACTTTCCATACACAAGGCCAGCATCGGTTACGAGCTGGTCTATGTCGGCATGTCCAGAAAGTATACGCGTACGGAGCCGGCCCTGATCAAGGGCTTTATCGAAAACGTGCCGAGCGGTGTCCTGATCCTTGCAAATCCGTCAGCCGCGATCCTGCATGTGAGGCATTACAACCGGTGGTTCAGCCGGCGGCTTGGATACAATAAGAAGATCTTCCGTGACAAGGTCGGGGAAAACCCGTTCTTCATCATGCCCTATGAGGACCAGAAGAAGGTCATGACGGCGGTTGCCAGGCTCAATGTCCTGAAGGAAGCAAAACCGGTAACGGTCAGGGTCATGCTGGAGCATGTGGACGGGACCGGCATTCCCGCCCAGGCTGTGGTCTCCCTCGTTAAGGACGGCGGGACCAACATGCTCTATATCATTTTCCAGGAGATCACGGAGATCCTCCGGGATGAGGAAAAGGTCCGCAGAAAGGCGGAGGACGAAGCGAGGGAACTGCAGAAGAAGGAAGACGACGCCATCATCGCAGAGAGCCTGGAGAAGGCAGACGAGGCGGTGCGCAAGGCCGTAAGCAAGGCGGAGAAGCTGGTCCGGAAGGCCGAGAAGAAATCGCAGGAGAAGGTCGCGGAGATCCTGGCAAAAGCCGAGAGAAATGAGGACGATGCACAGCGCAGGATCGATGAGGCCAGGGCGGATGCGGCAAAGCAGATCGAAGAGGCCGAGAGCCTTCGTGAAGCGGCCCAGGAAGCCTTAAAGAGCCTGCAGGAGAAGAATAAAAGCCGCGAAGAGACGGCAAAGAAAAACGAAAAACAGTATACGGAGCGGATCCTCCGTCTGGAAAAAGAAGTCGGAAAGTCGGAGGAGAAGACCCGGAAAGCGCTGGAAGAGCAGGCCGGAAAACTGGAGGCCGAACATCTCAAAGAGATGGAAGAGCTGAAGGAAAAGGCGGAGGCGGAGAAACAGGCGCTGAAAACCGAAGCGGAGGAGGAAAAAGCCGCCGCGGAGGGGAACCGCCAGGGCTTCCTTGCCAGGATCAGCGCCCTGCAGGGACAGATCGAGCACCTGCAGTCGGATCTGCGCGACCAGGAGCTTTCCCTGCAGAAGAAGGACCGGGACGGGATCCTCCGGATGAAGGAAAAGGATAAATGTCTTAAGAGAATGCAGTATATGATGTCGGGACAGCTCCAGAGCATCCGGAGCCTGATCGATATGCAGCAGAAGGAAACGGATGCTGCCCGGGCAGCGCAGTACGCGGAGAAAGCGGCCCTGATCGCAGAGTCCCTTCCCGCCATGACGGAGGACCTGATCGAAGTCGCCTCCCTCGATCCGGGCGCACGGAGCGCGGAGACGGCAGAATTCTCCATGGTCGCCTGTATCGACATGGTCAGGAAAGTGATCTGGCCCCAGTGCAGGGAGAGGGGCATTATCTTCTCCTGCGAGACGGCGGAAAATCTTCCGGACAGAGTGATCGGGAGCCGGGCAGGACTCCAGCTGGCCTTCCTTACGGTGCTGGAGAACGCGGTCGCCGTTACGAACCAGGGCGGTAAGATCCTGTTCCATGCAAGCGCGGACCCCGCCGTCCGGAATAAAGTCTATTACCGTTTCATCATCACGGATACCGGGACCGGTATTGCGGATGAAAAACTGCCGAAACTGTTTGACGATCCCACGGGAGAGCTTTCCGCAGCCAGAAGGATCATCAGTCTTATGGGCGGCAGCATTCAGGTACACAGCAGTGTCGGTCAGGGCTCGCAGTTCGACATCAGAGTAAACCTGCCGCTGGCATGACACGACGGAAGGAATAAAGAGGACAAAGAATGGCACAGAAAAGATCGGGACTGGATATATTCGGAACGGTACTGGGAATGGCGGGGCTCGCCGCAGCAGGCTCCCTTGCCGGTGCAGCTGCCTTTTTCTACAAATTTGCCCTGGTGCCGAAGAAGCATGATCCCAGACTGGACCTGCGGCCCCTGGAGAAGGATTATGCTGCGGGACGCAGCTGGATGAACGGACATGTCCGCCGCCAGGATGTCTTCATCCTGTCCGATAACGGCCTGCAGCTGCACGGCAACTATATCAAGGCCTCCAATCCGGACTGCCACCGGTACGCCATCTGTGTGCACGGTTATGCGGACAGTGCGGAGAGCATGGGGCTCTATGCGAGACGGTATTATGAAGAGTACGGCATGAACGTGCTGCTTCCTGATCTGCGCGGACACGGCGCAAGCGAAGGAAGTTATGTGGGAATGGGATACCATGACTGTCATGACCTGCAGCGCTGGATCAATTTCATCCTGCAGATGGACGCGGAAGCGGTGATCATCCTGCACGGTATCTCCATGGGTGCTGCCACCGTATGCATGGCAACGGGGCTGACGCTTCCGAAACAGGTGCTGGCTGCCATTTCCGACGCGGCTTACACTTCGGCGATGGAAGTGTTCTCGTCCGTTTACCGGGGCCTGGACAACGCCTTTATCCCGGCGCCCGTTATGCTGCAGCTCGTGCGCCTTATCTGCTTTGCCCGCGCCCATTATGACCTGGCCAAGGCATCGCCCCTTAAGAGCGTGGCCGCATCCGAGACGCCGACCCTGTTCATCCACGGCGAGGATGATGATTTCGTTCCTGCCGATATGATGCCGCGGCTTTTTGAAGCCGCCTCCTGTAAAAAGGATTTCCTCTGGATCCCGGGCGCCCGGCATGTCCAGTCGGTGGTCATGCAGCCGGAGGTTTACTGGAAGAAGGTGGAGAGCTTCCTGGACGATATTTCTCCCTGGATCCTGCATGACAATATCAAGGACATCGATCCGTTCTCGGATGATTACTGATATGGAAAAATAAGCGTAAAAAAAGAAGCGGCCGGACGGGCCGCTTCTTTTATGCGGATCTGTTTTACTGCTTCAGCAGATTCACATGTCTTCCGTTCACCTGGACGGAGTGAATGTTCCGGTTCAGGTATACGGAAAACCGGGTCACGCCGCTCTTGCGGATCGTGGCGTTCAGGTTCGGATTCATTTCCTCCAGCTCTTCCTTGAGCTGGCTGATATTCATGTCGTCGGTATTGTGCCGGCCGAAGATCATGCGGATCTGCCGCTCGACTTCGCTGTCCGAGGTGCTCTTTAAGGAGACCCAGACGTTGTTGTCCCGGTTCACGATGGCGAGGGACGGGAAGTCGCTTAAATACTCGGAAAGCTTGCTGTAATGGTAGTTGCGGATATCGAAATCGGGGAACAGCTTGACCAGGCGGGATCCGATCTCGCCAAGGCCCGTTTCCTTGCCGTCTGCGTTGTTGTCCGTGATCATCTTGACGATCGCATTCTCAATGGTGGTCTGGTCGGTAAAGCCGACGGATTCCTCATCCGGCGAAGCATCCGAAGGATCGGTCTCCGGTTCGGCGGTCACAGCCGGCACATCGGCGGCTGCGGCAGCCTGCTTCTTCTTGGCGGTTGCGGCTGCTTTCTTGCGGCCCTTGGTCTTGGAGGACTTTGCGGGAACGTCCGGCTCGTCATCGGAATCATTGCTTCCGATGACATCCAGGAAAATAAATCTCTCGCAGGAGACACGGAAGGATTCGGGCGTCTTGGTCTCGCCCATGCCGATGACGACCTTGCCCGCTTCACGGAGCCTTGTGGCCAGCTTGTTGAAGTCACCGTCGCTGGAGCAGATGCAGAAGCCCTGCACCTCACCGGTATAAAGGATGTCCATGGCATCGATGATCAGGCCGATATCCGAGGCGTTCTTACCCGGCGTATTGTTGGGCTGCATGACCGGCGTCAGGGAATAGGCGGAGGAGCAGCGCATCCAGGAATGCAGCCGGTCCTGCGACCAGTCACCGTACATGCGGCGGATCGTGATCTTGCCGTACTTGGACAGTTCGCTCAGGATAAGGGCAATGTATTTGGAACTCACATTGTCCGCATCGATCAGAAGAGCTATATTGATATCTTCCATAAAAGTAAAAGGTTCCTTTCTGCTTCTTTTAAAACAGGACGATTGCCTGTATAATCTTAATTGTTTGATCAGCCCCCGCAGGATCGGGGGAGACCATGCAGGCGGATCCCGGCCTTACGGGAACAGCGGTTTCTATGATTATAATGGATTTGGAGGGATAAACACAATGAAAGATCTTAAGGATTATGTTCGGACAATACCGGATTTTCCCGAGAAGGGGATCATGTTCCGCGATATCACCACGGTCGTACAGGATGCGGACGGTCTTCGGCTTGCGATCGACAGCATGCAGGATCTGGTAAAGGACGTGGATTTTGACATTGTGGTGGGTGCCGAGTCCAGAGGCTTTGTATTCGGTACGCCGATCGCCTACAATCTGCACAAGCCCATGGTCCTGATCCGCAAGAAGGGTAAGCTTCCCTGGAAGACGATCTCCCAGGATTATGACCTGGAATACGGCACGGCAACGATCGAGATCCATGAGGATTCCATTCAGCCCGGCCAGAAGGTCCTGATCGTGGACGATCTGATGGCAACAGGCGGAACGGCCAAGGCCATGATTCAGCTCGTGGAAAAACTCGGCGGCGTTGTTGTCGGTGTCCTTGTCCTGATGGAACTCAAGGGACTGAACGGCCGCGCGTTCCTGGAGCCGTACCCGGTATGGTCCGCAATTGCCTACGAGGGCAAATAAGCCGTCCGGACAAAGGGGAAAGATCTATGAAGAAACTGGTCTCCTGGAATGTGAACGGGCTGCGCGCCTGTACCGGCAAGGGGAATTTCTATGAATTCATAAAGGCGGAGGATCCCGACGTGATCTGCCTCCAGGAGACGAAGCTCCAGGAGGGACAGATCGAAATGGACCTTCCCGGATATTACGAATACTGGAATTACGCGGAGAAGAAAGGGTATTCGGGGACGGCTGTTTTTACAAAACAGGAGCCGTTAAGCGTCCGGTACGGCCTCGGGATCGAGGAGCACGACCATGAAGGACGCGTCATTACCGTGGAGTTTCCGGAATGGTTCCTGATCACGGAGTATGTGCCGAATTCCAAGGAACAGCTGGAGCGTCTCGCCTACCGGATGACCTGGGAGGATGCTTTCCTGGCTTATGTGAAGGAGCTGGAGAAGGTAAAGCCCGTGATCTTCTGCGGCGACCTGAATGTGGCGCATAAGGAGATCGACCTGAAGAACCCGAAGACGAACCGCGGACACGCCGGTTTTACGGATGAGGAACGGGAGAAGATGACTGTCCTTCTGTCAAACGGATTCACGGATACCTGGAGATATTTCTATCCGGACCGGGAGCAGGTCTATTCCTGGTGGTCCTACCGCTTCCGCGCAAGAGAGAAGAACGCGGGCTGGCGGATCGACTACTTCATCGTCTCCGAAGCGCTGAACGATAAGCTGAAGGATGCCATGATCTATACGGATGTATACGGATCGGATCACTGCCCCGTCGGGCTCCTGATCGATACGCCGTGAGAAATACAAGACAGAATGAAATGAGGAAAGAAAGATGAGTGAAGAGAACAAGGAAAAGATCCCGATGCCGCAGGCGAATTTCAAGGTGGACGCCAATCCCGGCAGCCACGTGAAGAAGCTGATCGGTGTCGTCAGCGGCAAGGGCGGTGTCGGCAAGTCCTCCGTTACCGGCCTGTGCGCTCTTTGGAGCATGCGCCGCGGATATAAGACTGCCATCATGGACTGCGATATCACGGGACCCAGCATCCCGAAGATGTTCCATGTCGACAGCAATGATGTGGGCGGAAATGAAAATGTGCTGTATCCCGCGGAAACGGCTACGGGCCTGAAGATCATGTCTATGAACGTCCTGATGCAGGATGAGACCCAGCCCGTGGTATGGAGAGGCCCGGTCGTTGCCGGTGTTGTAAAGCAGTTCTGGACAGATGTTGCCTGGGGCGATGTGGATTATATGTTCGTCGATATGCCGCCCGGAACGGGAGATGTCCCGCTTACGGTCTTCCAGTCCCTTCCCATTGACGGCATCATCATCGTAACGACCCCGCAGGACCTGGTTTCCATGATCGTCACCAAGGCCGTCAACATGGCGGCCATGATGAACATCCCGATCCTGGGCATCGTGGAGAACATGAGCTATGTGAAGTGCCCTCACTGCGGAGAGGAGCTGCACATCTTCGGAAAGTCCCATGTGGAAGAAGCCGCGGCAAAGGTCGGCACGGTACTGATCGATAAACTGCCCGTGGATCCTGCCCTTACGGAAGTCATGGACGAAGGAAAAATGGAATACTATGACGGACTCGGCATCCAGGGACTGGAGAAGGTCCTGCCTGCCCTGTAAGAAAAGTCTTCCCGTATCCCGGGAAAAATATCGGACACGCTGCGCGCACCCTGCGGCCCTCACCGGGCGCTGTCAGGGCTGCGCGTTTTTTCTGCGCGGACGGGTCTTGAGATTGTTTTTCCAGATATAGCCGAGTCCCTTTAAAAGAAGACGGTTGTCGATCGTGATCGAATGCCGGCAGAAGGGCGTGACGATACGTCCCATGCCGCCGGTCGCGATAATGCTCCCGACTTCTCCCAGTTCTTTCTCGAAGCGGTCGATCACGCCGTCGAGAGCGCCGGCAGCACCGAAGATGATCCCGCCCTTCATGGCATCAGCCGTATTGGTCCCGATCACTTTCTTCGGAGGCTCGAAACTGATGGAGGGAAGAAGGGAGGCTTCCTGGGAGAGTGCATCCAGGGAGATCCTGCAGCCCGGCATGATGCAGCCGCCCTTATAGGAGCCGTCTTTTCCGACAACGGTCACGCTCGTGGCCGTTCCCATATCAATAATGATTGCGGGCAGCGGGTATTCCTCCTTTGCGGCAACAGCCGTGGCGACCAGATCGCTTGCAACACTTCCCGGATCATCCAGTTCGATGCGAAGGCCCGACCTGACGCCGGTCCCGATCACAAGGGGCGTATGTCCGGTCACCAGGACGACTGCCTTGGAGAGGATAGGTGTTACAGAAGGTACAACAGAGGAGATGACCGCACCGTCAAAGGCGCGCGGATCGATCTCCACAAGATCCATGACCGCCTTCATTTTCACGGCGTATTCGTAGGCGGAAAGATCGGGGTCCGTCGCAAACTGGATGACCTTTCCGACAACGATGCTGTCATCGACACAGCCCATCACGATATGTGTATTTCCGGCGTCTATTGCAAGGATCATGTTTTCTGCCTCCTTTTTCAGTCTCTGGTCAGTTTCAGTATCGCATCCGTCCGAAAATTCTTCAACAGAAAATGCGCGGGATATGATATGCTGTTCGGGTATGTTTGTTATGGATGATCACGCAGCGGCACAGTACGGAAAACGTAACGGATGCCGGGGACAGAACCGGCAACAGGATAAGGAGAGCAGACGGTCATGAAAATACAGATACTGGAACTGATAGAGGGCGCAAAAAAAGCGCAGGGGCTGACGGTGGTGATCGATGTTTTCCGGGCCTATTCTCTGGAGGGCTACATGCTGCAGGGCGGTGCGGACAGGATCTATCCCATCGGGGATATGGAGGATGCCTTTGCCATGAAACGGGAGCATCCCGATTATATCCTGATCGGCGAGCGGGGCGGTGCCCGTGTGGAGGGGTGCGAGTTCGGCAATTCCCCTTCCCAGGTAAAAGAGGTCGACTTTACGGGAAGGCGCATCATCCATTCCACCAGTGCGGGAACGCAGGGCATGGTGAATGCCGTTCATGCGGATGAGATCCTGGCGGCCGCGCTGACGAACGCGCGCGCAACGGCGGAGTATATCCGCAGGAAGGACCCGGAGATCGTGTCCATCGTTGCCATGGGCAATGCGGGGATCCGGACGGCCAAAGAGGATGTTCTGTGTGCGGAATATATCCGCTCGATCCTGGAGGGAACAAAGATCGACATGGAGACGCGCACAAAGGCGCTGCAGTATGACGGGGGCGATCATTTCTTCGATCCCCTGCGGCAGAATATTTACCCCACAGAGGATTTCTGGCTCTGCATCAGACGGGATATCTTTGATTTTGCCATCTGCGCAAAAAAGGACGAAGAGGGGAAGCTCATCACGGTAAAATACCCGATGGCATAAAAAGACCGCCGGCGGCTGAGTCTTTCAACGGGTCCTCTGATTATTTGCTCTGAAAACCAGCCATGGCCGTTCGGCCACACCTCCCCGGAACCGGCGGTCTATGTTTTTCACTATAGCACTTCTTTTGGTTAAGTAAAACTGCCCGCTGCCTGTTTTTATGCACAGGCAGCGGGCAGTTTTTTTCGGTTTTACAGGCAGTGCGCCCGGCAGGTGCCGGGTGCACTGTATTATTTTTCGTAAACTGGCGTGCAGGTCAGGTGGATCCCGAGCCTCCGGTAAAGATTCTCATCCACATCGGAAAGAATGACCGAGGAATGGGCTTCGTTTCCGCGAAGCTTCGGGAGCTGTTCCATGGCAAGCCTTGCGTGCGGGTTGCTGGCGGCGCTGATGGAAAGCGCGATCAGCAGCTCATCGCTGTGAAGGCGGGGGTTATGTCCGCCGAGGTATTCTGTCTTCAGGCGCTGGATCGGCGCAATGGATTCAGCGGATACCAGATGCTCTTCATGTGGTATTCCCGCATATTCTTTCAGTGCGTTCATCAGGCAGGCGGAAGTGGCGCCGAGAAGATCCGAGGTGCCGCCGGTCACCATACGGCCGTCGGAGAGCTCGATAGCGGCAGCAGGATGTCCGGAAGACTCCGCACGCTCCAGCGCCGGGGCCGTGACGGGACGGTCCTGGGGCGTAATGCCGGCCTGCTTGAGCAAAAGCTCCTGCTTATACAGCTCCTGCCGGGAAGCATCTCCCTTTTTCACATTGCAGGCGCTCTCGAAATAGCGGCGGATGATCTCCTGCCGTGCGGCTTCCTTACATACCTCGTCGTCGCAGATCGCGTTGCCGGCCATGTTGACGCCCATATCCGTAGGGGACTTATAGGGGCATTCGCCCATGATCCCTTCGAAAAGCTGGGAGAGGACGGGGAAGATCTCCACGTCGCGGTTATAATTGACGGTCGTTTCGCCGTAGGCCTCCAGATGGAAGGGGTCGATCATGTTGACATCGTTGAGATCGGCCGTTGCCGCTTCATAGGCCAGATTGACCGGGTGCTTTAAGGGCAGGTTCCAGATCGGGAAGGTCTCGAACTTTGCATAGCCGGCCCGGTTTCCTCTCTGATGCTCCTGATAGAGCTGGGAGAGGCAGGTCGCCATTTTGCCGGAGCCGGGGCCGGGAGCCGTAACGACGACCAGGTCCCTGGACGTTTCGATATATTCATTCCTGCCGTATCCGCGGTCGCTGAGGATCAGCGGAATATTGGAGGGATAGCCTTCGATCACATAGTGCAGATAGGAACGGATCCCGAGGGATTCCAGACGATGCCGGAAATTGTCGGCGGCCGGCTGGCCGGTGTATTTGGTGATGACGATGCTGCTGACATAAAAGCCCCGCTCTTCAAAAGCCTTCTTAAGGCGCAGGCAGTCGTCGTCATAAGTGATGCCGAGGTCTCCGCGGACTTTGTTCTGTTCAATGGCATCCGCTCCGATCACGATGATGATCTCCGCGTTGTCCTTGAGCTGTTCCAGCATCTTCAGCTTGTTGTCCGGGGAAAAACCGGGCAGCACGCGGGATGCGTGATAATCGTCAAAAAGCTTGCCGCCGAATTCCAGATAGAGCTTGCCGAAATGGGACATGCGTTCCTTGATGTGTGCCGACTGAAGTTCCAGATATTTTGCAGAGTCAAAACCGATTGCGTTCATAGTCTTTTACATCCTCCCTGTGCAGGATCCGGCGGTCATATAAAGGATCATCCTGCCCTGATTCAAATTGCCGCATATATTCCAACATCAATTAGTATATATCCCGGCAGGGGAAATTGTCCATGAGGGGTTGGCGTGTTATAATATCCGGGTATCCACCGCGCGGGCGGCCTCTTTTGGAAAGACAGAGTATACAGAAAGCAGGCATCAGGGAAAAACATGAGCAGGAGATTTTATGAAAACATGACGAGGATCCTTCTGGTCCTTGCGGCTTTTTTCATCCTGTCGACGGATGCCTGGTATAATCCCTGCAGCCCGGACTCTGGCTGTCCTCTTTTCGAAGAAACACTTGAAACAGGCGGATCCGCCACCCGCACCTGCCCTCCCGTTATCCGTCTTGCAACGGACGTGCAGCATCCGGCAGGGTATATCACGCGGGAACACTCCGCCCTGAAGACCATCCGGGAAGCCCTGGAAAGAGACGAGAACAGGAGCAGGAGCCGAAGGAATGACCCGGAGACGGAATGGTACATTCTGTTTGCTATTCTGCTGTGGTTCCTTATCCGGCTGAAAGAGTCGGGATATTGCCGAGAGACTGAATGGAAACTGTCCCGGAAGAGCTATATCATTACTTATATTCTCCACCAACAGGATAATAACCACTGATCCCCTCTGTTAATGCTTTTCAGAGTATTGACAGAAAGGAGGATCATAAGATGGAAGACAATGGTTCCAAGATCGGAAAGGTCGCGACAATACTGATGGTCGTCAGCCTGATCGCACTTATCGTTGTTACCGTTCTGGCCCTCGCCTGAGAACGGAATAATGCCGGAATCGGCATAAAATAAACAAAGGCAGCCGCACTGAGAAATCGGTGCGGCTGCTTCGTTTACGGTTTTATGAGTCACGGGGACAGGTACACTGACTCACACCCCGGGGCTTTTTTGGGTGCTTTGGCTGCGAAAGTCCTGTGATTTGCAGAAGACACATCTGCATCCGGTGCCGGAAAGTGAATTCGTCCGTAGTTAAAGAGGAGCGGTCGCAGATCCGTAAGCGAAATCACAAAAATATTCGTGAGTCACCAACTCTTTTTGTCATATAACCCTTCGTTTATGCTTTTCTGCATATCAGGCATTCTTCAGGTTGTAGTAAAGGATGCCGCACAGGACGATGGCGGCGCCGGTAAAGGAAAGCCGTCCCAGGGTCTCGCCGTAGAAAACGGCGACCAGTACCGGGTTCAGGATCGGTTCCAGTGCATTGATGATGGAGGCGGTCACGGGATCCGTATACTTTGTCCCAGTCGTGAAGAAAATGTAGGCGAGGCCGACCTGCACCGCACCCAGAAGAAAGATGCACAGGAGTACGTCCGGCGAAAAATCCGTCTCCGAAAGGACCGTCGGTGACAGGAAGATCCCGCAGGCCAGCTGTCCGAAGAAAACAGAGGACAGGGCATCCCCCTTTTCAAAGCTGTTCAGCATGAAGACGCCCGCATAAAAAATGCCGGACAACAGGGCAATCAGGTCGCCCAGCCACCTGCCGGTCGAAAGCCCCTCAAAGAAGAAACACAGGATCCCGGCGAAGACGATCAGGATAGAAATGGCTGCGGTCCTGTCCGGCTTCTTCCCGAAGAAAAGGAACATCAGAAGAACGATCCATATGGGTGCCGTATACTGCAGGATGATCGTATTCCCCGCGGTCGTCAGCTTGTTGGCAATCGAGAACAGCGTCGTGACACCGGCCATACAGATGGCGCCCACAAGGACTGTCGGATTGAACTTCAGCCGGTGATGCGTTGCCAGGATATACAGGCCGATCACAAACGCGGCGATCAGGTTCCGCACCCCGTTGATGGCCAGGGGATTCCAGGGGATCAGCTTCATGAGGATCCCGCCCGTGGAAAAGCAGAGAGAGGCGCCGAGCATCATGACAGTGCCGAAAAGCTTCGGATCCTTCGGCGCTTTCGTTTTATAGAGAGCAGTCATAAGAAGGAGAATTCCTTTCGGGCGGTTGAGACGGGGGGACAGGTCCGCTGACTCATTGTGCCCAATGAATAAGCCGCGAAGCGCGATAAAATCGCGCTTCGTGGCCTGTTATAACGTAACGCATGAGTCAGCGGACCTGTCCCCCTGACTCAACCGCCGCGAGGATCATCTCCTCGGAAGCGGAAACGGATCCCTGCACCATTTCGGGCTTTCCGCCGCCCTTGGCGGAAAACCGTTCTTTCAGAACGGCATTGGGGACCCTCGCGTCGTCAGCGCGGCTTCCGATCAGGTACCGGTAGCCTGTCTCATCATCCCCCGTAAAGACGCCGGCAAAGCGTACGCCCAGGTCGCAGAGGCCGTTCATGAGGCTTCTCTGGGCCAGCGGGGAGAGTTCCTTTTCAAAGAGGAAGATACAGGAGGATGTAATCTCCGCACCGGATGCTTCCAGTTCGTCTTTGTGCTGCTTCACGATGGAGGTGACCCGTATCAGTTCTGCCGCAGTCACCTTTTCCTTCAGCTGCGAGATCTCCTCCAGCAGCTTATGTACGCCGGAAGCGGCATCGTCAGCGGGACGGCTGGTCAGATGGGAAATCTCTTCCAGCTGCGTCTGGCGCAGCTGCATTTCCTCCAGCGCCCGCTTTCCGCAGACGATGGTAAGACGCATATTCTTCTTATTATGAAGGACCCCGATGATCTTGATCAGGCCGATCTCTCCGGTGCGGGCAACATGGGGCGCGCAGCACGCACAGACGTCGACGCCGGGGATCGTCACGAGCCTGACGCCCTCCGTAAGGCTGATCTTGCTGCGGTATTCCAGCTTTTCCAGTTCCTCCGCGGGAGGATAGGCTGCCGTAACGGCAAGATTCTGCCAGACGACCCGGTTGGCTCTAAGCTCCAGGTCCCGGATCTGTTCATCATCCAGCTGACCGGAGGTGTCCAGCGTTACGGTGTTCTCGCTCAGGCGGAAGCCCACGTTCTCATAACCGTATACCGAGTGCAGGATGCCGGACAGGATATGCTCGCCGGTATGGTTCTGCATATTGGAAAAACGGTGCTCCCAGTCGATCTTCCCGCAGACGGTCTTTCCCTCCGGAAAAAGGGAGGGGTCGCCGCAGGCAATGGTATGCGTAATAACGCCGTCCTTTATCTGGACATCGGTCACGGGAAAACCTTCAAGAACGCCAGAGTCCGGCGTCTGTCCGCCTTCCTCCGGGAAAAACAGCGTCCGGTCCAGAATGACAAGGAGCCGTTCTGCTCCGGAAAGCGGCACAGCCTGTACTACAGAGGCAGTGAATTCCACTGCGTAAGCGTTTTCGTCATAAAGCTTGATGGTGTTCATGATCCTCCTGAAAAATAGGGTTCCGGATTTGACAGTATAAATTAGATTTTATAAAATCTTTTTTTTCTTGCAATTGCTTCTGTCAGACATCGTCATTATAATGTATATTCAGAGTTTTTGTATGCCATAGAAGGAGAAAATATATTGAAAGATAAACTGATTTCCGGAATCGGGAGGATCCTCCGCTTTGATCTGTTCGGTTTCGGGGATGATGATGAAAAAGATGACGGGAACCGGAACGAGTCCGGAAACGGCGGAAGCGGCAGGAACGGCCGCCAGCCGGGGCAGAATTTCTTTGTCCTCCTGGTCACAACGCTCATCATGCTGCTCCTGATCAGCTATTTTATGCGCGGTACCGGCAGCAGCACGACGGAGATCACCTATACGGAATTCATCAACATGGTGGAAGCCGGCGAAGTTGCAAGGGTCGAATTTGACAGCGACAGGATCAACATCGCGCCCAAAACGCCGGACGTGGACAATGAAGACGCACGGTTCCGCTATTACACGGGCAGGGTGGAGGACGAAGGCCTGACGGATCTTCTCCTGGATCATGACATCAGCGTGAAGGCAACCGTCCCGGATGTTTCTTCCATGATCATCACCGGGATCCTGACGTATATCCTGCCGATCGTCCTGATGTGGGTCCTGCTCTCGCTCCTTTTCCGGAGAATGGGCCGCGGCGGCGGACTTATGGGCGTTGGAAAAAGTACGGCCAAGGAATATGTCCAGAAAGAGACCGGCGTTACCTTTGCGGATGTCGCCGGAGAGGATGAAGCCAAGGAATCCCTTGTGGAAGTCGTGGATTTCCTGCATAATCCGGGCCGGTATGTGAAGATTGGCGCAAAGCTCCCCAAGGGAGCCCTGCTCGTAGGACCTCCCGGTACCGGCAAGACCCTGCTTGCCAGGGCGGTTGCAGGAGAAGCCCATGTTCCGTTCTTCTCCCTGACGGGTTCGGATTTCATCGAGCTCTACGTCGGTGTCGGCGCCTCCCGTGTCAGGGACCTTTTCCGGGAAGCGACCAAGAACGCTCCCTGCATCATCTTCATCGATGAGATCGATGCCATCGGCCGCAGCCGTGATTCCAAGTACGGCGGCGGAAATGAGGAAAGAGAACAGACCCTGAACCAGCTCCTTTCGGAAATGGACGGCTTTGATTCCACGAAGGGTATTCTTGTCCTCGGCGCAACGAACCGTCCGGAGATCCTGGACAAGGCGCTCCTGCGTCCCGGCCGTTTCGACCGGCGTATCATCGTCGACCGTCCGGACCTGAAAGGACGTGTCGCGATCCTGAAAGTCCACTCGAAGAACGTCAAAATGGACGAGACCGTCGATCTGGATGCCATTGCGCTTGCAACGAGCGGCGCGGTCGGCTCCGATCTTGCCAATATGATCAACGAGGCCGCCATCAACGCGGTCAAGGAACACCGGGAATATGTCTGCCAGAAGGACCTTTTCGGCGCAGTTGAGCAGGTCCTTGTCGGTAAGGAAAAGAAAGACCGCATCATGAACGCGAAGGAACGCAGGATCGTTTCCTATCACGAGGTCGGCCACGCGCTGATCAATGCGGTCCAGAAAAACTCGGAACCCGTACAGAAGATCACGATCGTGCCCCGTACCATGGGCGCTCTCGGCTATGTGATGCAGGTCCCCGAGGAAGAGCATTACCTCAACTCGAAGGATGAACTTCACGATATGATCGTCGGCCTCCTCGGCGGACGCGCCGCGGAAGAACTGAAATTCGACAGCATTACGACTGGCGCCTCCAATGACATCGAACGGGCGACGGCCATCGCGCGCTCCATGGTGACACAGTACGGCATGAGCGAGAGGTTCGGCCTCATGGGCCTTGCCACGATCGAGAGCCAGTATCTGGAAGGACGCGCTGCCCTTAACTGTGCCGATACGACCGCGGCAGCCGTGGACGAAGAGGTCAGAAGGATCATTGAAGAGTGCTATGCAAAGGCCAAAGAGATCCTTCGGGACAACCTGGATGCCCTGGACAAGATCGCAGAGTACCTGATCCGGGAAGAGACGATCACCGGCGAGCAGTTCATGAAGCTCTACCGGGAAGTCAAGGGCCTTCCGGAAGAAGAGAAGAAAGAGGACGCGCAGCAGCCTGAGAGTAAAGACGCGTCTGCGCAGCAGCCTGCACCGGAGACGCCTGCGCCTGCAGCAGAGACTTCCGAGCCTGCTACAGAGGCGCCCGCTCCGCAGTGGGAAGCACCTTCGGGACAGGGGTCGTCCTCCGTCCGCGGAAGATTTTCCGATGTCCCGCTGGATGATATCCTGGGACCGGATAATGATTGATAACTGATATTCTCAACTTTTATAAAGAATGGTGCCGGAAAGGGATGACTACAGTCACCCGTCCGGCACATTTTCTCCGTTCCCAAATAGTGAGTTCGGCGAAGGGGACAACCACAATAGCCCGAACGGGCCGGAATCTCCGTCCCCAAGCCGGAAGGCCGGAAGACCGGCTGTGCACCGCCCGGCTGCGCACAGGATAAGTACACCGCTGCATACATCATATTGCCGCAGGCAATACAGAAACACAGAAACATGTCAGAGAAATTCGATATCAAAGAAGAACTTCATAAGCTGCCTGCAAGGCCCGGCGTTTATATCATGCACGATGAGAGAGACGCCATTATATACGTCGGCAAAGCCAAGATCCTGCGCAACCGTGTCCGGTCTTATTTCCGGGCGAATGTGGGAAGAGGGCCCGCCATCGACAGTATGATCCGGCAGATCGCGTATTTTGAGTACATTGTGACGGATACGGAGCTGGAGGCGCTGATCCTGGAGAACAACCTGATCAAGGAGCACCGTCCCAAGTACAATACGCTGCTCGTGGACGACAAGACCTATCCTTATATAAAGGTCACGACGGGAGAGGAATTCCCGAGGATCCTGTTTTCCCGCACGAGGAAGAAGGACAAAGCCAGGTATTTCGGGCCCTTTACCAGTGCCGGCGCGGTCCATGACACGATCGAACTTCTGAACCGCATGTACGGTTTAAGAGACTGCAGGAGAGTCCTTCCCCGGGATACCGGGAAGGAAAGGCCCTGCCTGAATTATTATATGAAACGCTGCAGCGGCCCCTGCGTGAAAGACGGGATCAGCCCGGAAGCGTATCGGGAGAAGGTGGACCTTGCCCTGGAATTTCTTTCCGGCAACTATGGCCTCATCATAAAGGACCTGACGCAGAAAATGGAGAAAGCCTCCGAGGACCTGGAATTTGAAGAGGCGATCCGCTGGCGGGATCTTTTAAACAGCGTAAAACAGATCTCCCAGAAGCAGAAGATGACAGAGAGCGAAGGCGAGGACAAGGATATCCTGGGAATCGCTTCAGAACCGGAGAACGCCGATGCCGACGCGGTCATCCAGACTTTCTTCATCCGGGACGGAAGACTGATCGGGCGCGAGCACTTCTATATGAACCATGTCGGCGGCAAGACCACGCAGGAGATCCTGTCCGAGTTCATCAAGCAGTTCTATGCCGGCACGCCGTTCATTCCCCGGACCATCATGCTGCCGGAGGAGATCGAGGACAGGGAAGTCATAGAAGAATGGCTCAGCGCAAGGAAAGAAGGAAAGGTCACGATCCTGGTCCCGAAGAAGGGACAGAAGGAAAAACTGGTCGAACTGGCAGGAGAGAACGCCGAAGCCATCCTGAAGAAGGATAAGGAAAGAATGCGCCGGGAAGAAGGACGTACGATCGGCGCGGTCCATGAGATCGCACAGCTCCTCGGACTCTCCGTGGCGGACCGCATGGAAAGCTATGATATTTCCGATATCAGCGGTTTTGCCAACGTCGGTTCCATGGTCGTGTATGAAAAAGGAAGACCCAGGCGGAGCGATTACCGCAAGTTCCGCATCAAAACAGTGGCAGGGCCGGATGATTACGCCTGCATGAAGGAAGTCCTGACCAGGCGCTTTACCCACGGCATTGAGGAGCGGAAGGAGCTGGAGGAGGGGAACATGGACGTTTCCCTGGGAAGCTTTACCCGCTTCCCGGACCTCATCCTGATGGACGGCGGAAGGGGCCAGGTCAACATCTGCCTTTCCGTACTGAAGGAGCTGGGACTGGACATTCCGGTCGCCGGCATGGTCAAGGATGATAACCACAGGACAAGGGGACTGTATTTTCACAATACGGAGCTGCCGATCGATACGAAAAGCGAGGGGTTCAAGCTGATCACGAGGATCCAGGACGAGACGCACCGCTTTGCCATCGAGTACCACCGGTCCCTGCGCAGCAAGGCCCAGATCCGTTCCCGGCTGGATGATATCCCGGGCATCGGCCCCCAGAGGAAGAAGGCCCTGATGAAGCAGTTCCGCTCTATCGACGAGATGGCGGCGGCATCGGCAGAAGAGATCGCGGCTGTCCCCGGGATCCCGCAGAAGCAGGCGGAGGTCATATACCGGTATTTTCACGAAAAGAACGCAGAAGAGGGAAAAGAACATGAAGCTGACACTGCAGAATGAGATCCTGGAGCTTTATAAGGCGGATGCAGAAGGTCATGAGGAAAGCGGAAAAAGGGAAGCGGAAGCGGTCCTGACAAGCGGCGCCGCCTACCACGGCATTCCCATCAAGTTCCTGTATCTCCCGAAGGCGCTTACGCCGGAAGGACTTGCCTTTGTCCGGAAGGCCGGCGAGACAGCTTACGGGATCCTGACCAGAGTGATCCGGGAATACCTGGAACAGGAAGATTACCGGAAGCTCTTCGGCTTCCCGGAGGAGCTGGAGGAAATGATCCTGAACCGTCCCCTGTACGAAACGCTCCTTCCCGTATGCCGGCTGGACATGTTCCTGAACGAAGATACCGGCGAG
>CAMNCY010000004.1 GCA_946534785.1 uncultured Lachnospiraceae bacterium | reverse complement strand
TGAGTCAGCGTACCTGTCCCCCTGACTCACTCACCTCCCCCCGACTCTCACGAGATCTGTGCCATGAAGATCTCGTAGTAATCATCCTCTCCTTCCAGGAGGGGGGAGTTCTCTCCGCCGCCGTTCGTACTTCTTCGCATGGCGGCATAATATTCTTCCCCGGCCATCACAAGGTCCATTTCATAGATCGGAAAGCCGAGCTCTCCGGCCAGTCTGCAGAAGGCGGATACGGGGGAAGCGGCGTTTCTTGTTTCCAGCAGTGCCTGTCGGATATCTTCCCGTTCCATCGCGAGTTTCTTAAGTCCCGAAAGCGCTTCATCCACTGTCATTTCCGGTCGTCCTTCCTCTTCTTTCCCTTGTCCTTTTTCTTTTTGTCCTTGTCTTTTTTGCCCTTTTTCTTCTTTTTGCGCTCTTTCTCTTCCTTTAGTTCCTTCAGGCTTCCGGCGCTGTCATTCTTCTCTTTCTTCTTCCCGGTCCTGCCGGCTAACTTCTCCTCTATGCCATCATCGGAGAATACCGCCGTCTTTTCCTCCGCGGCAGGAAGTTCCGCAGAAGGGCGTTTTGCAGAGGGAAGCCCTGCGGCCGCAGACTTTCCGGACGCTGCTGCTGCACCGCCCTTTTTCGCGAAGCTTCCGATCCCGTCGGGGCCCATGTAGTAAGATGTATAAGCGCCGCCGTGCTGCACCCTGCGGATATCGAAACCAAACATCATGAGCTGGCGGAGCCTGTCCGGCACATGCCGCCTGTCGCAGATCATTCCGTAGTCTTCTTTCAGGATCCGCAGGATATCCGCCTGCCGCAGCTGGTGTTCCTCATCGGAATGCCGGGCCAGGATCTCCAGGACCATCAGATTCAGGATCGGCAGCCGTTCCTTGCTGTTTTCATCACCCTTCACAACCGTTTCCTCCGCATGTTCCCTGCAGACAACGCCTGCCGAAATCCGGCCCGCGTGTCTTTGTCTTTCCTACCAGAGTCTGTCGTCAAAAAGAAGGAGTCCGTCAAAAGGAAGTCTCTCCCTTATGAACTGGGAAATATCGATCCCCGCATAGAAGGCCCCTTCGGTCTTCCCGGTCTGCACCTGGACCCGTCCGTCGGCGAATCTCACATGGAGGATCCATCTGCCGGAGCCGTCCCCGCTGTTCCATATATCCGCCGCCTTCTTCCTGCGGGAGTAGAGCCAGGTATCCATCATGTGCAGGATCTCTTTCATGGCATTGGGACGGACCTTTCCTTCGGTAACCCGGCCGATGCCGTGGTGTCCTTCTCCTTTATTGTAGGTAAAACACCGAAGCGCCGCGTTTCCGTCCGCTTCCAGGACGAGCCTCTGCTCCACCTCATCCTCCGGACTGTATTCTCCTTCCTTCGGCCGCATGGTCGTAAAGGAAAGCGTCTTGCAGCCCGTCAGGGACGTGATCTCCGAGATGGCCGGTGCAAGGTCTGATTCCACCAGGTCAAGATAATCGTTCAGGGAAAGACCAAGCCCCGTCTGTTTTTCATTTCTGTCGGCAATGTCGCTGATTTTCAATATTTTTCTCCCAATGAATATTATACAGAAAACAAAGTATGAATCCTACTGATTCCTGCATCTGAAGCCTGCCGGATCATACCGGCATATGGCTGCATCAGTAGTCGACCTTCATAAGGCACAGCCCCTGCGGGGGTGCCGTGGGCCCTGCCGCTCTCCGGTCCCGGGCTTCCAGGATGGAAAGCATGTCCTCCGGCTTCTTTCTGCCGTACCCTGCTTCCAGAAGGGTCCCCGTCAGGATCCGGACCATGTTCTGGAGGAAGCCGCTTCCGTGAAAATAGATCCGTATATAGCTGCCGGAAGTCTCGATCCGGATGGTGTCAACGTCCCGGACGGTGGATTTCTTCATATGCGAATTCCCGCAGAAGCTCTTAAAATCATGCTCCCCCGTAAGGTATGCGGCGGCTTCCCGCATCTTCTCCACATCCGGCTTTTCATTCAGGACGTATACATATCTGCGGTCAAAGACCGGCTTGGACAGTCCGTACCAGAGGGTGTAGCGGTAGGTCTTTCCCAGGGCATTGTACCTTGCGTGGAACCGGTCCGCCGCCTGTTTTACCTCATTCACGCTGATATCGTCCGGAAGATAGCGGTTCATATACTGCCGGATGGCATCCTCGGACATCTGCGTATCCAGAAGGACGTTGCAGGTCATGGCCCTTGCATGGACGCCGGCATCTGTCCTGCCCGCCCCGATCACCTTCACGGGATCCTCCGGGGAAGCGTCCGTCATCTTCGTAAGCACCGCCTCCAGCTTTCCCTGGATGGTCATGTCCAGCTCGGTCTGGTGCTCCCAGCCGTAATACCGGGTCCCATCATAACTGACGACCATCTTGAAATTTCGTTTCATGTTTCACCTGCCATGTCTGCCATATAGTCCACGTATTCCGCGATGATGTTCCTGTCCGTCAGCCGGTACAGCATCCGCGCGCCGACGACATCCTCGATCTCATTGAAAACGGGATGTCCGTGATCGTAAATAAAGTCGATCCCGCAATAATCCGCCTGAAGTCCTTCCAGGAGCCGCAGGGTGAGCTCTTCCTCTTCCTGCGTCAGCGTATGGAGCTGCGCCGCTCCTCCGAGACAGAAGTTGCTCCGGAAGTCTGTTTCCGAAGTCCGGAGGACAGCCGCCGTAATGCGGTTCCCCAGAATATAGACCCGAAGGTCCTTCCCAAGATCCGATGCGGGCTTCTGGTAAATAAAGGATGCACCTTTTGCCAAAAGGGCAGTTTCTGCAGACTCCCGGTCCTGCTCTGTCATTGTAAGATACACCTCTGTTCCGCCGTGCCCCGCAAGGGATTTCACCACGCAGGGAAGAGGGATCTTCTCCGGATCTTCGGAGAACGGCATGACGGGGATCCCTTTCTTCTGCGCATACGAAAGGGCAAGCGCCTTGTCGTTCCCGAGCCTTGTCAGCTCCGCGCCGTTGAATACCCGGACCCCCTTCTCTTCCAGGGCCCCGGCAAAACCGGCTTCTCTTGTCCTGTTGATACAGACAGGAGGGAGCGGGCCTTCCGGTAACGCACCCTGCAGATCCTCGTACAGAAGGAGCACCGGTTCTATGCCGCGCCGGCTGCAGGCTTCCCCGTACATCCGGATCGCTTCGCGGTTCCTTTCCGCGTCCTCCCGTTTATATACCAGCCACCATTTCGTCATAGATGTGCTCCATTATGAAGTCCGCCGTATTGATGCCCGTGCAGTCGTACAGGTTCCTGAAATGGGCATTGGAATTCACTTCGCAAAGGATGGGCTCTCCTTCATCCCCGAAGAGGATGTCGACGCCCGCAAAGTCCAGGCCGAGGAGTTTTACCGCCTGCAGCGCCATCTGCGCCTCTGCATCGCCCGGTGTATACGGCTGTGCATAGCCGCCGTTCGTCAGGTTTGCCCTGAAGTCGGAAGGGTTCCTCCGTAGCATGGCGGCGGCGATCTTCTCTCCCACCACCTGGATCCGGATATCCCTTCCCGCAGAGGAAGCGATGTATTCCTGAAGAAGATACGGCCTGTCCCCGATCATCCGGACCCTGTCAAGGAGCTCCTCCCTGTCATGCACAAGATACACCTGTGCGCCGAAGGACCCCAGACACTCCTTGACCACCAGGGGATAGCCAAGGTCCTCTTCCGCTGCGGCGATCAGTTCTTCGCTGAAAAGACCGTCCGCATGGAACTTCTTGGGAGAAAGCCAGGTCTTCGGCATCCGTATGCCTTTTCCCGTAAGGGCAAGGAAAGTCAGCGACTTATCATCGCACACTTCGATGGCGCCGGCCCTGTTGAAGAGCCGAAGCCTCTGCGCTTCCAGCGCACGGGCAAGCCGGATATCCTTATCCCAGAACAGGACAAAATCCGGCCGCTCCCCGGCGGGAAGCCTCTCCAGGTCATACCCTGTCTCTCCCAGGATCCGGAAGATCCCTGCATTCGTCATCCGGGTAAGGGCAATCCCCTTATCCTCCGCCGCCTTTTCCAAAAGACCGAAAAGGTCCCGGAACTTCGGCGTCCTCACAAATTCGTTTACCGTAAGCCAGCCTTTCATAAGCCCCTCCGTTCGATCCTTTATATTATACTTTCACTTTTGGCCCGTTTCCAGTATACTAATATAATGCCAGTTACCCTGTCGAACCTGTATATATGATGCAGGCCGGGGCACCGGCAGAATGTGAAATCAATGATGACAGACAGAACTTACGACAGGATCATAATCGGTGCGGGCCTTTATGGTCTTTATGCCGCAAAACTCTGCGGCGGGAAAAACGAGAAGGTCCTGGTCCTGGAAAGAGATCCCGAAGCCTTCGGACGGGCAACGTATATCAACCAGGCCAGGGTGCATATGGGATATCATTATCCGCGGAGCCTGACGACGGCAATGAAGTCGGCAGGCTATTTCCGGCGCTTCTGCGAGGATTATGATTTCTGTATCGAGAGGGGCTTCCAGCAGATCTATGCGACAAGCTCCCGCTTTTCGTGGACCGATGCCGAACAGTTCACGGGCTTCTGCCAGGCCGCCGGGATCCGCTGCGAGGAGCAGCCCGTCTCCCGGTATTTTAATCCGGAGATGTGCGACGGTGCTTTCCTGACAGAGGAATATACCTATGATGCGAGAATGCTCCGCGATTATTTCCTGGAGTCCATCCGGGCATATCCCAATGTGACGCTTCTATTCAATGCCCGGATCACGAAGATCCGGACCATGGACGAAGAAGGTGTCTTCCGGATCCTTCTGGAGGACGGCTCGGAATTCGAGACGCCGTTCCTTCTGAACGCCACCTATGCTTCCACGAACCAGGTGCTGAACCTGGCCGAGGGGATCGATCAAAAGCGTTTCAACATCAAATACGAACTGTGCGAGATCATTCTGACCGAGCCCTCCGATGCCCTCAGGGGAATCGGGCTCACCGTCATGGACGGACCGTTCTTTTCCATCATGCCCTTTGGAAAAACAGGCTATCACTCCCTGACAGCGGTCTCCTTCACGCCCCACGTCGCCAGCTATGACGCCCTCCCGAAGTTCCACTGCCAGGAGCTCGCGGTAAAAGAGCTGGGCGAAAAAGAGGGCCGGCGCCTGTGCTGTCCCGAACAGCTCGGCAACTGCGGCGAATGTCCGTACCGTCCGGAGAGCGCATGGCCTTACATGGACCACCTGGCCCGCAAATACATGCTTCCCAGGTATGATTACCGGTACGTGAAATCGCTTTTTTCCATGAAACCCATCCTGAAGTCCTCCGAAGTGGACGACTCCAGGCCGACTGCCATCCACATCAACCATGACCGGCCCCGGATGGTCAGCGTCCTTTCAGGCAAGATCAACACGGTCTATGACCTGGATGAATTCCTGCAATAGAGCAGGCCTTAACCCGGAATTTACGAACGGAGACCCGTATGGCTGCCAATATCCAAGCTGAAAGCAAATTTGTTTCCGCCGTCATGTATGTGCACAATGACGCGGCCTATATAGACAGTTTCCTGGAGATGATCACGAAGATCCTCAGGGAGCGTTTTACGAAATACGAACTGATCTTTGTCAACGATGCTTCCACCGATGACAGCATTGCCGCGATCCATGACTTCTTTGAAGAGCATCACATGGATTCGCAGATGGTGAGCATCGTCCAGATGAGCCATTACCAGGGACAGGAAACGGCCATGAATGCGGGCCGCGATATCGCGATCGGCGATTTCGTCTATGAATTCGACGACATGTTCATCGATTACGACCCGGAGCTGATCTTTGAGGTCTACCAGGAGACCGCCGCGGGAAACGATGTCGTTTCCGCCGGCTGCTCCAATGCAACATCCTTCAGTTCCAGGCTCTTCTATTCCCTGTACAACAGGACCAACCACGGGAACGGCAGCATCAACACGGAGACCTTCCGCATTCTCTCCCGCCGCGCCATCAACCGGATCAAAACGATCGGTCAGTACATTCCCTACCGGAAAGCGGTCTACATGAACTGCGGCCTGAATACCCAGTCCCTGCATTACGTTTCCGACAGAGCCGCCGAGAGGAAAAAGGCCCTTGCCGACCGGCATGAAAGGCATATGCTGGCCATGGACTCCCTGATCTATTTCACGAATATCATGGAAAAACTCTCCATGTATTTAAGCGGTCTCTTCGGGCTGATCGCCGTCGCCGTCGGCGCAGACATCCTCTATGAGACAGTGAGCGGCGCCCATACCGTGGAAGGCTGGCGCTCCACGATGGGGTTCCTCGCTGTCGGTTTTGTCGGCGTCTTCGTGCTGCAGACCATCATTCTCAGGTACCTGTCGGTCCTGATCAACCTGTCCTACCGCAGGCAGCGGTATCTTATTGCGGGCGTGGAGAAGATCACGCCCAGAAAACAGTGATTTTATGGAGATCAATTTACTTTTTCCCGTACTGAATGAACATAAACGCCTCCGTAACGGCATTGAGAAGACGATCGCCTACATGACGGAATATGCTCCCTCCCATACGGAGCGTTTCCCCGACAGGGCGCCCGTTTCCTATCACTGCACGATCCTGGACAACGGATCGGAGGATGATACGCCGGACATCGGCCGGGCTCTCGAAAAAGAGTACCCCGGGATCGTGGAATATGTCCGGATCGACCAGAAGGGCGTCGGCATCGCGTTCCGCACCGGCGTCGAACGAAACACCTCCGAGCTGGTGGGATATATGGATATCGATCTTTCCACCGATATCTCGAACCTCGGCAGGACCATCGAGCTTTTCGAGGAAAGACCGGAGCTCGAATACGTGAACGGAACGCGCTTTTCCAAAGACTCGAAGACCGTCGGCCGCAAATGGTACCGGAAGATCACCTCGGCGGGTCTTGTTTTTCTTTTAAAAGCAAGCCTTGGCATGAAGGCGACCGACGGGATCTGCGGCTTTACCTTCATGCGGAAGGATGTCGCAAGGGACCTTGTGGCGGAAGCCGGAAATGACAACGGGTGGTTCTATATGATAGAACTGCTTCTGCGCGCGGAGCGGAAAGGCGTCAATATTTATGATATGCCCGTGGTCTTTACGGAGAATTATGATACGACCGTCAACGTCGGGAAAACGATCCGCAACTATCTCATCCGGATCCGGGCCCTTCGGAAGACGTTCCGTGAAGAGGATAAAAAGAAAGCCTGACGCAGACCGCCGAAGAGGCGGAAAACAGCCGGGCGCTCAGGAGGAATCATGCTCAAAAGAATTGACCTTACAAGAGATTTTGCAAAACACAGACAGGAATACCTGGATGCCATCACGCGGTGCTGTGAGGAGACCGCTTTTTCCGGCGGGCCCTATGCGGACCGTTTCGATAAGGAATTTGCACAGTATCTGGGTGTTGCCGCTGCTTCCGGCGTGAATAACGGGACCAGCGCGCTCCACCTTGCCATGCTCTGCCTCGGGATCGGGGAAGGGGACGAAGTCATCGTTCCCGCCAACACCTATATCGCAACGGCCTGGGGCGTCACCTACAGCGGTGCGACTCCCGTTTTCGTCGACTGCACGGCAGATACCTGGGAGATCGATCCCGCAAAGATCGAAGAGAAGATCACGGACCGTACCAAAGCCATCATCGGCGTACATCTGTACGGCCAGCCCTTTGATTTCGGCGCTGTGAAAGAGATTGCGGACCGTCACGGACTGTACGTGGTGGAAGACTGCGCCCAGGCAGCGGCCGCGGAGTATGAAGGCGTTCGCGTCGGAGGTCTCGGCGATATCGGCTGCTTCAGCTTCTATCCCGGCAAGAACCTGTATTCCTTCGGAGAGGGCGGAAGCGTTACCAGCAACGACCCCGCCTATATCGACAAGGTCAATGTATACAAGAACCAGGGCTGCCGCATCCGGTACTATCATGAGGTCGTGGGCTACAACATGCGTCTGGAAGGCATTCAGGGCGCCGTCATGTCCGTCAGCCTCAAATACCTGGATGAGTGGACGAAAAGAAGGATCGAGATCGGAACAAGATATGACCGGGAGATCACCAATCCCCTCTTCCGTCTCCAGAAGCATCCCGCCAATACCAAACACGTCTATCACATGTACGAGGTCCAGGTGCCGGATCCGGAACACTTCCTGGCATACATGAAGGAAAAGGACATCGAATGCAACCGCCATTATCCCGTCCCCTGCCACCTGCAGGAGGCCTATAAGGATCTTGGCTATCAGAAGGGCGACTGCCCGAACGCGGAAGAGCTTGCCGCGCACTGCGCAACGCTCCCGCTCTTCCCGGAAATGACCGATGAGGAAGTCTCCATGGTCATCGACGCCGTCAATTCCTATCGTGGATGACGATGACGGATTCCTTGTTATAGAATCGCTGCATGGAAACATTGTTCCAGTCCTGCGGGTCCTTAGTCCCGTCCGAATAGTACAGAAGGTACGGACGGTTCACAAAGGCCGGGAGGGCTGGATTTTTTATGCTCTCATCCTCCAGGACCTTCAGTCTTTCTTCCCATTCCGCCGCATATGCGGCAGCGCTCCCGTTCATAAGATCGAAAGCGGCTGCGGATGTGGTGAAGTAATACGGCTCCGCCTTGATGCTCATGGCAGCGGCAAAGACCGTAACGAGGAAGGCTGCCAGAAGTCCCGCAGAAGCAGCCGGTGAAAACTCTTTGCTCCCTTTTTCCCGGCCCAGGTATTTCCGGACCCAGCCGACAGCATAGAACAGCGCAAGGACCGCCAGGATCACATACTGAAGGAAAAGGGTCCCACGGAGCCTGCCCGCTTCCACATTTCCCTCCGCATAAAGAGGCGGTGCGAAATTCGCGGCAGTCAGGCCTCCCAGAAACAGAAGAACAATGAGGGGGCAGGGAAAATCAAAATCCATTTCTCCCGTCATCTTCCACAGGATCGGAATCAGAAGGACAAAGCCCATCAGGAGTGCCCAGCCCGTCATCTCTCCGATACAGACCTCAAAGAAATAATGAAGAGAAATAAAGATCGTCTTAACAGGGCCAAAGCCGTTCAGCATGGCAGCACGTACGGAGTTCCCGGGCGCTGCGATGCTCAGGACAAAGCCCGCGCAGAATACGATGACCGGAACCGGAAGAAGACGGTCCTTTGAAAGTTCTCCCCGGATACCTGCCAGGAATACGATCAGAAGAAGGACCAGACAGCAGGAAAGGGCGGAGAGATAATTCCCGCCGGCTGTAAAAAAGGCAAAGAAGGAAATCAGGACCGTGCGGATCACAAGTCCCGTCCGGCTGCGGGTCGCCCTGCCTGCCAGAGGTCCCTCCCCGGCCGCGGAAAGGACGTCCAGATGGAGGCTGATCACCAGTCCGGTCAGGATCTCGGAGAAGGCGAAGAACAGTGTGTAATTGACTGCACCGCCGTACCAGAAGATGAGCTCATTGGCGCCCGGCATGCATTCCACACTCAAAAGGAGCGTGATCATGGAAACGCACAGGGCGAGTTCTTTTCTTGCGCCGCCAAGGCGCACAAAAAGCACATGCAGAAGATAGACCGTGGAGAAGGTCAGGATGCCCAGCATGATCCAGGGTGTGATGCGGTACACGCGGGTCCCGAAGACGACCGGCGTGATGGAGCCCATGAACATATAGCCGTAATAGCCCATCCAGTTGAACCAGGAGCGGACCGCTGCCCGGACCGCTTCTGCGAAAACGCCCGTGATACTGTGGGTCGCCGTCCAGACGGCATGACAGTAAGAGCCTTCCGAGAAATCGTCCGCGGAGGCATAGTCGAAATGTCCCAGTACAAGGAGCGGGATGAGGTTGAGAATGTATAACACCGTCAGGAAGACGGCCGTCCTGCGAACGGTCACCTTCTGTAAAAGACGGGATAAAAAGGCCGCTGCGGGGGACGCCCCGCCTCCGGCCTTAATTTTCGTCTTATCCGTAATTCTGTCATATAAAGATGTCATGCAAAGCCTCTCTATGAATCCGTGCTCCGGACATGCTTCCCGTATTCCGCAAGCTTCCGGGCAGCCGTATAAATACCGAAGGCGGCAGCCGGAAGAAGGAACAGAAAGTACCGCATCACATAGCGGCTGGACGCCTCCCAGAGCTGGTGGAACAGCATGCCTCCGAAGATGAACATGATGACCAGAGCTTCCGCATCCGAAATACCGGAGAGCTTATCCCGGAAGATCTTTCGGCCTCCGTAGAGAAGGGTCCCCAGAAGCACCAGGAAATGGAACACATTCATGATCCCGTCCATGATATGATACCCCGTTCCGAAGATCAGCCAGTCCGCCGTCTTCGGCTGGTTCTCCACATGGCGGCCCGTAAGCTCCAGCTCCCGGAGACTGATAAAGGTATCGTCTGCCCACTGGGAAAGATATTTTCCCAGGTAGAATTTCACAAAGTATTTCCGGTTCCCGCCAAAGAACCGGATCCTTTCCCGGATCTCTTCCTTTGCGGCCTCGGAAGCCTTCGCGCCGTCGCACTCATTCTGTGTATAGATTCCGGCGTTGTAGCCGTCGTACCAGCCGTATTTTCCCTCCATCTCCTGCATGCCCATGGCAAAATACGCCATGGCGGGAACGCCGTCCGGCGCCTTGGGAAGACCGGCTTTATTCACATATACCTGCATGACGCCCGCAGAAAGCGCCGACGAAAGGACGAACATAAGAAGCGCTATGACAAGGTTCCGGACAAGCGCCCTTCCCCCTTCCCTGTTCCGGATCGGGGAGAAGACCAGCATGGCCGCCATGGCGATGAGAGCGATATAGCAGTTCGATTTCAGAAGGATCGCCAGCGCGATGCACACCGCCGCAAGGACGGCCGTCAGTGCCTTCGGCTTCTTCAGGTAGCGGATCTCCAGCCAGAACGCGGCCGTCTGGGGCAGGAAGCTCCAGATGTCGTTATAGACATAGGTCGAATACACATAGAAGAACATGGCACCGAAGCCGAGGAGGCTCATGATGCCGCAGATTCTCTCATTTCCGAACATTTCCCAGGTGATCTCGTATAAAAGCCACATGGTAAGGAGGATGCAGACGACGTTGATCAGCTGGTAGACGAGGAAATTGTCCGGTCCGAAAAGGATATACAAAAGCTGCCCGATCATGACATAACTGATCTGGAAGGGATAAATGCTCAGATACCCGTACTGCCCCATGGAGGAGTAATCTCCCTGCATGAACGCGTTGATGATATCGTTCAGCATCCTGGCGTCATTGGTGGCAAGTCCCCTGACCGAAAAGATGATGAACAGGGAGACTCCCAGGGCATAGACCATAAGGATCCGGAACAGAAGATCCGTCTTCAGGTATCCCGTATCCGTGACCCTGCCGGAGGACGCACCGGCGCCTTCTTCCGTCTTCTTCACATACACTGCCGCGATCGCCAGAAAGAGCACGCTGCAGGCAAGAAGGATCGGGATATTCTCCGGAAGGAAGTCAAACAGATCGTTCTCGACTCGCTGCCGGAAAACGACCCTTGTCAGGAAACTGCAGACCGCCAGCGGGACCGCAAGAAGGATCGTCAGGGTAAAATATGCTTTTATGATCCACTGTACCGGTCTTTCCAAATTCATTGAACCTGTTCGATCCTCTTTCCGTTCTCATCAAAGGCTGCATGATCCAGCAGCGCTCCGTTTTCATCGTATACGTCAAAGGTCCGCTCCCCTGTCGATTCGAAACGGCAGGTATCCAGAAGCGTGCCCAGTTCCTCATAGGCCGCCAGGACGCTCGTTCTCTTCAGGATCGCCTTACGGAATCCCTCATAAGCATTCGTCCATTTCTCAAGCCCGTTCCCGCCCCTGCGGTCGGGCAGTCCGTACTGCTGCTGCAGATAATCGGCAAGGAAATTCGTGACTTTTATGCTGCCATAGGTGTTGACATGCTCTTCTTCACGAAAATCCACGTCCATCGAAAGTCCGATGTCCCCCATATGAGGATTCAGGAAGAGAACCTCCTGCCCCCTCGCCTGCAGTTGCTGCATGGCACAATTCAGGAGCCCCCTCGAATCCGAGTGGAAGAAGGCCGGCATCAGCACGAAGACGATTTTTGCATCCAGCGTATCCGTATAGCTGATCAGACGGTCCAGTTCTCCCAGTAAGTAAGGATCAATATCATAGTACTCATCAAAAGGCTTCAGGTCTTCGGGCGTCATCGTAATGATGCTGTTATAGATGCCGAATCCCATCCACTGCTCCGATTCTCCGAAATCCGCGGCATTCACGTCCTCCCAGCGGTTATGGTAGACACCGAAACTCGTGTAATAATCTTTCCTCTCGACAGGCGCCTCTCCGCTGGTGGCATCGTACTGGTCCAGCATGGAATTGATCGTATCGATCCTGTTGCGGGACCACTTCATATTGTCGGTGATCTTCCGCACATCCCCGAGATTGACCGAATCCTCTTCCAGTTCCCGGAACTCGATCAGATACACGGACGGATCCTGTGTCTTCTCCACCTCTTTGATAAGGGGAAGGATCGCGGAAAAAGGCTGTCCGGAGGTGCTCAGGTTATAGGAGACTACGCCGTTATGATGGAAGGCCTCCCCTGCAAAATAGTACTCTCTTGCGGCACTCGGTCCGATCACGACAGCGTCCACCGAGTTCCTGGGCAGATCATAGAACTGCTCATATACCTCCCTGGAAAAACCGTCGTCGCGCTCCCACAGAACATCAAAGGTCTTTCCCATAGTCCCCGAAAGCACGGCAAGGAATGCAATGACTGAAATGATTTTTCTCATACTGCCTCCTCAGAACTGCTGATAGATGAACGATGCCGCATCGTATCCCGGGCCGTACATGCCGAAAACGACGATGAGCCAGATAAGGCCGACATACAGAATCCAGCGGAAAACCAGGTTCTGCCGGGCGATCATCTTCCTTACGGACTCCTTCTCCTGCAGTGCCGATACGACAAGCAGGACCAGGATCCCGGCAAAAAGAACGCGCACATTCTTATCGGAAAGCCCCAGCTGGTCCAGGGAACCGTCGAAAAGGATCCACGGGTTGAAGCGGCTGACGGAAAGGCGCATTGCCTTCAGTGCCTCCCGGAAGGAATTCAGGCGGAAGAAAAGGTTGCCTATACATACCAGAAGATAGACCCGGGCCGACTGGAACAGATGCCAGGAAAAGGTCTCCGTATTGATATGAAGAGCGGCGATCCATTTCTTAAATACCGGCTCCATGAGCTGTCCCAGAACGATGCAGGCAAAGAACCACATGCCTTCTCCCAGAATATATTTCCAGGCCCCGCCGTGCCACAGACCGATGACGATCCACAGGATCAGCATGCCCAGATAGGTCGGGATCTGGCGGGCAGCTTTTTTGCCAAGGCTCTTTTTCAGGGATTTTCCCATATTCCGGAAAGCCCTGCTGCGGAGGATGGGATACATCAGGTAATCCTTCATCCACAGGCCCAGGGTGATATGCCATCTCTGCCAGTATTCCTGGACCGACCTGGAAAAGAAGGGGGTCCGGAAATTCTCCGGCAGGATGATCCCGTAGCATTCCGATGCGCCGATGATGATATCCATGCAGCCGGAAAAATCCGTATACAGCTGGACCATGAAAAGAAGCGCCGCGACCCAGATATAGAGGCCGGGATAGGCTTCCGTGTCCGAATAGACCGTATCCACGATCACGCCGGCCCTTGCGGAAATGACCAGCTTCTTGAAGATTCCCCAGAAGATCCTCTGGAGGCCGAAGGTAACGCGCTCCCAGTCAAAACGGTGGGCGGCATACAGCTGGTCCTTCAGGTCCTTGTGCCGTACGATGGGGCCGCTGGTAAGAAGGGGATAGTATCCTGCAAAAAGCGCATTCTTCAGAAGGTTCGTTTCCGGCTCCGTGATCCCCCAGTAGCAGTCCAGAAGGTAGCCCACGATGCTGAAGGTATAAAAGCTGACGCCAAGAGGCGATGCAAAAGAAGGCATGGGGATCTGCGGTCCGCCAAGGAGCCTTCCTGCAGCATTCAGGTTGGATACGAAAAAGCCGCTGTACTTCAGAAGTGCCAGGATCCCGAGATTTGCCAGGATCCCTGCGATGAGTGCTGCCTTCGCGCCCCGGCCTTCCCTGTTTTTCTTCATGACGGTGCTGACCGCCGTTGTAATAAGGATGGACGCTGCCAGGTACAGTCCTGTCACCGGTTTTGAGGAAACACAGAAAAAGTATGCGCTGAACGCGATCAGCGCATACCATTGAAGCCGCCCGGGAATCAGATAGTAGATCCCGACGGAAACCAGGAAAAGGACCACAAACTGAAGCGACGTGATCGACATCATATCATATCCTCGATCAGATCCACCATGGCACCGACGTTCTTAAGTCCCTGGACCGCCTTCATGTCAAAGGTAATATCAAATTCGTCTTCTACCGCAGACAGGAGAGAGATATGCGTAAGGGAATCCCATCCGTCAATATCCGCAGCTGTCGTAGCATCACCGATCTCGATCGAATCATCATCAAAAACATCATGAAACACTTCTGTCAGTCTCTCATAGATCTCTTCTCTCATTCTGTTTCAACCTCCCCGATTTCAATCACATGATTCTTTTTAGTGTACCCTTTGCTGATATCCAGCGCCCATACGGTATTTCCCGCTTCGTCCTCCGAGATCTTCGTAAAGCCCTGTCTGTCGTAGAAATCGCGGACCATGCCGTTCTTGGCCGTCGGATAATAGTAGCCGAGGATCTTTTTGATCCCCTCTTTTTCCGCTCTTGCCGCGAGCTCGTCCATCATGGCGAACTCCATGTCCCTCTTGAGGACACGGCAGCTCATCAGCCACAGGATAATATCCAGCTCGTCTCCTCTTTTCTCTCCGATGGCCACGCTGACTACACCGTTGTCACCGAATCTGTCAATCAGTTTACCATATAATGTGATAAAGTTCGAATCTGCCGCCGCTTTCTCGATCTCCTCCTGGGTATACCGGCGCGTCGTCAGGTTGAACTGATTGCTCTTGTTCGTAAGCTGCGCGATCCTTGCCATGTAAAGCGGGATAAAGCTCCCGATCTCGGCCTTCATCTCCAGGGACTTCAGATACTCCCCGTAATCGGCAAAGGAATTCTCCAGCTGCATGCGTTCCATGTTCTCTTTGTACATGGCGCTTCTGCGAAGATCGTCCTTCGAGACCGTGGTCGTCTCGAAATATCCGCTCCTGTCGATCGCGTAAATATAATGCTCCACCTTGTCCATCTCGGGCACGGCCGCCTGCGGGACCTGCTGCCGGATGATCTCCCGCTCCGCCGGATTGTCATCCGCGAAGACAAAGGACTCCGGAAGGAGCGACAGCTCTTTTGCCATATTGACGAGGTTGACGCTCTTGGGGTCCCAGTTGGCCTTGATACTGATAAAATCATCCTTCTTCAGGACCATCTGCGGATGCGCCAGTCCGGCAAGGGCATTCTCCTCATCATTCTTGGAAATGATATTGAGAAGGATCCCCCTCTTCGAAAGCTCCTTCAGGTACTGCTGGAACTCGGTATAGACCTGTCCCATGGAGGTCTCCTGGCCGAGCTCTAAGTTCTCAGGCCCGTCATCTCCCACGACGCCGCCCCAGAGGGTATTATCCAGGTCCAGGGCAAGGGCCTTCTTGTTCTTTCCGTAGACCGACTTGATGATATTCGCCACGTTGAAGGAAAGATACGGGATCGCATCCAGGCACAGGGAATATTTATACATATGCCAGAAGAAAGGATCCGACCATCTGGCGAGGCCGTAATCCGCCGACTGGTAATTGATGTCGTTGATATAGAACTGATCTGCGTTCTGTGCGTATTCATAGAATTTCATGTTCAGGCGGCTCACGTAATTGACCCGTCCGTGCACATCCGCCGCATCCTTGTTGCCCATAAGGCGGAAGAAGGGATATTCGAAATTGTTCTGGATAATGGGGCACCGGTAAACAGCAGAAAGCTTCTCCCACATTGCCTTAAAGCGGCTGAACTCCGCCTCCAGCATGCCGTTTATCTCCTCCTCGGAGGAGGCGGGCTGGGGCCAGGAAAGGATATTGCGGTTCGAGGTATGGATATAAATAATGTCCGGCGCGAATTCCTTCAGCTCTTCGTTGTCGAACATCGCATCCTGCCAGAACTGGCCGTATTCCGATTCGTAAAAAGAGGGCTTTATGCCGTTCCCCAGAAGGAACAGTTCCAGCATCGTAATGATATCATGGGTCGTGGAACCGCCGAGGACCGCCACCTTCTTCTCCAGGAGTCCTTCCGCGGAAAGGAGCTCTCTTCTGATAGACTTCTGTTTTCTTCTGATCAGACCGCTGTCAAACGGATATTCCAATAATTTATGCATTCTGCCTCCTGTGCCGCCTGTTTGCGCCATCCGCGCATCCTGATATAATGAAACAGACGGCTGTGTCTGTCTGAGCCTTTTTTATCACGATAATATTATCATAAAGGAATGTAAAATCATATGGAAATCAAGCATACGGCACTGATCGGCGCCGGCGCTGTCGGCGGCTATTTTATTTACGGGCTTACGGATCTTGAAGGTACGGACTTCTTCCTGATCGCGGAAGGGGAAAGAAAAGAGCGGCTGTTACGGGACGGCGTATGGATCAACGGGAAGCAGTACCGCCCCTGCGTGCTGGATCCTGCGGAAGCGTCGGAGCGGGGCGTGGACCTTCTTCTGATCGCGACCAAATACAGCGGACTTTTCTCCGTACTGCCCGCGATCCAAAAGGCCACGGGACCGGATACGATCGTCATGAGCCTGATGAACGGCATCGACAGCGAAGAGATCATCGGGTCCGTCATTGATCCCTCCCATATCGTATACTCTCTTATGCGCATCGTTTCCGCAAGGAAGGACGGCAATATCGTCTTCGATCCCGACAGGACGCCGGGCGTCTTCTACGGAGAAAAGGGATCTTCGGAGCCGTCGGAACGGATCCTGGCGATCCGGGACCTTCTTGCCTGTGCCGGCCTGCACGGCCATATCATGGAAGACATCCTGACCGATCAGTGGGACAAATATGCGCTCAACATCTGCTATAACCTGCCCCAGGCCGTTCTCGCAACACCCTTCCGCTCCTATTTTGACAGTGAGCACGTCGCCTTCATAAGAGACGCGCTGTACCGTGAGGTGTCTGCCGTTGCACAGGCAAACGGCATCCATCTGCACCCGCTCTCCAATACAAAGGACTCCTGGCCGCCCACTGTCCGCTTCTCCACGCTCCAGGACCTGGACGCGGGACGCAGGACCGAGATCGACATGTTCACGGGTGTTCTCATGAAAAAAGCAAAGGAGGCCGGCATCCCGGTCCCCTTTGCCGAATATACATATCACGCCATAAAAGCCCTCGAAGAAAAGAACGAGGGAAAATTCAATTACTGACACCAGGAGGGAGCGGTTTTCCGCTCCTTCTTCTTTTTTCCAGAGAATCTACCGCGCCATGATAGATATAATGCACGATCGCCGCGAAGGGAATGGCGAACAGGATGCCGGCAACGCCGAAGATCCCGCCGCCGAGGATGATCGAGATCAGGATCATGACACTGGATACACCCAGAGAGCTTCCGAAGAGCCGGGGCTTGATCACATATCCGTCAACTGTCTGCAGGATGACGGTAAAAATAATAAAGGTCAGGGCATCCCAGGGATCGGAGAAAAGAAGGATCAGTGCGCCGATAGCGCCGCCTGCGATGGGACCGAAGGTCGGGGCCAGATTGGTCACGCCCACGATGACCGATACCAGGATCACATACGGCATCCGCATGATCAGCATGAAAATGCTGTTGATGACGCCGACGATCAGGCCGTCCAGAAGGTCGCCGCCTATATAACGCAGAAGGATCGCATTACAGCGCCTCTCAAAGCTTCCCAGCCATTTACGGGTCTTCTCCTTCAGGAACAGGCTCATGAAACGCTTCACGCCGCCGATCAGCCGGCTGGCATCCGCCATGAAATACACGGCCAGAATGAAACTGACGACAACATTGAAGACGCCGCGGCCGATGCTGTAGGAAGTGCCGATCACCTTCCCCATATTGGAAGAGATGACTCTGACGACCCTGCTCAGGATATCGGAACCGAACTGCGTTATTTCGGTGATGTCGATATTCAGGGCAAGCGCCTGGGCATTGAGCTGCTCCAGGATCTCGTTCAGGGAGTTCTCATATTCTCCGAGGCTTGTGACAAAGGTCACGATACTTCTGACGATCTGCGGAATGATGGCTGCAGTCAGGATCACAAAGACCAGGATCAGGACCACATAAGTAAGCAGGATCCCGAGGCGTTTCTTCCATTTGTCGGAACGGACCTTTGAAAAAACCGTATTTTCGAAGAAATGACTGACCGGAAGCAAAAGGTACGCAAGGGCGATCCCATAGAGGATCGGCGCCAGATATCCGAAGAAGACACTCACTCCGTGAACGAAAAGCCCCAGATGCTCAAGGATCTGGAACAGCAGCACTGCCGAACATGCCGCCACCGTATAGGCTGCCCATGGCTTATCCAGAAAATCTTTGTTCCACCTCTTCATATTGCCTGTTACTCCTGCCTTATTACATTATTTATGCTGAATACTGATACTGTCATACATCCTTATCATATCTTGCCGAGATCTCTTTCAGGGCTGCGGTGATCTTTTCCCGAAGGGCGGCCGGCTCCAGCACTTCCACATACATACCGTACTGCAGGGACCAGTAGAACGCCGAGGTCTCATTGCAGACGATCCGTACAATCATGTCGTCCCCGTCCGTTTCCATGATCCGGAAATCCTTCCCGAACCAGTCGATCAGCTCTCCCATCATACTCTTCTTCGTCTTCAGCCGGATCGGGACGCTCTCTCCCCGGAACATGTAGACATGCTCCGCCATGTGTTTCGGAAGGTCAAGCCCCTTCTCCAGTCCGGGCACCAGACGCATCGGCTTTCTCCGGTCCGCAAGGATCTCCACGTCCGTGATCCTGTCGATCCGGTAATAGCACAGATCTTCATAATGCTCGTCCCAGCAGATCAGGTAGTAGCGGCTGTTGTTGGCCACGACCTGGTAAGGACTGACGATGTACGGATTATTTGCCCCCGGATGAAGCCTGAAGTCTGTTTCGTAATGGTTGTGTATGAAAGAGATCTTCCGGTTCCGGTCGATCGCATCGTTGATCGCATCCAGGCAGTACAGGAGCTGCTTGTTGTCGGACCGCTGCATGTCGGAAAGGCCGCTGACATGCGAAACCTTGGCGTTGAAGTAGATATTGCCCTGGCTTTTCAGCTTGTCGATCAGGGTCTTCGCCTGCTTCTTGGAAAGGATTTTGGAAAACAGGACCGAATCGATCAGCATCCTGAGCTCGGCATCGTCGAAATCACGGGAAAACAGACAGTATCCGTCCTCCATGGAAATGTCATACCCCGCATCCTGCAGAAGCTGCAGGTTGTTCCGGACCGTCCTGCGGTCACATTCCAGGTCATAGTCCTTCTTCAGGTAATGGATGATGTCCTGCTGGGTAAGGCGATGCTCATCATCGGAATACTGCCGCAGGATCTCCAGGATCAGTATGGCGGCCATTCTTTTGGAGCCCGCCGGAGTCAGTGCTGCTTTCATTCCGTCTTACCGCCTCACGGTCTCTGTGCAGGGATCAGCTTTAAATACTCAGAGATAAATACGGCCATTTTGGAAGCGCCCAGCTTATTATGATGGATCCCGTCCGGAAGGTCCGCTTCCACGAGCCCCGCATGATCCATATCGACGCACGGGATCCCGTGGGCCGCCGCTGCCGCACGGACAACAACGTTGTAATCCTCCAACGTAAGTCCGACATCATTGTGCTTGGGCGTTGTAGTACTGTCATCCTTCCGGTCGCTGAACATGGGCGGTACGGTACAGACGATAAGCTGTGACTGCGGATAGCGTATTTCCAGGCTCCTTAAAAGGTATTCGAAACCTTCTGCGAAGGTCGAAGGCGCAGCCCCGCTGACCAAGGTCCCTGTATAGGTTCCGGGCGTTATGTCCTCGCTGAAATCATTTCCGCCGCCCATGACCAGGATGACGTCCGGCGCCTTCGCCGGTCCGCCTGCAGGATCCTGAATCATAAGACTGCTCAGCCTCCTGTCGGTGATATACTGATTATTCTTCCCGTCCGGATCCGCGCTCACAAGGCTTCCCGACCAGGAATCATTTGTCCCCAGCTGCATGCCCGTCAGGGCGAGGAACTGTATCCACCAGGTCGAATTGATATCATCCAGATAGCTTTTGGGGTACCAGGTATCATATCCCGCGGGAATATATCCGTCAAAGGTGCAGATGCTGTCACCCAGGATGGAGAGCGTCTTTCCGCGGCACCAGTCGAACATGGTCTGTGAAGGAGCCCTGACCGGCGCCGGCGCTGTCTGTACGGGGGCCGCCTGTACCGGCACTGCCGGCGTGATCTCGGATGCTTCCGCATCATGACTGCCCGTATGCAGCAAAACAAAAACAAGCACGACAGCTGCCGCGGCAGCTGTCAGTGCTGTAATGAACGTTCTTTTTCTCTTATCCATAGCGACTCCTTCCGGTCCTCGGACCGGTCCCATGGGATCTAATGAATTTTCTGCGGAATCTGACATGGATATTATACTACAACCTGCTTTTTAGTCTATATCTTCGATTTCGATCCCGCTTTCGGGCTTTTCTTCGGAATCGTCTGCGGCAACTTCCTCCGGGATTTCTGCCGGGCCGATTCCCGTTTCTTCTGCAGCGTCTTCCTCCGGGAGGAATTCTGCGGGCTCCTCCGCCGGGTCATCTTCCGGCCCGGGGCACGGCCCCTCCGCCGGCTGTGCGGCCATTTCCGGAACGGCATATTCTTCCTTTTCACCCTCCGCAAAGAGCGGCGCTTCGGGCTCCCTGGCATAGATGGCCGCCTTCTTCGGCTTGTTTCTCCGAAGCTTATCCACGATCATATAGAACGTGGGAAGCAGGATCAGGGTCAGGATCGTGGAAGCAAAAAGGCCGCCTACGATAACGACTGCCATACCCTGCATGACTTCGGAGTCCTTGGCCAGCTTGAAGGCCGTGGGCAGCATGGCAAGCTCTGTCGTCAGGGTCGTCATGAAGATGGGCCGCATTCTGTCTCTGCCGGCGTGTACGAGCGCTTCTGCGATCTCTTCGCCTTCATCGCGGAACTGATTGGCTGTATCAATGAAAATGATACCGTTGTTAACGACGATACCGGCCAGCATCAGCACGCCCATCAGGGAGGTAATGGAGACCTTGACCCGCATGATGAGCATCAGGAGGATGGAGCCGATGCCCGCAAAAGGAATGCAGAGCATGATCAGCAGCGCGTATACGATCGAGCCGAACTGGATCGCCATGACCATAAAGACCAGATAAAGCGCGATGATGATCGCTTCTCCCAGACCGCTGAATTCTTCCTGCATCGCTTCCGATGTGGCACTGGTCTCAAAACGGATATCGTCTCCGAGAGGCAGGCTCTCCACCTTCGGCTTCAGGACCTCCACAATATCGGCCCGGGTCTCTTCTGTCATGGTCGCCGTGACCGTGGCATTAAAACGCCCGTCCTGCCGGGAGATCATCTGCGGCGCCGACACAAAGGTGATGTCCGCGATGTCCGTGATCGGGACACTGACGCCCTGCATATTGGTGAAAGTCATGGAACGGATATCCGCGATCGTCCTGAACTGATCTTTCGGATATTCGACCGTAATCTGGTATTTGACACCGTCGATCGTTACGTCGGTCGCATTGGTGCCGGTCATGTTGGCATAGATCATGCCCGAGATCTGCTGGGCAGAAAAGCCCTTCGCCGCTGCCATGACAGGGTCGATCACGACCTTGGCCTTGGAGCCCGTTTCTGTTACGGTGGAAGAAGCGGAAATTACGCCCGGCGTCTCTTCCATAGCCTGCAGGATCATGTCGGAGGCTTCCAGGAGCTGTTCCCGGGAGCCGGAGGAAATATCAACTTCATAGACAGATCCCGTAACCAGCGAATCCATACCGATGGTGGAGCCGGACCGTACGGAAATATCACAGACAGGCGAAAAACCCTTCAGGTCCCGGTTCCATACATCCGCGATCGCCTGGGAGGAGTCTTTGACATCCTCGGACTTATAGGCATTGATCGAGCCGGAGGAGGACGTCCTGGAAACGCTCATCGAATAGCTGTCGACAACGCCCGTACTTACCACGTAATCCTCGATCTTACGCATCTCTTCGTCCATAACGTCCAGATTCAGGTTCGGCCGGAAGCTGACATTGACCGCGATGATGCCCTCGTCCGTGGCAGCCAGGAGTTCGGAATCCAGGAAGGTCGCCATCCAGATCGTTATTCCGAAGGCGATCAGTGCTATAAGAGTGGCGAGCTTTTTCCGCTTCAGGACCCCTGCGAGGAATTTCGCGTATTTTCCCGCAAATGCGGCAAGTGCCCTGGAGAAAGGATTGTTCTCCCTTTCTCTCGGCTGATACAGCATATAGAAGAAGGGAACGATCGTGATCGCCGAAACAAGCGATGCCATAAGGACAAAGACGATGGTATAACCGAGCTGCTGGAAAAGCTGGCCGGAAATTCCCTTCAGGAGAGCAAGCGGCAGGTAAACGACGACCGTCGTCAGTGTGGAACCGATAACGGAATTGATGACCGTTCTGGTCCCCAGGTAGGCGGCGTCCGGATATTCATAGCCTTCCTTCTTCTTCCGGAAGCACAGCTCGATAACGACGACGGCGTTATCCGTGATCATGCCGATCGAAAGGACCATGGCCGTCAGCGTGATGACGTTCAGGGAAAATCCCATGAAACGCATGAGGATCAGGGCTGCCAGAAGGGAGATCGGCATGGTGGATCCGACAATAAGGGAGCCCTTGAGGTCTCCGAAGAACAGGAAGATGACGAACATCGACAGGGCTATGCCTTCGATCAGTGTGAGGAATACGGACTTCAGCGTATCTATGATCTCATCCGCGCTGTCGTAGACGACCTGGATCGTCAGCTCCGGCGCCTTTTCCTTCAGTGCTTCGATATAGCCTTTGATCTGACGGGAAAGTGTAACGGAGGATGAGGACTGGCGCCTCGTCAGGGACATACTGATGTTGTCCGTCCCGTTATAGCGGGAAAGACTGGTCGTGTCCGAAACGGCATAGGAAATGTTGGCCACATCTCCGAGGTGGATCGTCTGGCCCCTGGCGGTTGTTATGGGGACCTGCTCCAGCTGCGGAATGGTCTCGTAGGCGACTTCCGTTTCCATGTTCAGGTACAGGTCGCCGTAATTGACAGAACCTGCCGGCATGGAATAATTGACCGCCTGGATCGCCGAAACGACAGAAGACGTGCTGATGCCGTACTGTGCCGCATATTCGGGGATCAGCCGGACGCTGATATAACGTTCATCGCCGCCGGTCGTGGAAATGTCCGCAAGAGCACCGGCCTTCTTGAATTCCGGCTCGACGACTTCGTTAACTTCCTTTTTGATATCGATATCGTCGGAATCCGCCGAGATCGAAAGCGTCATGTCGGCGATCGCGTTCATGTCGATCTCCATGATGACGGGATCTCCCGCATCCTCCGGCAGGGAATAGGCCACGACATCCACGACCTGCTTCACGTCATCATAGGCCTGGTCCATGTCGGTACCGTATTCGAACTGAAGGATCACGTATCCGACGTTTTCATTGGACTGGGTGACCGTTTTGGAAAGACCGCTGATTGAGGAACACGCCTCGCGGATCTCCTCAATGACCAGGTCGTCCACTTCTTCCGGGGACGCGCCCGGGTATGTCTCCATGACGACCATCATGGGGATGTTCATATCCGGCATCAGTTTCAGTTCGAACCGCGTAATGGACGTAATGCCGAACAGTATAAGGCCGATCAGTATGACGATAACGGCGACCGGCCGCTTCAGGCATGCTTTAGTAAGACGATGCATCAGTGATCCTCTCCTGCCATCCCGGCTTTGCGAATGGGATCGTCCGCGGGGATCGGCTCAAAGCCAATGACTTCTCCCTCTTTCTTCACGTCCCCTGCCGGCAGAGCCTTCGCAGCGGTGTCAAGGGTCGTGATACTGGTGCCTTCCTTCAGCTGCGAGCTCCAGCTGGTAACGACCTCATCATCCGGTGTAAGTCCTGAAGAGATCTCGATCATCTCATCGTCGGACAGGCCGGTCGTAACATCCATCCTGTGTGCTCTTCCCTTGTTGTTAATATAGACAAAGGCCTGTTCACCGTCATAGTAGACGGCTGTGATCGGAACGGCCAGGGCGTTCTGCGCCTGCCTCGTCACCGTATCGATGCTGATCTGGGAGCCGTTCACAAGAGAAGCCGAAGCCGCATCCGTCGGCCTGGCTTCGACCCTGAAAAGACCGGTTGCCGAATCGATCGTATCCGTGATCAGCGTGATCTTTGCCGGAATCTCAACGCCGTCCCTGTGCAGGATGGCGTCATTTCCAAGGCGCATGCCCATCGCCGTTTTCTCCGCCACATAGAAAGTGATCTTGCGGTCGTTCTCGCTTTCGATCGTATAGGCCGGCTGCGAAGGCGATGCCATGTTGTGCTCGGAAACGTTGATGGCCGTGATGACACCGCTCACGGGGCTGGTAATACTGTAATAATCCAGCGCCATCTGCGCGCTCTCCACGCCGACGGACGCCTGGGTAACGGATGCCCTGCTGACACTGACCTGGGCGCCTCCCGCTGCCAGCTGTGCATCGGAACCGACAAGCTGTGAGCCGATCGCCGTAGTAGAAGCCGGTTTGGTATACAGTTCGAAATCCTGCTGCTGGCGCTGTGTATCTTCGGCATTTTCCTTTGCGATCTGATAAGACAGGCCTGCGCTTTCCACCGCATTGGCCGCACTGGTCAGATTGCTCTCGAGCTGTTTGATGCTGCTGTCCGCGGATTCGACCGCAGAAGCCATCTGCTGATAGTACGTCTGGGCGGAAACGACAGAGGACTGTGCTGCTTTAAGCTGTTCGGAAAGCTCCGCAATGGCTGCAATATCCGGAGTCTCGGCAGCCTGGGCTTCCGCCAGCTGTTTCCCCAGATCCTCTGCTGCCTTTTTCGCAGCATCCGCAGCCGCCTGTGCGGAATCCCGGGAGTCGATGAGATCATCCCTCTTTTCCTTTGCATCGGAAATATTGTCCAGAAGTGTGCTGTAGGCCGCGGAGGCTGTCTGTGCCTGAAGTCCGGCCTGCGTCGCCTGCGCATAAGCGGCATCCGTTGCCGTCTGCATCTGCTGGCTGGCCGTCTCGAGTTTTCCCATCGACTCGGTAGCGGAGTCATGCGCCGCCGCATTGGCTGCCTGCTGTGCCGTGTAGCTTGCCTGCGTTGCCTGAAGCCCTGCCCGTGCGCTGGATAGGGCGGCATTTGCCTGGGACAGGCTCAGCTGCGCCGAGGCATCGTCGATCGTAAAGAGAAGATCCCCCTCATTTACGTGATCACCGACCTCGAAATACTTCTCGGTGACAAGGCCGGATACCATGGGGACGACATAGACTGTGCTGTCTGCAGCCACGGTCCCGACGAATGTCGAGCTGACCGACACCGTCTTCTGCTCCGGTTTCATGGTCTCGACCTTCACGGCTTCCGAAGCGCTTGTTTCATCCTTTGAAACTGCCGTGTCTTCTGCAGATGCGACAGTCTTTACCAGCTCCGCCCCGTCGGCGCAGCCCGTAAGCGCTGCTGCCGCCAGTGCAGCCGATAATATGATTCCCTGTATACGGAAAACTCTGTTCATGCTTCCATATCCTCTTCTGTATTTACTTAATAAAACCATGAGAAATGTTCATTCTGAAATTCAATTGTCCGCTATTTGATAGGATACAGCAATACTTGCTGTTTGACTACGAAAAAATACTATATTTGCCGCTTTTCTCCTTTCGGAATACAACATCTGTGTTCAGGAGAGTCTGTTCTTGGCAATATCATGTCACCTCATTCGGAAGGTCCTGATTCCGGCCGCAGGTTAGTTCCAATTAACTCTGCATATGATACGCTCATTTCGGAGGAATGTCCAGTATTCCGGTGTTTGACCGGCTTTACCGGCATGAAGTCCGTAACTGCGGATGAGTCCCGCCCGGCGGCTCCCAGAATACAGAAAGGACAGACAGGCTCCTGCCCATCTGTCCTTTCTGCGATCTTTCCGATCATGTATTTATCAGTTTTCTTCTGTCTGTGTTCCACTGCCGAAGCCATTCATTCCGCCGAGGCCCATGCCGCCGTGACCCATTCCGCCGCCAAAGCCGCCCATTCCGCCGCCGTGGCCGCCCATTCCGAAGCCGCTGCTCTCTTCTCCGATCGACGCCTGCGCCTCCTGGCTCTGTTCTCCGAAGGATGCGGTATATGTCTTTCCGTCCTCAATCTCCGCAGAGCTGAAGATCACCGAATTACCGCTCTTGTTGACGGAGTATTCCATTACGGTATTTCCTTCCTCATCCAGGATCGTCAGCGTATCTCCCTCTGCGAAGGTCTCGCTGAAGGTAAAGCTTACGGAATACTGTGTTGAATTCGTGGAGAATGTTTCCGCCATGCCGGAGCTTCCCAGCGCCAGTATCGTACCGCCATTCACAACGATGTCGCCGCCGCTTTCCGTTCCGGAATCCAGGGCGCCGTTCCCGCTGTTCGTGGGGCCGTCCACATAGATCAGTCCGCCGTCAATGATCAGGTCTCCGTTGGAATCCAGACCGTCGCCGTCCGCATTTACATAGACTGTTCCGCCGGTAATATTCAGGACCGCAAGCTCGGATCCGCTGGCTGAAGCGTTAAAGCCGTCGTCCTCTGACTTGACGGAAACATCGCCGCCATTCATATAGATGAAGTAACCTTCGACGCCTTCATAGCTGCCTTCGATCATGACCGTACCGCCATCGATGGTAACGGTGTTGTCCGCATGGATGCCGTCGTCTCCCGTCTGCAGTGTGATATTGCCGTCCAGAATAGTGACGGAGCCGTCGCTGTGGATTGCATCATCACAGCAGTCCAGCGTAAAGGTGCCGCCGCTGACCGTAATGGAAACACCTGCTTTCAGGCCCTTGCTGCTGTCGGAAGCTGTCTCCTCTTCGCCGGAAGCGTTTTCCGCAGCGGCATCACCTGCCGCATCTGTCTCTGGTGGCTCTGGCATTTCGCCGTCAAACCCTTCCGGAGGCTCCGGCATTTCGCCGTCAAACCCTTCCGGAAGCTCCGGCATTTCGCCGCTCATGCTGCCACGGCCCATTCCTCCGCGGCCCATGCCGCCTCCAAAGCCGCCCATGCCACCCATGCCGCCCATGCCGCCGGGCATTTCACCCTGATGGGCTTCTGCATTCTCACTTCCGCCGCCGGTCGTAATGTCAAAGTCTCCGCCTTCAACAGTAAGCTCTGTCTGGGCCTGGATGCCGTCATGCTCCGCCGTGATATGGAACTCGCCGCCGGTGATCAGGATATATCCCTTATTTTCGGGATCTGTGTCATTGGTCGTCTTGATTCCGTCATTACCTGCGTCGATCGTGAGGATGCCGTCTGCGATCCTGACGGAGTCCCTGCCGGTGATGCCGTTTCCGCCCGCTGTCACGCTGATGGTGCCGCCGGTGATGACAAGGTCGTCCTTGCTCTTGATGCCGCCGGTGGAAGGTGCCGTGACGGTCAGCGCGCCGCTCCCGTTGATGGTGAGGTCATCCTGGGAGAAAAGGGCCGCGTCGATATCTGCTGCCGTATCTTCCTCGTTGAGCTCTCCCGTGACCGTAATCGTGTTCTGTGTTCCTTCCGCCAGGGTCAGGAAGACCTTATCCGCGTCTTTGACATAAATGCCGGCCCTGTCTTCAGTCGTGACCGTAACGCCGTCCAGCACGATCTGGATCTTGGCGGCATCCGCATCCACAATGATCCGCTTTCCTTCTTCGAGGCTGCCGCTTAAGACATACGTTCCCTTGGAGATCAGGTACAGGTCGCCGTCCAGCTCATAGGCATTGGCTAGCGCAAGGCCCTCAATGTCCGAAAGATCAATATATTCCGCTGTCTCCTCGTCCCAGGTGCCGTCCAGGTCACGGTCGGTAAAGGTCGCATTCCGATTGGCCGATTCATCCGTTTCGACCGCCTGCACGCCCAGCTTGTCCGCGTTCATGAACAGGACAGTCCCAAGGACCATGCAAAGGATGATCACAATACAGAGTACATCCGTAAATCTGCTTTTGCTCATGCTCTACACCTCTTATGATCCGGCGCCTCACATGTACTCGCCGTTATAGGTAACAAGTACGGCGCTTTCCACATCCACGATGTCCGAAACGTCATTGATGAAAGAAGTATCATCGCTCTTGAGCCGGATCTCATAGGTCAGCTCGGTCAGGTTCTTTCTTACCGTCTTGCTCTTTAAGACGCATTTTTCCGCATTGCTCTTAAGAATGCCATGAACATCGCTTTCCGCCGCGGGGCTGCAGCTGATCACGGCGATATAAGGTCTTGTGTACGTCTTGCGGTTCGTAAACAGGACGAGTACGGCGCCGATGAAGATGCTGCCGAAGACTGCCAGCGGGATCATGCCCGCCGCAAGGACGATACCGGCTGTCAGAGACCAGAAAAGGTAGGCGATATCCAGAGGATCCTTGATCGCGGTCCTGAAACGCACGATGGAAAGCGCACCCACCATACCGAGGGAAAGAACGACATTGGATGTGACGGCCAGGATGACCAGTGTGGTGATCATGGTCAGGGCAACGAGTGTGACGCCGAAGCTGGCGGAATACATGACGCCCTGATACGTCTTTTTATATATGAAGAAAATGAATACGCCGACGCAGAACGCAAGAAGAAGCGCCACGACCATGTCAAGCATGCTGACTGCCGTTACATTCTGCAGGAAACTGGATTTGAAAATATCATTAAAGCTCATAACTGACCTCCTATGGTTCGTAAAAACATTGCCTCCCGGCCGCACCGGCCGGGGATCTTACATTCGTTAATCAGAAATCATACACACGACATGCCGCGTATTTGGAAAAAGCAGACGCCCTCCGGTTCGGTACCTGTACCACGTCCCGTACGATGTCCGGCAGGAAGTTGTCCCATTTGACTTCCAGGATGATGACATCTTCCGCGATGGGGATCGTAATGCAATCCGGATCCAGGAAATCCGTTCCGGATATTCCCGTCCGGATATCGTGATCCAGCGTGATCCTCACATTTCCCGGATCGTAGATGAACGGGTCTCTCTGGTAATCCACGATGGTCCGGGGCTTCATGCCGTCTTCCATCATGGCCCGGTGCAGCTCCCTGATAAGCTCATGGTCGCTTTCTTCCATCCATTCGATATCTCCGTCCACGATCGCCTGCGCTTCCCCGGCGGTGACCGGTGCCGATTTCTTGACGCACAGGTTTTCCCGTTTGCTTTTCTTTTCCAGCTGGATGAAGCTCGTATCGCGGTTGTAATACCGGATCCGGTACTTGTCCCTGTTTTTGATGCCGTCCAGCTTCTCCTGCAGTGCCCTGTCATCCGCATTGTCAAAATACAGGCTCCGGATCAGGTACTGCCCGTCGGCCCCGGCATGGGGATCGGGACGAAGGACGGCCCGCAGCCTTGCCCGCAGTTCGTAATAGTCTGCAAGGCTGATATAGTGCTTGACCTCATGTCTTCCTTTCATAATTCTCTCTCCTTGCGTGTGCGGAACTGTTTTCCGCATCACTGTAGTTAAGAGGATACGGTGGCAACCTAAAATGAACCTTAAAGAATTCCTAAAATTTCCGGCTTCACAGATTCTTCACAAAAAAAACGCCGCTTCAAAGCGGCGCAGAATGCAAAGCGGGCGATCGTCTGATCACCCGCTCACTGTATGCGTATTCTGTTTTCACTCTTCCTTTTCATTCAGCATTTCCTGCACCAGATCCTTCATCTCATCCGATTCTGCGGCAGAAGAAGCTATGGAAGAAAACTCTTCATCCAGTTCCTTCACATCCTCGGGCGGCGCGATCAAGAGATTTATGAATAAGGTAACGATGATACCGAACAGTGTATCGACAAGCCTGTTCAGGGCATATACGACAGCAGCAGTCCCCGGCTCATGATTGACCGCCATAATGATCAGGATGACACAGCCAAGAGCCGCGGAATCCCTGACCTTCAGGTTGATCGTAAGCAGAAAGATCGGGAAAAGCATGACGGACATCATGAGATAATACAGAAGCGGAATACTCCGGATATGCAGAAGCTCGGCAAGACCCAGGAAGATCAGCCCGACGCACCCTCCGATCAGCGTGGCGATGATCCTGTTGGAAGCCTTGCTCCTGGTGCCGTGCAGATCCTTGTCCATGCAGATCAGGGCCGCGATCATGGCATTGACCGGATCACTGTCCCTGAGCCACCCGAAGACCGCACAGACAAAGACCGCAAGGGCCGTCTTGATCATCCGTATTCCGACGTGGAGCTGCAGCTCTGAAAAAAGCCGTCCGTTCTTTTTCATTCCGGTCTCTCACTTCCGGCCAGAAATTCCCTGAAGTACCTGTTCGAAAGTCTCTTATGCTCCGCCGCGTCGACATCTTTTCCGGGGATCTCGTACAGCACCGCTCCGTCAAGGTGCTCCTTCATATACTCTCCCATCTCAAAAGGATGGCAGAAGTCGCCCCGGCAGGCAATGACAACGGCCGGGACCTTCAGTGCTTCGATCTCGGAGACGCTCCGTACCGGCGCAGAGGGAGGCAGGAGCAGGAACTTCTGCCAGTTTGTAAGCTGCGGCGTCTCTTTAAAGGGACCCGAAAAGGCCCCCTCGGAATAGGCGGAGCCAAGGCCCTTTACGATCTTTCCGCCTTCGGAATTCCAGAACAGCTCTTCGTCTTTTTCCTTCAGGGCAAGCCCGAGATCCCGGTATGCCGTCTGCACAGCCTGCGACATCGGCTGATCCGTCCAGGCATTCCTGACAAGGAAAAGTTTTTCCACAAGCTGCGGATAGCGGACCGCAATGTTGAGAGAGACCGCGGCGCCCATGGAGATTCCCGCGAAAACGGCTTTTTTTACGCCAAGACGGGCAAGCAGCGCCGCTGTGTCATCTCCCATGGTATCAAAATCAAAGTGCTCCGGGTCAAAATCACTCTCACCGTGTCCCTGCTGGTTCAGATAGATCCCGCGGACCCCCTCCGGCAGGTCGAAGGCGGACGTCATCTGGAGGATCGAACCGCCAAGTCCGTGCAGAAAGACTACCGGCTGTCCCTCGCCGGCAGTAAGGTACTCCAGTTTTCGTCCGTTATGTATAAATGTGCTGTACGCCATCCCTTCTCCTCTCACAGCAGTCCTTCCAGGAATGCTTTGCTCTTGTGCACCTGCTCCGCCGAAAGGCCGTGCATGATGAGGGCTCCGTCGTAGCCGTATTGTTTCAGAAGGTCAATATAATACGGGAAATCAAGACAGCCTTCCCCCGCTGCCACAAATTTCAGGTCATAAGAATCCGCAAGGTCCTTGGCATGGGCGATCACGATATCCTTCCCGAGAAGTGAGAAGGCTTCCTCCAGGATCTGCCGCATCCTTCCCGTCTCTCCCGGATGGAACAGGTTTGCGCCGTCCATGATGATCTTAAGATGCGGATCGCCGGTCTCATCCAGGAAACGCCTTGCCTTTTCCGCCGTGCAGACCACGTTGCTGGCCTCCGTTTCGACGCCCAGCACCACATCGCTGTCCTGGGCAAAGCGGATCAGCCGGTCCGTGGTCCTTCGAAGGTCCTCCCAGGAGGAAGCGGAAAGATTCGCATCATCCCATTCCCACTTGCTGCGGGGATTCTTCGAGCCCGTGCAGAGCGTCACCACCGGGATCCCCAGGGCATGGGCCCACCGGCACTGTTTTTCGAACTGGCGGATTCCGGCTTCCCTTTCTTCTTCATCGGGATCGATCATGTTGAAGGTCCCGGTCAGGGCATCGATCGTGATCCCGTATGTATCCGCTGCCCGGCGGATCGATGCAAGGACCTCCTCCGGCACCTCGTCCGGTGTCGGCGTAAGGCCGCAGCTCTGGAAATTGAACTGGGTATGGAAGATCCCGTCCCGGGAAAGCTGCCGGAAGGTCTCCTCCGCCGTCTTCGTATCATATGTCCTGCTGAAAATGCCGATCTTCATCAGAGTCCTCCCTGTACCTCATCCAGCCTGATCCAGGCGCCGTCCTTATGGACCGATTCATAGGTCGCGATCAGTGCCCGCATGACCATCATGCCGTCATCCGCATTGGCGCCGGTCTGGGGAGCGCCGTGCAGGATCGTATCGGCAAAGCCTTCCAGCTCCCTCCGGTAGAACTGGCCGTCAAAAGCTGCCGGACGGACGGTGCACTGCGTCTTTGCATCAAAACAGTCCACCTCGGAGGAACGGAATTCCCACGGATTAAAGGTCTTAGCAAAGACCGTGCCGCCGGTCCCGTAGACCTCGCACCCTTCGTGCCAGTCCTGGGCGATCGCCACGATCAGGGACAGATTCCCGATCGCACCGTTTGCAAAATCGCAGTCGATCAGCCAGGAGTGCTGTTTTTCCTTATGGACGTAACGGGCGCTGACTCTTTCGATGGGGCCCATCAGGTACAGGGCCGTATCGAACAGATGGCTTCCGTGCCCCAGGAGATAATAGTGATCCAGGATCGCCTTCGGATTCCCGGCAGGCTTCCTTGCCTTATCGCTGGAATAGATCACCGGCTGCCAGTTGTCCGTCAGCGTATAGCGGCCGATGCTGTCGCAGTACCATCCCTTGTAGGTCGTGGGCGTATCCAGTTTTTCCTCAATGAACTGCTTTGCGAACTGGAGTCCCTCATCAAAGCGCTTCATGTGCCCGACCTGCAGGACGACACCCTTTTCGGCGGCCAGCTGCTTGAGTTCTTCGCATTCCTCAATGGAAACGCCCATCGGCTTTTCCACGAAAACATGTTTTCCCGCCAGTACGGCTTTTTTCGCCATGGGGATATGGAACTGGTCTCCGATGCCGACGATCACCGCCTCGACCTCCGGATCGGCCAGCATTTCATCATAATCCGTATAGATCCTGTCCGGCTCAAACATGGCGGCCATTTTTCCGAGAAGGTCCTCGGCCACGTCGCAGATCGCGGTCAGGTGGACATTTCTCGATTTTAAGGTGCCGATGAAATGCGCCGCCTGGTTGATCTGTCCGCACCCCAGGATCCCGACATGCAGCTGTGTGTCTTCCTTATTGAAGTTTGTCTTCATCCTTTTTCCTCTTTAAGCTGAATTTTCCGTGCGCGGCCTCATAGGCTGCCGCAGCGTTAACGGCCCTTGTTACTGCCTGCCCTGCCCATTCCTGGAACAGGATCTTCAGAAGCTTCTCCATTTTCTCCCGCGTTGCGGGCCTGAGTTCCCGGAGCTTTTTCGTCATGGCCTGGAGCGTCCGGATCCCTCCGTTCTGCAGGTCTGTCAGAGTCTCCGCTCCCGGTGCTTCCAGGACCGAGAAGAAATCATCGATAAAGAGCTGCCGCTCTTTCTCATCGATTTCATCGATCCAGGTATTGATGGCATCATCGAATACCTTTCCGCCCGGGCTGAGTTCCTTCTCTGTCCTGAACCGGGTCCCCAGTACCTGCCAGGAGAAGGCATTGTGCTGCAGCGGGCCTTTTTCGGAGCTGCGGATGTAGACCGGGGGTGTACGGTGCTTCAGAAGGATCCCCACGACCGACGATTCCGGGACAAACCGGTGCATGATGCCATCCAGCGCCTTTACGCTCTTTTTCTGCAGGAACGGTGCGTCAAACCCGGGACCGTCATAATCATACACGGCACTGATCCTGCTGCGGATCGCAGGCGGTGCCAGAGCTGCCGCGAACACGGCAAGATGCCCGCCTTTGGAATGGCCGCCGATCCTTATGGGACAGGTCCCGTCCCGGCAGACTTCCTTCAGGTAGCGGACCGCTTCTTTTTCCGCGGGGACCTCCTTGAAACTGATATTGAAGTCTTCCTTCCAGCCCACGATGGTATCATCCGTTCCCCGGATCGAAATGTAGACGGTCCCGTCCGGCAGGACCACCTCCAGGGCACTGAACTGCAGCTCCTTTGCAGGGTCGATCTCATTCACATAATTCCGGAGCCTCACCTCCCGGAACCGCTCCGTTTCGGCCGCTTTCTCCAGAATCCGGGGCATGTCGGAAATAAAGGACCGGTCCTTTGCAAGTTCCTCGGCAGAATACCGCCGGAAGAACGCTTCCGAAGCTTCATAGACCGTGATCTCGCCTTCTCCGATGCCCGGTACGATCCCGTCCAGCCGGACATAGGAAAGACAGGCCATAAGCAGCCCGTCTACCTCGTTAAAAGGGTCCCTGTCCAGAGACAGGTCGCCTCTCCATTCCAGATAATCGATAAAGTTTCCCATCTGTCACCTGCTGCGGATCATTCCTTCCCTGCGTCCGCCGTCTTCATGATCATATTCTTTTGTGTCTCCAGGATGCTCAGGATATGGTACTTGATGACATAGATTGCGTCGTAATACAGGGGATACTCCGTCTTGATATAGTCCAGAAGCGGCAGGATATACTTCTGCGTTTCATCAATGTATTCGATCAGGCGCGGCCTGGAAAAACTCGCCGCCATCGTGGAGATATTATTGCACCGGTCCAGTGCCTTCACGATGCAGGCAATGGGATCCGTCCGCATCCTCCGGTAATACTGCGTATGCGCTTCCTCGCTGCTCTCCCCCTCCGTCTCCCGGAAGGTGAGAAGCTCGACCGCATCCTTCACCCTGTCCGAGACCGGCAGGTCGTCCCGCTGTGCGCCGCAGTCCTCCAGAACGTCATGGAGAAGACAGGCCGCCAGGACTTCGTCCGTCCCGATCCCCAGTGCATGTGCATGACAGGCGAGCATCAGGGGATGCACGATGTACGGCACCTTCGCATCCGAGAACCAGTTGCGTTTGCGGGTCTGCCCTTCATGGCACAGCCGCATGCAGGGAAGCGCCTTCTGCGTCTGCACAAGCCCCTCCTCCCGTGCAAAGGTCTCGATCCGCTTATACATATGCTCTTCGGAAAACAGCTGGTCCTTCAGCTGCCAGGCAGCCTGCACCGCATCCTCCTCCAGGAATTCGGTGATGCTCATCTGAAGCTGCGCGCAGATGATGCGGAGGATGCTCAGCCCCGGCTCTTCGGCGTTCTTTTCCCAGCGGATCAGGGTCTTCTTCGGCACATGAAGTTTTGCGGCAAGTTCCTGCTGTGAAATTCCCAGCTCCGTCCGTCTTGATGCTATCCTGTCTCCAATTGTCATAATTCTCTTCCTTGCTCTTACTGATTATCCGGAAAAAGAATCCAGAAGGTCCTGAAGCTCGAGGAACCGTTCCGTCCTCTCGTCCACCGTTCGTACCAGCAGGTCTCTTTCTTCCGAAAGAGCCTGCAGCTTTGTATAATCCGAAGAAACCTCCGCCATCTCAAGATCGATCGCGCGGATCCTCTCCTCCATCTTTTCGATCTCTCCCTCGATGGTATCGTACTCTTTCTGTTCCTTATAGGAAAGGCGTTTTTTCACCCGCGCGGATGAGCCGCCCCGGTCCTTTTTCGAAGAATCGCCCTTCGTCCCGGCATCCGGCGCCTCCTGCCCCCTTGCGCTCTCCTTTACCTTTCGGGCGCTCTCGACGGCCCTGCCGGCATCCGGCGCATTTTGGGAGCGCGCCGCGTAATCGCTGTAGCCGCCTTCGCTCCTTCCGATACTGCCGCCTTCTTCAAAATAAAAGATCCTCGTTACGACACGGTCCAGGAAATACCGGTCATGGCTGACCGTGATCACGACGCCCACGAAATGATCCAGGTAATCCTCCAGGATCTGCAGCGTCTGGATATCCAGGTCATTGGTCGGCTCATCCAGGATGAGGACATTGGGATTCTCCATCAGGACCTTCAGAAGGCACAGGCGCCGCCTTTCGCCGCCGGAAAGCTTTCCCACGGGAGCATACTGCATCTCCGGGCTGAACAGGAACCGCTCGCACATGGATGCCGCACTGACAAGTCCCTCCGAAGTCCGGATATATTCCGCCGTCTCCCGGATGTAATCGATCACCCGCTGCGACATGTCCGGGATCTCGTTCTCCTGCCTGAAGAACCCGATCTGCACCGTCTGCCCGATCGATACGCTCCCCTCGGAGGGCGGGATCATGCCGGCAATGCACTTTAGGAGCGTGGACTTTCCGCAGCCATTCTTTCCGATGATCCCGATCCTGTCTGTTTTTCCGAAAAGATAACTGAAGTCATGGAATAAAAGCGTATCCCCGTAGCCGGCCCCCAGGTGCTCCAGTTCAATGACCCGGTTCCCGAGACGGGAAGGCAGGGAAGAAAGCTCCACCTGCCGCTCTTCTATGATCTTCTCCCGGTCCCGCAGGGCTTCGAAGCGCTGGATGTGCGCCTTCTGCTTGGTGGAACGGGCCCTTGCGCCCCGCATCATCCATTCCAGGTCCTGGCGGTAAAGCGCCGCCATCTTGCGCTCCGCGGCAAGGGCATAGTCCAGCCGCTCCTGCTTCATGGCAAGGTACTCACTGTATCCGCCATCATACCGGTAGGCCCTGCCCCGGTCCAGCTCGATCGTCTGCGTCGTAACGCTGTCGAGAAAATACCGGTCATGGGTCACCAGAACCAGCGCGCCTTTGAAGTTCCGGAGATATTCCTGGAGCCAGAGGATCATGTCCAGGTCCAGATGGTTCGTCGGCTCATCCAGGACCAAAAGGTCACAGGGCGTCAGAACAGCTGCCACAAGCGCCGCACGCTTCTTCTGTCCGCCGGAGAGCACCTTCGGGGAGACGCCGGTATCCTCGATCCCGAAGCGCTGCAGCATCAGGCTCACTTCCCCTTCCGTATTCCAGTACGCATCGCGGCCGCGGACGGCGTCGGCGATGTTTTCCAGCACTGTTTTTTCATCGTCAAAGGAAGGCTCCTGCAGAAGACTCGAGATCCTGAGCCCGGTCCTGGTCACGACCTTGCCCTCATCCGGCTCCTCGCGGCCCGCGATGACGGAAAGGAGCGTTGATTTTCCCGTGCCGTTGATGCCGACAACACCGATCCTGTCGGTATCCTCGATCCCGATCGTCACGTCGGTAAGGATCTCCTTTGATACATATTTTTTGCTTACATGTTCCAGATTTAAAATATTCATCTTCTGTCCAGTCAGTCCAGGGCGCGGAATCCGTCTTCGATATCCGCTCCGAGAAGTGAGATCTTGCCGCTCCGATTCGTCGGGGAGGAAGGAAAAGCATCATATCCGCACTGATCTGTCCCCTCCGGGTAATAAAACGTATGGCCGTCCACCTCGTATTCCCGCACGGTGTAGTGTCCGTAATCCTGCTGCGTGATGAGGTATTTTTCAAAGGGAAAGCGCAGCTCCTGCCGGCCGACCGCCAGGACTTTATACAGAAGGAACAGGAGCACCAGCACTTTCAGGGCGCTTTGCCAAAATGCCCTGTTTTCCAGAAGGGGAACGGCGATCATGCCGGCGCTTACCAGCGCAAAGCTGTAGACGAATACGCAGCCGTAGCGGATCAGGGGCGATGTCAGGAGCCAGAAAAGAACGCAGGCGCCGAGGGTCGCCCAGATCACAAACAGGGACAGCCTTGCCCGCTTCTTCCGAAACTCTGCAATAAACCACAGGCAGCAGACAGGGATCGCCGCGATATCCGCCGCGACAAAGAGCTTATCCGTCCCGGATAAGGCCGAAAACCACGCAGGCCCCCACGCCCGGATGGAAAGATCGTATAACCGCGGGTCAGAATATCCTCTTCCCCACACCATGATCTCCCGCGCATCTCCAAGCGCCGCGCCGGCGGGCACCTTCCAGGGAACGTCGAAAAGATCGATACCCGGGAAGGGATAGGCAAGATACCCCGTCAGGATCACGTTCCTTATCAGGAACGGAAGGAGGACAAGGATCCCCATGACAAGAAACAGCGGGATCTTTGATGCTTTTCCGTCCCGGATCATCAGGTATACGGGATAAACAGTGACAAGAAGGAGGAGTGCTGCGGAGAGCTTCATGCTCACGCAGAACACAGCAAGCACCGCAAGAAGGGAAAACCGGATGAAGGCATTTCTGTCTTCGGGCTCTTTCTGCCGTTCCCCCGCATAGACAAGGTACCGTATGACCAGATAGAACGTCACCAGCGCCATCGTATAGTCGGTCGCAGGCGCCATGATCTCGTCCGAGACCGTAAAAAGATAATAGAGGGCGGAAAGGCGTCCGAAGTCTGCCGCTTCAGCGTTTCGTCTCTCCGTAAAAAGGGTTCGGATCTCCAGGCTCTCCAGAAGGAGCACCAGCGCCAGAAACCCGTTGACTGCATGATAAGACTGCCCGCCTATATAGAAAAAGGAATACAGTGCCGACAGGACAAGCGCCGCGCTGTTGTAGCCAAGACGGCTGTGAAGATTGGCAAGCCCCTTCACTGCGCCGTATTCTTCGATCCAGCGGATCGTCTGGGCATGGTAAAGGTCACTGTCATAATGCATATATCCCGTGGAAGTCAGAAGGGCGGCAAGAAGGATCAGAAGGCATACGGAAACGATCCGGATACAGATGTGAAGGCGGCCGCCCTTTCCCTGCGCACTGCCCTGCACACTGCCTTGCAGAGAACGGAATAACAGAGACCTGCACTCTTTGAAAAAGAAGCAGAAGGCCGCTCCGTTCAGGACCAGCAGAAGAACGAAGGCTCCGGCTCCCACACCGTGGAACAGACTGAACGTCTGCGCATAGACCGCAGCAAAACAAAGCCCCGCCGCAATACTGCCGCGCAGCGTATAGACCGATGATATCTCTGATGTGCGGCCGCTAAGGCGCTCCGTGAGCACCAGGATAGCCGTTCCGGCAGGGAATACCGTCAGGAAGATCCCCGCCCAGATAAGAATGACACTGATCATCCGATACTGTTCTCCGAGGCGATAAAGCTTTCCAGCTCCTTCAGCGTATCCGCAAAATGCAGCCTTTCCCTGTCCTCCGGCGTTATAAAGCCTTCCTCCAGCATACGGTCAAAGACTGCTTTCATTGGCTCATAGTACCCATGCAGGTTATAAAGGATACACTTGCGGTCGCTGATCCCGAGTTTCTCCCTGCAGATCGCTTCCGAAAACTCCTCGAGTGTACCAATGCCGCCGGGAAATGCCACATACACCTCTCCCATCTCCAGCATCAGTTTCTTCCTCTCCTGCATTGTCGGCACGCTGATCAGCCGGGTCAGTCCCTCGTGCTGGACACAGCGCTTGATCAAAAACTCCGGTTCGATCCCGATGACTTCTCCGCCGGCCTTAAGTACCGCCTCCGCAAGAATTCCCATCAGGCCGACATTGCTGCCGCCGTATATGAGCCGGTGCCCGTTCAAACCGATCCAGCTGCCCAGTTCCTTTGCCGCGTTTATATAAATGTCTCCCCGTCCGAAACCGGACCCGAGATATACCGTAATATTCATCCGGATGTCCTACTTCTCAATACTTCCCCTGTAGCTGCCGATCCCGCCGATACTGACGGCATTCGTGTATCCCATCTCCTTCATGGCTTTTACCGCCTCGGCGCTTCGAACGCCGCTCTGGCAGTATACAAAGACCGGCGTGTCCTTATCCGGGACAGCCTCCTTTACCCTGCCGATCAGGTATACATCCACATTGATGCTTCCCGGAATATGGCCGCGCGCATACTCCTTCTGCGTGCGTACATCCAGCAGTACCGCGCCAGGCGTATCATGGAACTTCTTTACGCCCTCGTTTACATCTTCTCTTTTGGGAAAACCGAAAAGACCCATCCTGACCTCCCTGTTATACGATTTACAGACACCGCCGTCTGCCTGCATTCTTCTGCTTAGCGGGGACCGGCACCTACATTATAACAGTTTCGGGGAAATTTCTTTCCGGTATCTTTCAAAAACGGAAGGTTCGTAGTATAATCAACCCTGCACAGCCGAAAAGACCGTGTAATAATAAAGTGTCTGCGTAGCTCAGTTGGATAGAGCGACCGCCTCCTAAGCGGTAGGTCGGG
>CAMNCY010000003.1 GCA_946534785.1 uncultured Lachnospiraceae bacterium | reverse complement strand
TATGTGACCATTACCGAGATCCCCCTTACGCCGCTCCATGACATGCGGAGCCTTCGGGGGCGGTATGACGAGCTGACCCTTCGGCAGAACTATGAGAATACGGAAAAGGAAGATTACCTTCATATCACGCTGACGGATGAGAACGATATCCCCGACGCCCTGACAAGGCTCCGGATCATCTATCCCAATATCATGAAGCTGGACTATGACAATGCCCGTACGAGGGCGGAAGGGATCCGGGGTGAAGCGGGCGAGGTGCGCAGAAGGCTTCCCCTGGAGCTTCTGGATGAATTTTATGAACGGCAGAACGGATGCCCCATGAATGAAGAGCAGAGAGATTTTGCCAGGACAGTGATCGAACAACTTTGGGAGGAGACGACATGAGACCCATCCGGCTGGAAATGAGCGCTTTCGGTCCCTACGCGGAAAAGACCGTCCTGGACATGGACCGTCTCGGAACGGAAGGCATGTACCTGATCTGCGGGGATACCGGCGCGGGAAAGACCACCATCTTTGATGCGATCACCTTTGCGCTGTACGGAGAGCCCAGCGGCACCATCCGCCAGGCGGGAATGCTCCGCTCCCAGTATGCGGATCCCGAAACAAAGACCTACGTCGAGCTTACCTTCTCCTATGGAGGAAAACTGTACCGGATCATTCGGAACCCGGAATATATGCGGCCCAGAAAGCGCGGGGAGGGGATGACCCAGGAAAGCGCCCAGGCAGTCCTGTCCCGGCTGGATGAGAACGGACAGGTCCTGAGTGTCATTGACAAAAGGCAGGATGCGGATGCAGCCCTCCGGGAGATCATGGGGATCGACAGGAACCAGTTCTGCCGCATCGCGATGATCGCCCAGGGAGACTTCCAGGAGCTTCTGTTTGCAAAGACGGAAGAGCGGCGGGCGATCTTCCGGAAGCTCTTCCAGACAAAACGCTATGACGACCTTGCCGGCAGGATCAAGTCGGAGAAGCTTGCGGCGGGGCGTGAATGGGACGAAGAAAAGAACCGGCTCTCAGAACAGATCGCGGCCTGCCTTGCGGCGGAAACGGATCCGCAGAAAGAAGCCCTCGACGCACTCAAAAGCGGAGACTTTCCCCGGGGGGAGGAAGCGCTGGAACTTCTTTCCGGGATCCTTGCAAGAGACAGGGAAGCGGAGACTGCCCTGGAAGAAGAACTTGCCGGTCTGGACAAGGCGCTGGAAGAAGCCGGCGCCCGGATCAGCATGGCGGAGAAACAGGAAGAGACCAGAAAACTTCTTCTTGCGAAGGAGAAAAAGCAGCAGGAGGAAGAGGAAAAACTTCCTTCCCTGCGAAAGGCTCTGAAGGATGCCCATGCTGCGCTGGAAGAAGCGGAAAAGGGGCGGAGCGGGATCGCGCTGATCGAAACACAGCTCCCTTATTATGATAGAATGGATGCACTGCGCGCCGAAATACGGGGCCTTGCGGAGACATGCGAAAAGGACGATGCGGCGCATAAGGCGCTTCTGAAAAAGAATAAGGAGCGCACGGAGAAGCTGACCTCTCTGCAGACGGAAATGGACGGACTTAAGGGAGCGGATGCTAAGACAGAGCTTCTGCGGCAGCAGAAGGAAGCGGCAGACCTCAGGCAGAAGGAGATCAGCACCCTGATCGGGAGATTCGGCGCATACCGGAAGAATACCGAATATTATCAGAGGAAAAAGCAGGAGGCGGACCGGCGGATCCTGGCATACCGGAAAGAGAACGGGAAGCTGGTGGAGATGCGGACGCTGTTTTACCGCTCCCAGGCGGGCATTCTTGCGGGGGAACTCCGGGAAAACATGCCCTGTCCTGTCTGCGGATCCGTTCATCATCCCGCACCGGCCGTTCTTCCCGAGGGGGAGATCCCGGCCGCCGAAGATCTGGAGATCCTGGAACAGCAGTGTGAAAGGGCAAGGAAAGAAGCGGAGGAGGCATCTTCCGATGCCGCATCCCTCTTCGGTTCCCTGAAAAAGGAAGGAGAGAGCCTGAAGGAAGAAGTCTCAAGGCTTGGCCTCTTTGGCAGTGCGGGGGATCTTCAGGAGGCTCTCCGGGAGGCGCTATCCAAAGCGCAGGAACAGGTACGGGTCCTGAAAGGGGCCCTGGATGCCGCAGGAAAGCGGGCCGCCAGGGCAAAGGAACTGGAGGCGGCGATTCCGGAGCTTTCCGCAGAGAAGACAGAAGCGGATAAGAAGGCCGAGGAGATGGCGGTCCTTCTTGCATCGAAGCGCTCGCTCCTTGACGGGAAACGGGAGTCGCTGGAGGAATCTTCCAAAGATCTTGCCCATCCGGACCGGAAAGCGGCAGAAGCGGAAAAGCAAAGGCTCCTTCAGAAGATACAGGATGCGAAAGAACAGAAGGAGGCGGCGGAGCGGAGGCTCAGGGATGCCGAACACAGCCTCGCCGAACTGAAAGGTTCTGTGGAAAGTCTTCAGAAGACCGTGCGGGAGGAAACGCCGCTGTCTCTTTCGGAGGAAAAGGAGAAAAGGGATCTTTTAAGCCGGAAAAAGGACGAAGTCAGGAAGAATTCCGGCGCCGTGCATGCCAGGATCGTGTCCAATGAGGATACGGCAGCGAGAATGAAACAGACGATCAGCCGGCAGGAAGAGACGCAGCACAGGCTCTCCTGGCTAAGTCCCCTTTCGGATACGGTCAATGCGGGGCTTTCCGGGAAGGAAAAGGTGTCTCTGGAGACCTATATCCAGATGGCCTTTTTCGACAGGATCCTGGAGAGAGCCAATACCCGGCTCATGATCATGTCGGAGGGACAGTATGAGCTCAAAAGATGCGAGACCGCATCCAACAGGATGAGTCAGAGCGGACTGGACCTGGATGTCATCGATCATTACAACGGAAAGACAAGGAGCGTCAGGACCCTTTCGGGCGGCGAGACCTTCAAGGCATCGCTCTCCCTGGCACTGGGCCTTTCCGATGAGATCCAGTCAAGCGCCGGCGGGATCCGCCTGGATACCATGTTCATTGACGAGGGCTTCGGATCTTTGGATGAAGAATCCCTGCAGCAGGCGGTGAAGGTACTGGCCTCCCTGTCGGGAAACGGAAGACTGGTCGGGATCATATCCCATGTGGCCGATCTTCGGGAGAAAATCGAAAGAAGGATCACGGTCAGCAAGGACCGCCTCGGCGGAAGCAAAGCGGTCATTACAGGGTGAAGACCGGTGCCGGCACCTTTCTAAAAAGCAGCGGGGCTGCCGCATTTTTGAAATGCGGCAGCCCCGACTTTGTTCGGAATCATTTCCAGATCTCGGCGACCCGTGCCGAATCGTATTTCTCATCACAGAAACGGCAGCGGTAGATCCGCTTCTTGTCGTCTGCAAGATAGAAGATATGGGGAAGTCCCTGCTCGATGGACGTGATGCAGCGGGGATTGTGGCAGTGGATGATCCCGCGGAGTTCCTGCGGGAGCTTTACCTGCTTCTTCTCCACGATCTCGCCTGCCTTGATCACGTTGATCGTAATGGTGCGGTCAATGAAGGCGAGGACGTCCAGGTTCAGGGTATTGATATCGCATTCCACCTTGAGAATGTCTTTTTTGCCCATGACCTCGGAGCGGGCATTCTTGATGATGGCGACGGGACAGTCCAGCTTGTCCAGGTGCAGGTAATGGTAGATCAGCATCGCCTTGCCGGCCTTGATATGATCCAGGACGAAGCCTTCTTCGATCTTTCCTACATTGAGCATATCCGAAACCCTCCTTTACTCTACGGTGATATTGAGAAGCGTCAGAACCAGGGCCATGCGCACATAGACGCCGAACTGCACCTGGGGGAAGTAGGCGGCTCTTCTGTCATCATCCACGTCCACCGAGATCTCGTTGACACGCGGAAGGGGATGCAGGACGTACATATCCGGCTTTGCCATATCCAGACGGCTCTTGTCCAGCACGTAGAAATCCTTCAGGCGGACATAGTCCTCTTCATTGAAGAACCGCTCCTTCTGCACGCGGGTCATGTACAGAAGGTCCAGCTTGGAGATCGTATCGTCCAGACTTACGCATTCCTCGTAGGTGATCCCTCTCTCAACGAGGGCATCCGTAATATAGTCCGGGACCTTCAGCTCCGGCGGAGAAATAAATACGAAATGGATGTCCGGGTACCGCATCAGTGCGTTGATCAGGGAGTGGACCGTGCGTCCGAACATCAGGTCGCCGCAAAGGCCGATGGTAAAGCCGGAGAGCGATCCCTTCAGGTTCCGGATCGTCAGAAGGTCCGTCAGGGTCTGGGTGGGATGCTGGTGGCCGCCGTCGCCTGCGTTGATGACGGGGATCGTGGCAAAATGGGATGCCACGGCCGCAGCGCCTTCCTTGGGATGGCGGATCACCATGATGTCGGCAAAACAGGAGATGACCCTTGCCGTATCGGCAACGGATTCTCCTTTTGCGGCGGAAGAAGAGCCGGCGTCGGAGAAGCCCATGACCTGTCCGCCGAGGTTCAGCATGGCCGCTTCATGGGAGAGACGGGTCCTGGTGCTGGGCTCATAGAAGCAGGTCGCCATTTTTTTGCCGGCGCAGGCGTGGGCGTATTTATCCGGGCGAAGCCGGATATCGTCGGCAAGGTCAAAGAGCCTGTCCAGCTCTTCCACGGAAAAATCAAGCGGCGTTATCAAGTCTCTTTTCATGGTCAGTGGTTACCTCCTTTTCATCCGATGCGGGCCGGGCTTATCCGGCCGTTTATTCAAATTCGATTCCCCTGGCATGCAGGAAACGCTTTACCGTGCCGTCCCAGATGCCGTCGGCGCTCTTATCGGTCGTAAATCCCGTAAAGGATATCCCGGTGAGCACCATGAGCTTTCCCCGTTCCAGGCGTATGTTCAGAAGAAGGGCGCCGATATTGGAGATGAGCTCCGCCCCTGCGCCGCCTCTCCGGAGGGTGGCATCCAGATATTCCGGTTTCAGCCGGAGGGTGAAACGGAAATAGGACGGTGCGGCATTTCCCTTGATGATGCTGCGGCAGTACTCCCGGATATCGTGCCAGGGCATAAAATCATACGGGCGGAGGGAGCGGTCCTCCCAGACGTCCGTATCATAAAAATCCCTGTTCAGGTGTCCGTCAATACTGAAAGCAGCCGCCATCCGGATGTCGGCCTCTTCCAGAAGAAATGAGTCAAAACAGTCGGAAGAAAGCAGTTTTGACATGAATAAACCAGTGTGAGTTACTTCCAGTGCGATCATATCGTCCTTTACGGCCGGGGGTCTGTCTGTCCCGGGTCCGGTAAATTATAACACAGTTGCCTGCGCCGGATCATAAATTTTACATGAACACGATATCGGAGAAACGGAGCAGGAAGAACGCCAGCAGAAGATAGAGGAGCAGGATGAGCGGCATGCCGATCCGGAAGGCGCTCTTGCGGATCTTGTGCCGGAACACCAGCATGCCGGCAAGGCTTCCCAGTACTCCGCCGGCGAGGGCCTGCAGGAACAGGACGGCCTCCGGCGTACGCCACAGGCGGTGGATCGCCTTGAATTTGTCGATTCCCATGCCCGCGAAGGCGATCACGTTCACGGCAAGGAAATAGATGCCGATCAGCGAAAGGGAGTTCAGGCGCATCATGGGGAGATTGGAGAGTTCATTCAAAAGTTCCAAAACAGGTCCGTCCTTTTTGTTTTCTCCCAATAAATTTAAAGGGCTGCATCCGTAAATGCAACCCTTTTTCCTGTCAGTTCATATTGTTTTTGACTTCCTGCATCTTCATGGCCCTGACCTTGGTGGAAAGACCATAGAGACTGATGAAACCGGAAGCGTCGTGATGATCGTACATATCGCCGGTCTTGAAGGAAGCGATGCTCTCATTGTACAGGGAATACGGCGATGTGGTGCCTGCCTTGATGATATTACCCTTATACAGCGCCAGCTTTACCTGACCCGTGACATATTTCTGTGTGGATTCGATGAAGGCCTGCTCCGCCTCGCGAAGAGGAGAGAACCACTTTCCTTCATAGACAAGGCTCGCGAACTTGCGGCCCATGTCCAGCTTCTCTTCATAGGTCTCGCGGTCCAGGATCAGCTCTTCCAGCTGCTGATGCGCTTCGTAGATGATCGTTCCGCCGGGGGTCTCGTAGATACCGCGGCTCTTCATGCCGACGACGCGGTTCTCCACGATATCCGCGATGCCGACACCGTTCTCGCCGCCCAGTTTGTTCAGCGTCCGGACGATATCGGAAAGCTTCATTCTCTTACCGTTCACGGCAACGGGAAGGCCGGCTTCGAAATCGATGGTGATATAGGTCTTCTTGTCGGGTGCCTTCTCCGGCGGTACGCTCAGGACGAGAAGGTGGTCATAATTGGGCTCGTTGGAAGGATCTTCCAGTTCGAGGCCTTCGTGGCTGATGTGCCAGATGTTCCTGTCGCGGCTGTAGCTGGAATCAGCGGAGAAGGGAAGATGGATCCCGTGGGCCTTTGCATATTCGATCTCGGATTCACGGGAATCGAGGGTCCACTTGTCATCTCTCCATGCGGCGATGATCTTGATGTCGGGAGCGAGAGCCTTGATGCCCAGCTCGAAACGGATCTGGTCATTGCCCTTGCCGGTCGCGCCGTGGCAGATGGCGACAGCGCCTTCCTTGCGGGCGATCTCGACCAGCTTCTTGGCGATGAGGGGCCTTGCCATGGAAGTGCCGATCAGGTATTTGTTCTCATAGACCGCGTGTGCACGGATGCAGGGCGCGATGTACTCGTCGCAGAATTCATCCGTAACGTCAAGGATATAGAGCTTGTCCGCACCGCAGTATTTTGCTCTTTCATCCAGACCGTCCAGTTCGGATTCCTGGCCGACGTCGATGCATACACATACAACGTCATAATTATAATTCTCTTTCAGCCAGGGAATGATGCAGGTGGTATCAAGACCGCCCGAATAAGCAAGTATTACTTTTTCTTTTGCCATTTTATTTTCCTCCGTAGCAGATGCTGATAAGACTATACAACCGCGGGAGAGGAATTGCAAGTGGAAAAATATTCACAAACCGGTAATTTTATCGGATTTGATTTAAATTTATGCATTTTTATGCAGTGTATAATGCATAAATATAGATTCTGCTTGCAAATATCCGATATTGGTTGTATAGTAGCACTGTTACTTTTATAATATTCGAAAATGTACTGTATTTAACGAAAGACAAAGGCCGGTCCCAGGCCCGGGAAAGGGAATCAGATTTGGAAGGCAGTATCACGATAAGGCCCATGAAACTGGAGGACTATGACGAGGTCCATGCCCTCTGGCTTACGATCCAGGGATTCGGCATCCGCAGTATCGATGACTCCCGGGAGGACATCGCCAGATTCATAGAGCGCAATCCCGAGACCAGCGTCGTTGCCGAAACGCAGGGCCGCATCGTCGGTTCCATCCTGTGCGGGAACGACGGCCGCCAGAGCATGCTGTATCATGTCTGCGTACTGAAGGAATACAGACGGATCGGGATCGGCCGGCAGATGGTCGGCTACTGCATGCGGAAGCTCCGGGAGCTGGGGATCAACAAGGTCACGCTGGTCGCCTTTACCAGGAACGATATCGGCAACGCCTTCTGGAAGACCATCGGCTGGAACCGGCGGACAGACCTGAATTATTATGACTTTGTACTGAATGAGAATAATATCACCAGATTCATCACAGAGGAGGAAACACGGACATGAAGAAAATCACGGGCGGCGTGACGGCCGCGCAGGGATTTGAAGCGGCATCCTGCGCCGCACAGATCAAATATAAGGGAAGGACCGATATGGCCCTCATCTATTCGGCGGCGCCCTGCACGTCTGCCGGGACCTTTACTTCCAATATAGTAAAGGCAGCGCCTGTCATCTGGGACAGACAGATCGTGCGGGAGTCGGAGGAAGAGGTCCACGCCGTGGTCGTCAATTCCGGCATCGCGAACGCCTGCACCGGAGCAGAAGGTCTTGCAATCTGCGAGAAAACCGCACAGGCCGCGGCGGACCTTCTGGACATTCCCGTCCGTTCGGTCCTTGTGGGATCCACCGGCGTCATCGGCATGCAGCTTCCCATCGACAGGATCGTTGCCGGCGTTAAGACCATGGCAGCGGAAAAGTCCCCTTCGATCGAAGCAGGCGATGCTGCGGCAAAGGCGATCATGACGACGGATACCATCGACAAGCAGGCAGCGTACTGCTTTGAAGCCGGCGGAAAGACCGTCACGATCGGCGGCATGAGCAAGGGCTCCGGCATGATCCACCCCGGCATGTGCACCATGCTGGCCTATGTCACCACGGATATTGCGATCGAAAAGAGCCTTCTGCAGGAAGCCGTATCCAAAGCCGCGGACAGGACCTTCAACATGATCTCGGTGGACGGGGACATGTCCACCAACGATACCTTCCTTGTTCTTGCAAACGGCCTTGCCGGCAATACGAAGATCACTAAGAAGAATGAAGACTACGATGCTTTTTACGAGGCGCTGGAAGCGGTATGCCTGGAGCTTGCCAAGATGATGGCGGGCGACGGAGAGGGCGCTACGAAGCTGATCGAATCCTGCGTGATCCATATGGATACGGAGGCGAACGCCAGGATCCTGGCAAAATCGGTCATCGAGTCGAACCTTACCAAGGCGGCCGTTTTCGGAAAGGACGCGAACTGGGGACGGATCCTGTGCGCCCTCGGATATTCGGGTGCCGTTTTCGATCCGGACCATGTGGATCTGTATTTTGAAAGCGAAGAAGAAAAGCTCCTGATCTTCACGAACGGAAGCGCCGCGGACTACTCCGAGGAGGATGCGAAAAAGATGCTCTCTTCGGACAAGGTCAGGATCGTCTCCGACATGCACATGGGAGAGGCAGAGGCCACTGCGTGGGGATGTGACCTTACCTACGATTACGTAAAGATCAATGCGGATTACCGTTCCTGATACGGAAGGAAAGGATGGACCGGAATGAATGAATATCAGCTGGAAGCACAGAAAAAGGCAGAGGTCCTGATCGAGGCGCTGCCCTATATCCAGAAGTTCAACAGAAAGATCATTGTCGTAAAATACGGCGGAAGCGCCATGACGGACCCGCAGCTGCAGAGAAACGTCATCAAGGACGTTACCCTTCTGAAGCTGGTCGGCTTCAAGCCCATCATCGTCCACGGCGGCGGCAAGGCCATTTCCTCATGGGTCGAAAAGACCGGCAATGAGGCAAAGTTCGTAGGAGGCCTCCGGGTCACGGATGCCGCGACCATGGAGATCGCCGAGATGGTCCTGGGGAAGGTCTCCAAGGACCTGGTCACGATGGTCGAAGAGCTGGGCGTCAAAGCCGTTTCCGTAAGCGGCAAGGACGGAAGGCTCCTGACCGCGAAGAAGCGTCTGTCCGGCGGACAGGACATCGGCTTTGTCGGGGAGATCACCAAGGTCCGGCCGAGAATCCTCTATGACCTTCTGGAGAAGGATTATCTTCCCATTGTCGCACCCATCGGCCTCGGGGAGGATTTTGCCACCTACAACATCAATGCGGATGAAGCCGCCTGTGCCATCGCAACGGCGGTAGGCGCCGATAAGCTGGTCTATCTGACCGATGTGGAAGGCCTGTACCGCGACTTCAACGATAAGTCTTCCTTTATCTCCAGGATCAGCTGCACGGAAGCGGAGCACCTGATCTCGGGCGGCATGATCGGCGGCGGTATGCTGCCGAAGCTCTCCAACTGTACGGAAGCCGTACGGGGCGGCGTCAACAGGGTCCATATCCTGGACGGACGCATCCCGCACAGCATCCTTCTGGAGATCTTTACCAACAAGGGCAACGGAACGATGTTCTACAATGATGCGGACCTTCTGGACGATGTGAACCAGACGGCGGAAAAGGCGCAGTAAGACAGGGAAAATCGGAGGAACAGATCCATGGCGGATAAGATGAAAGCGCTGATCGAGCAGGCGGAAAAGGATCTTCTGCACACCTACAACCGGTACCAGATCGTACTGGACCGGGGCGAAGGCGTGTCTTTGTATGATGTGAACGGCAAGCGGTACCTTGACTTTGTGGCGGGCATCGCGGTCTTTGCCCTGGGCTACGGGAACCGGGAATACAACGATGCCTTAAAGGCCCAGATCGACAAGGTCCTGCACACCTCCAACTATTTCTACAACGAGCCTGCGATTAAAGCGGCGGGCCTTCTGAAGAAGGTATCCGGCATGGACCGGGTCTTTTTCACCAATTCCGGCGCGGAGGCCGTGGAGGGCGCCCTGAAGGCGGCCGTCAAATATGCGAACACGGTCAAGGGGAGCGGCGAGCATGATGTGATCGCCATGGAGCATTCCTTCCACGGACGCACCTACGGCGCACTTTCGGTCACCGGCAATGCCCACTACCGGGAGAATTACGGAAGGATGCCGGGAAGCGTGAAATTCGCGGCGTTCAACGATCTTTCCTCTGTGGAAGCGCTGATCACAAAGGATACGGCAGCCGTTATCCTGGAGCCTGTCCAGGGCGAGGGCGGACTTACGCCTGCTACGGAGGAGTTCCTTAGGGGCGTACGCAGGCTCTGCGATGAGAACGGCGCACTCCTGATCTTCGACGAGATCCAGTGCGGCATGGGCAGGACCGGCTATATGTACGCCTGGCAGAAATACGGGATCCGGCCGGACATCATGACAAGCGCCAAGGCCCTTGGCTGCGGTGTTCCCGTCGGCGCCTTCCTGATGACGGAAGAAGTAGGGCAAAACAGTCTGAAGGCCGGCGACCACGGTACGACCTACGGCGGAAATCCCTTCGCCTGTGCGGCAGTCTGCAAAGTCCTTGAATTATATGAAAAGGACCATATAATAGAGCATGTAAGGGAAACGGCCCCCTATCTGGAGGAAAAACTCCAGGCGCTTGCCGACAGGTATCCCTTCATTACGGAGCGCAGGGGAAGAGGCCTTATGCAGGGCCTTGTCTTCGACAGGCCCGTTTCGGACATCATCATCAAAGGCATGGACCGGGGACTTATCCTGATCAATGCGGGAAGCAATATCCTGCGTTTCGTTCCGCCTCTTGTGGTGACGAAAGACGACATTGACGAAATGACCGCGATCCTGGACAGCGTCCTTGCGGAAGTATAGGAAAGCGCATCCGGGTACTGCGGAGCCAAAGGATCAGTAACGGAATGAATTACAGAAAAAGACTGTTCTCCGCCCTGGCAGCCCTTGTGCTGCTGGCGGCGCTGATCGGTATTTCCATATTATCAGGCGGGGAGACCGGGCAAAGTTCGGGATCCCTTTTTTCGCGTAAAACAACACTGGATCTGTGGTATACGGATGCGAACCTCACGGATTACCTGCGGGATACGGCCGTGGCCTTCAACCGGACGGACAGCCGCTACCGCGTGGAACCGAGGCTGATCGACGACGCCGATTATTTCGAGAAGATCTACCGGGCGTCCACGGGAGACGAGGAGTTCCCGGACCTGTATATCATCACCAATGATTCCCTGGAGAGGGCGGCGATGGCAGGCCTTACCTCCGAGGTGGAGGACGTGAACCATTTCGAGGACGGGATCACCTATCCCGGTCCCGCACTGGATGCCGTCAGCTACAAGGGAAAATACATCGCCTATCCCCTCAGCTATGAAACGGCGGCCTTCCTGTACAATAAGGAGTACCTGCAGCAGATGGCGGACACGGCGGGAAAGAGCCTGGAGGAGACGGTGCCGCACTCGATGCTGGACGTCATCCGGCTGGCGAACAGCTTCAACGCGCCGGAACAGGTAACGGACGTCTTCAAGTGGGACGTCGGCGATATTTTCTACAATTACTATTTTGTGGGGAACTATATCAACATGGGCGGTCCCTGCGGGGATGACCACGATGATATCCTCATCTATTCCGAAAATGCGATCCAGTGCCTGAAGGTCTACCAGCAGCTGAACACATATTTTTCCGTTGATGCGGAGAACGACGACTACGGGAGCGTGATCGACGATTTTGCGGCAGGCAGGATCGTATTCACCGTCGCGACCTCGGATGCGGTCAGGACGATCCGGGACAAGGTGGCATCCGGCGCTTCCCAGGTGGACTACGGCGTCGTCCGGATCCCGGAGCTGACCCAGGACCTTCTTACCAAGACCATGTCCGTGACCCAGTGCATTGCCGTCAACGGATATTCCGAAGAGCAGGAGGCGGCCCACCGCTTCGCGCGCTACATGCTCTACAGCCATATCGGAAGATTCTACGAAATGACGGGCAAGCCCTGCGCCCAGAGGACCTATCCCTATGAAGACAGGCACATGAACGGCTTCATGGAGGCTTACGAGGACTCCATTCCGATCACGAAGCTGCGGGAATGCAGCAATTTCTGGCTGCTTCTCGAGAACGCCTTCTCCAGGATCTGGAGAGGAGCGGACGCCAATGAGACGCTCCGGGAACTGACGGAGCAGATGTTCGTGCAGATCTCGGGAACGGACATCGAGGTGCCGAAGCTTGAGGACCCGGAGCCCGTGGATATCGCGGCGGAGCTTACGGGCGGCGACTGATAACGGCCCGAAACCGGGGACGGATTGTTGAATCCGGCGGCGGTTTGGGATAGAATATTACATGCATGACGGGGCCTTCACGGCATTGTTCCCGGCTTTTTAAGGCCGGGGAACAGAGAGGAGGTCCGTTATGGAAAACAGGGTCGGTATGATCCTTCTCGGCATTACGGTGGCAGTCGTATGCCTTGGCTTTTCTGCCTGCGGAGGTTCGGATACGCTGGTCATCCGTTCGCCGCAGGAGTCTTCTTATGCGGATGCTTCCGAAAAGGAGGAAAAAACGCGGATGAGCGCCGGAGCGCAGGATACGGAAAGCGTGCCGGTGCTTTCGGAGTCTGATGCGCCCGTGCAGGAGCCGGCAAAGATCTACGTCTATCTGTGCGGTGCCGTGCGGGAGCCCGGCGTGTACCTGCTTCCGGAAGGCAGCAGGATCTTCGAAGCGGTGGAGCTGGCAGGCGGGCTTCTGGAAGAAGCGGACGCCGATGCCGTCAACCAGGCGCAGCTTCTTACGGACGGCGTCCGGGTCCGGATCCCGTATCTGGGCGAGGAGCAGGAGCAGGGAGTTTACGCGGATGACGGAAGCATTTCATCCGGGGAGCAGGACGGAAGGATCAATATCAATACGGCGGATAAGGAGACGCTCATGCTCCTTCCCGGGATCGGGACGAGCAGGGCGGATGCGATCCTTTCCTACAGGGAAGAGCATCACGGTTTTTCCTCGCCGGAAGAGATCATGCAGGTGAGCGGCATCAAACAGGGCGCTTACGAAAAGATCAGGGACAGGATATGCACGGGACGCTGACGGAAAACGCACACGCGTGCATGGCAGGTACAGCTTATACGGATGGCAGGTAGCAAATGGGAAAGAAGATTCTGGTCGTCGATGATGAAAAACTGATCGTAAAGGGCCTTCGCTTCAGCCTGGAACAGGACAATTACGAAGTGGACGCGGCCTATGACGGAGAAGAGGGCCTGGAAATGGTCCGGCAGAACCGGTATGACATCGTTCTCCTGGATCTTATGCTCCCCAAAATAAGCGGTCTGGAGGTATGCCAGCAGATCCGCGAGTTTTCGGATGTTCCGGTCATCATGCTGACGGCGAAGGGCGAGGATATGGATAAGATCCTCGGCCTGGAGTACGGCGCGGACGACTACATCACCAAGCCCTTCAACATCCTGGAAGTCAAGGCTAGGATCAAGGCGATCCTGCGGCGTGTTTCCGCAAAGGAAAGCCGCCAGGAGGAGAATGTCATCGAAAGCGGAGACCTGAAGCTGGACAAGGAGAACCGGCGCCTCTATATCGCCGGCAGGGAGGTCGGTCTTACCTCCAAGGAGTTCGAACTCCTGGAATTCCTCGTTTCCCATCCCGGCAAGGTCTTTGACAGGGCGAAGCTCCTGAAGCTGATCTGGGGGAGCGACAATACCGGAGATGAGAGGACCGTTGACGTACATGTACGGCGTCTTCGCGAGAAGATCGAGCCGAGTCCCTCCGAGCCTCGCTATGTGCAGACAAAGTGGGGCGTAGGATATTATTATCAGGAGCATCGCAGCTGAGATATGGCTGTTTTATTAAGTAAAATTCCGATTCTTCGGAGCCTGAAGTTCCGAATCTTCATTATCATGTTTCTTATCGGATCCATACCGGGGATCATCCTCCGGTACGGGATCCTTTCCAACTATGAGAGCAGGGTCGTCAACGTGCGCACATCAGAAGCCCAGACCCAGCTCCGGATCCTTGCAAATCACCTTATCACGTACGATTACCTGGGCACGCCGGATTCGGCCGTCGTGAATGCGGAGCTTGCACAGTTCTCCTCCTTCTATGACGGAAGAGTCCTTGTCATCGACGACAAGCTCCGGGTCATCAAGGACACCTACGAAATGGCGACCGGCAAGACGGTCGTTTCCGAGGATGTCGTCAAATGCCTCCGTTACGGGAGCAATGGGATCTCTTCGCGTTACCGGAAAAAGGAAGGCTTCATCGAGATGGTCATCCCGATCGTGGAAACGGCATCCCTGGAAAGCGGAGACTATCTGGGACCGCGCGATACGGCGGAGGAGCACGTAAGAGGTGTTATCCTGGGCAGTATTTCCACGGATTCGATCATGGCCACGATAGAGAACCTGGGCCGCAGGGCCAGCCTGATGCAGATCGTGGTCGTCCTTGTGGTATTCGCCATCGCCATCCTGGCATCCGGCGGGCTTCTTCGTCCCTTTGACAAGCTGACCCGTGCGATCGCGGATGTGCAGGCGGGCTATACCAGCCGTCCCGTTACGGCCAACGACTATCTGGAGACCGAGCATATCGTGGATGCCTTCAACCAGGTCCTGGGGAGAATGCGGGCTCTGGATGAATCCCGTCAGGAATTCGTTTCCAACGTGTCCCATGAGCTGAAGACGCCGATGACTTCCATGAAGGTCCTGGCAGATTCGCTTCTGCAGCAGGGCGACGGCGTTCCGCCGGAAATGTACCGTGAATTCCTGCAGGACATCAACAACGAACTGGACCGGGAAAACCGCATGATCCAGGAGCTTTTGAGCCTTGCCCGCATGGACCGGCGCAAGGTCACCATGAATGTCAAGGCGGTCAATATCAACGAACTGGTCGAGATCCTGCTGAAAAGGATGCGTCCCCTGGCACAGCCCAGAGATATCGAACTGGTGCTCGTCTCGGAGCGTGAGGTGACGGCGGAGATCGATGAAGTGAAGATGACGATGGTGTTCTCGAACCTCATCGAGAATGCCGTCAAGTATAACAAAGAGCACGGAAGAGTGACCGTTACGATCGATTCGGACCATAAGAACCTGATCGTTACGGTGGAGGATACCGGCCCCGGCATCCCGGCGGAATCGGTCGGCAGGATCTTCGAGAGATTCTACCGGGTCGACAAGTCCCGCTCGAGAGAGATCGGCGGTACGGGCCTCGGCCTTTCCATTGCAAAGAGTGCCGTTCTTCTCCATAAGGGGACGATCGAAGTCAAGAGTGAGGAAGGGACCGGCACCGTGTTTACGGTCACGGTTCCCCTGAATTACATTCCGGTCCAGAGCTGAGGTTTATGAAATTAGCGGATAATAGGACAATTTCATACCGGGGAAGAAAGCTTTCCGGAGCGCTCCTTCTTACGGGAGCGCTGCTGGTGATGCTTTTCCTTTGTACTGCCTGTGCTTCTGCGGCGCCGGAGGAGAACGGATACCGTCTGTATTACCTGAACAAGGCGGCCACGACCATCGTACCGGTGACCTTCCGCGGAGAGGATACAGGGGATGCGGAGGAGATGATCGGCCTGTTCGAAGAAGAGCTTTCTTCACCGGCCGAAGGGAACGTGCAGCTCCTTCCTCCGATCGCGGGCTTTACCGTGCAGTCCTGGCAGCTGGTGGAAGGGCGGCTGACGATCGATATGTCGCAGGAGTACCTGGAACTGGATCCGATCCTGGAGATCCTTACCAGGGCAGCGATCGTTAATACCATGTGCCAGCTTGACGAGGTGGGGAGCGTACTCATCACGGCAGCGGGACAGGCCCTTCCGGATGAGAACGGGGCGCCGGGCGTCGGTATGACGGCGGACCAGTTCATCAGCAGCTCCGGGAACGAGATCAGCAATTACGAAAGGATCCGCCTGCACCTGTATTTTGCAAATGAAACGGGAGACAGGCTGGTGGACACGTACCGGAACGTGGTCTATAACAGCAACGTTGCCCTGGAGCGCCTTGTCGTCGAGCAGGTGCTCAAAGGGCCCAACAGCAATGCGGTGTATCCCGCGCTGAATCCGGACACTAAGGTGCTGAATGTAACGACGCGCGACGGGGTATGTTATGTGAACCTGGACAGCTCGTTCCTGATCCAGCCCTATAAGGTCACGCCCCAGGTGGCCGTATATTCTCTTGTCAATTCTCTGATCGAACTCGGGACAGTCTCCCGGGTCCAGATCTCCGTTGAAGGCAATACCTCCGTGAATTTCATGGAGATCGCCAATCTGCAGACCGTCTTCGAACGCAACCTGACCGTTGTGGAGGGAGAAGCGGAAGACTGATCATAAGGAGTTTGTCACATCCATATGAAAAGACCCCTGTGCTTTGCGGCACTGGTCTTTCTGACAGCTGTATGGATCCTGCAGCGGCTCATGCCGCCCGGGATCCCCTCCTTTGCATCCTGCGACCGCAGGCAGGTATGCATCCGCGGCATCGTTTCTTCCAAGGAGAGGAAACAAAAAGGCGGGGACGAGGAGGTGCTCCTGACCGTTTCCCATGTCCGGGCGGACCTGCCCGGTGCCGGAACAAAGGACCGGGTCCTGGTCCATGGAGGACCGGAAGCCGACACAGTGCCGGTGGGATCGCCGGTCACCGTAGAGGGAAATCTTTCCTGTTTTCCGGAAGCGACCAATCACGGCGAGTTTGACAGCCGTCAGTATTACCACATCCTGCATTATGCCTATCAGATCCGGAATGCGAAGATCACGCAGACCGGCCCCTCCCGGGATCTTCTGGGAGAGAGACTTTACCGGTTCAGGCGAAAAAGCGCGGACATACTGGACAACTGCCTGCCGGGGAAAGATGCGGCAGTCATGAAAGCCGTTCTTCTCGGTGAGAAGGGCTTTCTTGATGATGACCTCAAGGACCTGTACGCGGGGAGCGGGATCATCCATGTCCTTGCGATCTCGGGACTCCATATATCTCTTCTGGGTGCGGGACTGTATTCCCTTCTTCGAAAGATCGCCGTCCCGCTTCCCGAAAGCACCGGAAAAGGAGGGCTGGTCCTTTGCATTCCGCCGCCTTTTGCCGGGACCCTTGCCGTCCTTGTCATGCTCCTTTACGGAAAGATGACGGGCATGAGCGTATCGGCCCTTCGCGCCATCTTCATGTTTGCGATCCGTATGGGCGCCCTGGCCCTCGGGAGGACCTATGACCTTCTGACGGCGCTTTCGGCCGCCGGCATTCTCCTGATCCTGCAGGAGCCGGCCTTTCTGGATCACCCCGGTTTCCTGTTCTCCTTCGGCGCCGTTCTGGGCATCGCGCTGCTTTCGGACCTTCTGCCCGGCAGAGTCGGAAAGGCCTTCTGTGTGCCGCTTATGACACTTCCCGTGAGCCTCAGGTCCTACGGAACGTTCCCGGCCTTTTCCGTTCTCCTGAATCTTGCCGTGATCCCGCTGATGGGCATGGCCGTGACAGGCGGCATGGCGGCGCTGATCCTGGGGGCGTTCTTTGTCCCTGCCGGCAGGGCGGCCGGCATCGTTGTCCGGATCGTCCTCTATTTCTATTATGCTGCCTGTTCCATTCAGAAGGGGATTCCGGGAAATACCTGTGTCTGCGGCTTCCGGCCCCTCTGGCAGGCAGGGGTCTACCTGCTGCTTCTTCTGATCCCCGCAGCCTTCCGGAAAGCATACCCAAAGGTCCTTCGGTGCGTCTGGCTTTCCGCCTGTGTCTTTTTCCTTACGGCGGATCTTTCCTACGGCCTTTCGATCCATTTCATGGACGTGGGGCAGGGCGACGGGATCCTGATCTGCGCAGGCGGCAGGAACATCCTGGTGGACTGCGGAAGCTCGGACCAGAAGCACCTTTACAAATACCGGCTCCTGCCGCTTCTTCAGTATTACGGCGTACAGAAGATCGACTGTGCCATACTTTCCCATGAAGATACGGACCACTGCAGCGCGCTGGCAGAGCTTCTGGAGGATGAGGGGGCTCCGGTCCGGGTAAGGAGGCTTCTTTTACCGGATATCGCGGAAGAAGAGCGGGGGGAGAATTATGCGCGCCTTGAAAGTGCCGCCAAGGCCGCGGGGATCCCTGTTTTCCATACGGCAGCCGGGGATGAGATCCATCTGGGAGGCGCAGACCTGTATGTCCTGCACCCAAAGAGAAAGGGAACGTACCTTTCCGCCAATGAAGGATCCTGCGTTGTGGGACTTCGGTACGGAAGGTTTTCGGCGCTTTTAACAGGAGACCTCGAAGGAGAAGGGGAACTGGCGCTTATCCGGTATCTTAAACAGGAAGAAAACGCATTTTCAAACGCAGGGAAGGATGGCACGATAAGGCTTACCTGCCTGAAGGCCGCACACCACGGAAGCAGCGGCTCCACCTGCGATGCCTTCCTGGAGCTTGCGGATGCCGATACCGCGGTGATCATGGCAGGGAGGAACAATCCCTACGGACATCCCCACAGGGCACTCCTGGAAAGACTGGAAAGAGACGGGACGCCCCGGGAGCGGATCCTGTGCACGAAGGACTGCGGGGAGATCACGGTATGGACGGATGGAAAACATATGAAGACCGCGCCCTTCCTTCCTGCCGTTCCGGTTGAGAAGACAATCATTTTGGAGTAAAATAAGCCCATGGCCAGGAAGAAGGAAAACAATTACAGCGATCTTCAGAATGAACTCAACCGGCAGATCCGGGAGAAAGATCTTGGGAACCTCTATCTCATCTGCGGGGACCAGGATTATCTGCGCACGCAGAACCGGGACAAACTGAAGGAAGCGCTGCTTGACGGCGCGGATCCGATGAACTGCTCTGTTTTCACAGGCAGTGAGTTTACGGTAGAGGAAGTAAAGGATCTTGCCGAAACGCTTCCCTTTTTTGCCGAAAGACGGGTCATTCTCATTGAGGATTCCTTCCTGCTCCCCAAGGCTTCCAATGAAGCCAGCATTCTTGCGCAGTATCTGCCGAACATGCCGGATACTACGGCGATCGTCTTCGTATCGGCGGCCATCGATAATAAGACGGAGCTCGTAAAGACGATCCGGAGCCTCGGCTTTGTGATGGAATGCGGAACGCCGGATCCGGCGAGCCTTCGGAAATGGGCGGCCGGTCTTCTGAAGGCGCCCGGAAGGATGGTCTATGCGGATGCCCTCGATCTTTTCCTGGAATACACGGGAGAGGATATGCTCAATATTAAGAGCGAAGCCGCGAAGCTTTCCGCCTTCTGCGACGGAAAGGACAAGATCACCCGGGAGGACGTGGAGAGCATCTGCTGCCGCCAGGTCCGGGACAGGATCTTCGATATGATCACGGCCATTGTCTCAAAAGATCCCAGGGGCGCGCTTTCGATCTACATGGACCTTGTAAAGCTCCAGACAAAGCCCCAGGTGATCCTTGCGCTGATGATCCGGCAGTATACCCAGCTTCTGCATATCACGGACCTGAAGGACCGGGGCGCCGGGGTCGATGAGATCGCGGCAAGGCTGCATTTTAAGAGTCCCTATATCATCAAGGCAAAGCTCCTTCCGCTTGCAAACAGGTATTCGGAGAAGGACCTGGAGAAGGCGCTGCAGCTGTGTGTAGGGACCGACATGGATTACAAGAGCGGAAAGATCGGGGACAAGCTGGCCGTGGAAAGACTGATCATCCGGTGCTGCGCAGGACTGTGAGCATACGGGGTGAACGGGAAGAAAAGGGTATTTTGCTGAAAATACCCTTTGGAGGATAATGATGATGGAGCAGGAGCATATGCGGGATGCACAGGAGCTTCTTATGGATTTTCTGGATGCGGACCGGATCCGGGACAGGATACGGATCCTCGATCTGATGCGTCCTGTCCTGACGGACAGCCTGATCGATACAATGGCAGTCGCCTGCGGCGTAGAGGTGCCGCCGGCAGACCTGGAGACGAGGTACCTGGACCTGAAGGACTGCCTGAATACGATCAGCAGATATGAACTGGAAAGAAGGTGAGCCGATGAAGCTTCTTACAATTTGCGTACCGTGCTATAATTCCGAAGCCTATATGAGCAAATGCATCGATTCCCTGCTGGTCGGCGGGGACGATGTGGAGATCCTGATCGTAGACGACGGATCCAGGGACCGGACGGCGGAGATCGCGGACAAGTACCAGGCGCTGAATCCCAATATCGTCCGCGTCATCCACAAGGAGAACGGCGGCCACGGAAGTGCCGTGAATACGGGAATCGACAATGCGACCGGCGTTTTCTTCAAGGTCGTGGACAGCGACGATACCCTGAAGGAAAGCGCTTATAAGAAGGTGCTGAAGACCCTGCATGACCTGAACGGCGGAACGCCCCAGCTGGATATGCTTCTCTGCAATTATGTCTATGACAAGGAAGGAGAGGCAAGACACAAGGTGATCCAGTACCGGCGCACGCTCCCCGTTAACCGGATGTTCACCTGGGAGGAAGTGGGACACTTCTTCAAGGGACACTATATCCTGATGCATTCGGTGATCTTCAGGACCAAGCTCCTTCGGGAGAGCGGGCTCAGGCTTCCGGAGCACTGCTTCTATGTGGACAACATCTATGTCTTCAATCCGCTGCCGTATGTAAAGAACATGTATTACCTGGATATCAATCTTTACTATTATTACATCGGCAGAGTCGACCAGTCCGTCAACCAGAAGGTCATGATCTCGAGGATCGACCAGCAGATCCGCGTAACGAAGCTGATGGTGGATTATTATACGGCAAAAGAGAACCAGCCGCTCATCAACGCCCACGAGAAGCTGAGAAAGTACATGTACCACTATCTGGAGATCATCATGACGGTCTCTTCGGTACTGGCGATCCTTTCCAATACGCCGGAGGATCTGGCCAAGAAGGATGAGCTCTGGAAATACGTCAGGCAGAAGGATTATTTCCTGTTCTTAAAGCTCCGGAGCGGGATCTTCGGGATTTCCATGAACCTTCCCGGAAGAGGCGGCCGGGCCCTCACAACGGAAGCCTACAAGATCGCAAGGCATTTCTTCAATTTCAATTAAACGGATACACAAAAGATCCCTGTCACGGATGCACAGTCCGCATGACAGGGATCTTCTTATTTTTATGACTTTGGAAGGGGAACGCCTTTCCGGCCGGCCTAATGCGGGCTCAGTGTAAAAGGCCCCTTTCCCGTTTCTTTCTGCCAAGCCGCTGCGGAAGCCTGACAGCTTCCAGCCGCCTGCAGATGTAGTAGAACACAAAGGCGAAGGCAACGTCCCAGAGGGAATGCTGCTTGATCAGCATGGTGGAGAGGATGATCAGGACTCCGACCGTGACATACATGACTTTTCCGGCCCATGAGCGGCCAAGAGCGGTCCTGCTTCCCGAAAGCCCGAAGATCACAGCCAGTGTGTTGAACACATGGATGCTCGGGAAAATGTTGGTCGGCGTATCGGCGGCATAAAGCCGGAGGATCAGCCGGGTAAAGACATTGTCCCTGGGCATGACGGCGGGCCGCAGGTTCTGGATGTTCGGGAAAAGAAGAGAGATCACGAGCATCAGCGTCATGCCGGCGCACAGGATACGGGCCGTACGGTAGTAGCTCTTCCTGTCGCAGATATACAGATAGGTGACAAGAAGGAACATGTACGGGAACCAGACCAGATACGGAACGACGAAGATCTCCGCGAAGGGGATCATGTCATCCACGGGTGTGTGGATGACGTGATACGAAATCCTGTGTGCCGATTCCAGCAGCCGGAAACATACAAAATAGAAGACGATATATACGATCATCGGCCAGGCTTCCCTGGAATAGTCAAAGAGCCAGGAGAGCCGGTGATCCGATTTTTTCAGTTCCTGATAAAATGTGTACATTCGGTATGTTATCCTCTGCCGTTCTTACGGCATTAAAATATTACAGAATTATTTCATTCATATCGTACTGCTGAATTACCGGGCCTTCAAGAATTAGAATGCTGAAAAAACCGGGGTTTTGAATGTTTTTATGGGCAATTTGTATGGACAAGCGGTTTAAATTTGTATATTATGTACTGGCTGAAGAAAGAATTTGAACTGGAATGGTGAGTATCGGGGACACTTTCCGAAAGGAGGACATGCAGATGTATTCATTAGACGAAGTCAGAGCCTTTGATCCTGAGATCGCAGAAGCGATCGACCATGAACTCAGACGGCAGAACGATCACATCGAACTGATCGCATCCGAGAACTGGGTCAGCAAGAGGGTCATGGCAGCGATGGGAAGCCCCCTGACCAACAAGTATGCGGAAGGATATCCGGGAAAGCGCTACTATGGCGGCTGTGAATTTGTGGATGTCGTTGAAACGCTGGCGATCGAAAGGGCAAAGGAGCTGTTCCACTGCGAATTCGCCAACGTACAGCCCCATTCCGGTGCCAATGCAAACCTTGCGGTGGAGTTTGCCGTATTAAAGCCCGGCGATACGCTCATGGGCATGAACCTGAACCAGGGCGGACACCTGACCCACGGCTCGCCCGCCAACATTTCCGGAACTTATTTCAATATCGTGCCTTACGGTGTGGATGAGAACGGCTTCATCGATTATGAGGAGCTGATGCGGATCGCGAAGGAAGCAAAGCCCAAGATGATCATCGCAGGCGCTTCCGCCTATGCGAGAACCATCGATTTCAGAAAATTCCGCGAGGTAGCGGATGAAGTGGGCGCTGTACTCATGGCGGATATCGCCCACATTGCGGGCCTTGTGGCAACGGGCCTTCATCCGGATCCGTTCCCGTGGTGCGACATCGTGACAACGACCACCCACAAAACACTCCGCGGCCCCAGAGGCGGCCTCATTCTTGCGACAAAGGAAGCGGCGGAGAAGTACAAGCTGAACAAAGCCGTCTTCCCCGGGACCCAGGGCGGTCCTCTTGAGCATGTCATTGCGGCAAAGGCCGTCTGCTTCAAGGAGGCGCTGGATCCTTCCTTTAAAGAGTATGCACAGCATATCCTGGACAATGCGCAGGCACTTTCCGCAGGCCTTATGAAGAGAGGCGTGGACATCGTCTCCGGCGGTACGGACAACCACCTCATGCTGGTAGATCTTACAAAATATGACCTTACCGGCAAGGAAGTGGAGAAGTGGCTGGATGAGGCGCATATCACGGCCAACAAGAACACCATCCCGAATGAGAAGAGATCTCCTTTTGTCACCAGCGGCATCCGCCTGGGTACGCCTGCCGTCACGACAAGAGGCATGAACACCGAGGATATGGACCGGATCGCCGAGGCCATCTCCATCGTCATCAAGGAGAAGGAAGCCGGCATCCCGGCGGCCAGGGCCATTGTGGAGAGCCTTACGGCGAAGTATCCTCTGGACTGAATTTAAGGCAATTCTCAGGTGTATTGCGAATAATCAGAAAATAATACAGCAGGGCACATAATTGCTTGACAGTTATGCGCCCTGCTGTTATATTAAAGTCAGAAAACAACAGAGGGAGATACAAAAAGAGTACATCTATAGATGCCCCTCAAGACCTCTTTCAGATAGAGGAATCCAGGTAAAGGAGGTACAAACCGCCTAACAGTTGAATCTCCAAATTCATAGAACAAAAACGAAGTATTCAAGTACATGAAGAAAATTCAGCGAGAATTCCGGATCGCATATACAGGATTCCAGACCTGACGAGAAAGGGTCAAATCGGATATGGACAGGCCGCTGACGTACAATCAGTACAAAGAAGAGAAGATGGAAAGAGTACGAGTCATAGAGTAAGATCAAGGAGGTAGGACCGTTGGAATTTGATCACAGATAAAGGGATCTGTTCGTAAAGAAGGACAGATCCCTTTATCCATGTCTTTTTTTGTTTTTCCGGGCCGCTGCAATGCAGTGCCGCGGCGGTTTTCACATATCCGCGGGACCGGCTCAGGAAGCCTTCCGGTGCATGTTCTTGACGGCACCGGCCAGCATGAGCTTGATGCGGTTGAGCTGGTTGACCTCGGAAGCCCCGGGATCGTAATCGATCGCGGCGATATTGGCCTCGGGGTAGAGCCTGCGTACTTTTTTCATGACGCCCTTGCCCACCACATGGTTGGGAAGGCAGCCGAAGGGCTGGGTGCAGACGATGTTTTTCGCACCGGAGTGGATCAGCTCCATCATCTCACCGGTCAGGACCCAGCCCTCGCCGGTCTGGTTGCCGAGGGAGACGATCGGGCGGGCATAGTCCGCCAGCTGGTAGATGCTCTTCGGAGCGGCAAAGTGCCGGCTCTTTTCATATGCTTTGTAAACAGGCGCGAGGACGATCTTTTCAATGGCAAAGATCCCGAGCCTGCAGTTGCGGGCGGCTTTCCGGGAGGTCCCCAGGTATTCCGCCTTGTAGATCTGGTTATAGAAGCAGTAGAGCATAAAGCCCATCAGGTCCGGAACGACCGCTTCCGCGCCTTCCTGTTCCAGAAGTTCCACCAGGTGGTTGTTGGCGGCAGGCGCATATTTTACCAGGATCTCGCCGACGATGCCGACGCGGGGCTTCTGCAGCGTCTCATCGATGGGAATGGCATCGAACTCTCTGATCATCTGCAGGCACATTTTCTGTACCCTGCGAAGCGGGATCCCCCTGGTCTTTGTAAGGAATGCGGTGCATTTACGAAGCCACTCCTGATGGAGCTCCTCCACGGAGCCTTCCTTCAGTTCGTAAGGGCGCATGCGGAGAATGCAGCGCATCAGGACATCCCCGAATACGACGGCGATGGCAAGCCTTGAGACAAGGCGCAGATTGATCTTAAAGCCGGGATTGTCCTCCAGGCCCGCAAGGTTTGCGGAGATCACGGGGATCTGTTCCATGCCGGCCTTCTTCAGGGCGCGGCGGATAAAGCCCACGTAGTTGGAAGCGCGGCACCCGCCGCCTGTCTGGGACATGAGGACGGCAGTGCGGTTCAGGTCATATTTGCCGCTGTGGAGGGCTTCCATGATCTGGCCGACTACGCACAGGGACGGATAGCAGGCGTCATTGTTGACATATTTCAGGCCGAAGTCCACGGAGCGGCGGTTGTCATTCTGCAGAACGACAAGGTTGTAGCCGCAGGAGCGGGCAGCCGGCTCGATGAGGTCGAAGTGGACCGGGGACATCTGCGGGCAGAGAATCGTATAGTTCTCCTCGTGCATTTTCTCCGTGAAGGGGACCTTTCTGATGGCAGTGGAGCGGACTGTGCGCTGCGCTTTGTCCTTTTCCCGGATCCGGATGGCGGCGATCAGAGACCGCACGCGGATCCTTGCGGCGCCCAGGTTGTTGACTTCATCGATCTTCAGGCAGGTGTAGATCTTGTCGGAACCGGAGAGGATATCGCTTACCTGGTCCGTTGTGACAGCGTCCACGCCGCAGCCGAAGGAATTGAGCTGGATCAGGTCCAGGTCATCCCGCGTGCGGACATAGCTTGCCGCCGCATAGAGACGGGAGTGATACATCCACTGGTCCAGGACGATGATGGGCCTTTCCGGTTCAGCCAGATGGGAGATGCCGTCCTCCGTAAGTACGGCAAAGCCGTAGGAGGTGATCATCTCGGGAATGCCGTGGTTGATCTCGGGATCAAGGTGATAGGGCCTGCCGGCCAGCACGATGCCGCGCACATGGTTTTCCTCCATGTAGGCCAGGACTCTTTCTCCTTCCCGGCGGACATCTTCCCTTGCCTGCGCCAGTTCATCCCACGCATCGGAAGCGGCACGGGCCACCTCGGAAGCCGGGATCTCGCTGAATTCCTCCGTAAGGGACTTCGTGACGGTGTTCAGGTCCGTAAATGCCATGAAGGGCTGGCGGAAGACGACTTCGCCGTCCGCGATCTGCTCAACGTTATTTTTGATATTTTCCGGGTACGAGGTCACGATCGGACAATTGTAGTGATTGTCCGCATGGTCGAACTCTTTCCTTTCATAGAACAGGGAAGGATAGAAGATGAAATCCACCTTCCTGTCGATCAGCCACATGATATGGCCGTGGGCCAGCTTGGCCGGGTAGCACTCGGATTCGGACGGGATCGATTCGATGCCCATCTCATAGATCGCGTGCGTGCCGGGCGGGGAAAGTACGACCCGGTAGCCCAGCTTTGTAAAGAAGGTATACCAGAAGGGGTAATCCTCGTAGATGTTCAGGACACGCGGAATGCCCACCGTGCCGCGGACCGCCTGCTCCTTCGGAAGAGGACGGTAGCCGAAAAGACGGCGCATCTTGTACTGGTACATGTTCGGAATGCCGTTGTCGGACCTTTCGAGTCCGAGGCCCCGCTCGCACCGGTTGCCGGAAATGAACCGGCGTCCGTCGCTGAAGTGATTGATCGTAAGCCGGCAGTTGTTATTGCAGCGGCCGCAGTTTGCAAGGGTCGTCTCGAAGGTCAGGTCCTCCATTTCCTCAAAGGAGAGCATGCCGGTCGGGATCTCTTCATCATACCGCTCCCGGGCGATCAGGGCCGCACCGAAAGCGCCCATGATACCGGCAATGTCGGGACGCACGACCTGGCCGCCGGAGATCTTCTCCAGGGCACGCAGGACCGCATCATTGTAAAAGGTGCCGCCCTGGACGACGATGTTGCTGCCGAGCTCCTGGGCAGAGGAGACCTTCATGACCTTGAAGAGCGCGTTCTTGATGACGGAATAGGCAAGGCCGGCCGAGATATCGGATACCTCGGCGCCTTCCTTCTGCGCCTGCTTGACGCGGGAATTCATGAAGACTGTGCAGCGCGTTCCCAGGTCGATGGGATGCGCCGCAAAAAGAGCCGCTTTTGCGAAATCCTGGACCGAATAGCTCAGGGATTTTGCGAAGGTCTCGATAAAAGAGCCGCAGCCGGAGGAGCAGGCTTCATTGAGGGTGACGGAATCCACGGCACCGTTCCGGATCCGGATGCATTTCATATCCTGTCCGCCGATATCCAGGATGCAGTCCACCTTCGGGTCGAAAAAGGCAGCCGCATAATAGTGGGCAATCGTCTCGACCTCGCCGTGGTCGAGCTTGAAGGCGCTCTTTAAGAGAGCCTCTCCGTAGCCGGTGGAGCATCCGCCGGCGATCTTCACATCTTTGGGAATGATCCTGTGGAGCTCCCGGATGGAGCGGATCGCGGTCTTTACGGGAGAGCCGTTATTGCTGGAATAGAAGGAATACAGAAGTTCGCCGTGTTCTCCCACCAGCGCGAGCTTTGTCGTGGTGGATCCGGCGTCGATGCCGAGGAAGGCATTTCCCTTATAGGAACGAAGGTCACCGGTCGTTACTCTGTAGCGGTCGTGGCGCGCGCGGAATTCTTTATACTCTTCCTCTGAAGAGAAAAGAGGCTCCATACGGCTGACCTCGAATTCCATCTTCATGGGACGGCTTGCTCTTTCGATCAGGTCTTCCAGGGAAAGGGAGCAGTCCTCATGGGCGCTCAGGGCAGAGCCCATGGCGGGGAAAAGATGGGAGTTCTCCAGCTCCACGATATGCTCGTCATCCAGGTCCAGGGTGCGGATAAAGGCAGCCTTCAGCTCTGTGAGGAAGTGAAGGGGGCCGCCCAGAAACGCCACGTGTCCGCGGATGGGCTTTCCGCAGGCCAGTCCGGAGATCGTCTGGATGACGACTGCCTGGAAGACGGAGGCGGAAAGATCCTCGCGGGTCGCGCCCTCGTTGATCAGGGGCTGGATGTCGGATTTGGCGAAGACGCCGCACCTTGCCGCGATGGTATAGATGGAATTGTAATTGCGGGCATATTCGTTCATGCCCTTTGCGTCTGTCTGCAGAAGAGCGGCCATCTGGTCAATAAAGGAACCGGTGCCGCCGGCACAGGTCCCGTTCATGCGCTGTTCCACATTTCCGTTCTCAAAATAGATGATCTTGGCGTCTTCTCCGCCCAGCTCAATGGCAACGTCCGTGACGGGCGCCATTTCTTCAATGGCGGCAGCCTCCGCCACGACCTCCTGAACAAAAGGGACCTTCAGGTAGTTGGCGAGGGAGAGTCCGCCGGAGCCGGTGATCACGGGATGCACGGTGATGTCGCCGAGCCTGTCATGGGCAGCGACAAGAAGAGAATAGAGGGTCTGGCGGATCTCCGCGTGGTGACGGCGGTATTCCCCGAAGCAGAGCCTGTGAGCGCTGTCCATGACCGCAATCTTGACGGTCGTTGAGCCGATATCAATACCAAGTGTGTAATCTTTTGCAATCAAAACAGTGAAAACCTCTGACTACTTATTTATTATGCGATTCCGATATTATGTCCATTATCCGAAATTTTAATTCTCCCGGCGGGCTTCGTCAACAAAACGGTCTGCCTCAAAAACGGGAAAGTGGGAAAATACGGGCGGACGGGGCTGTTTTTCCACCATATTTTAGAAAGTTTTTATGATTCGGCTGCCCGGCGGAAAAAGAGGGGTTTGAAGATTCTGCCGGGATATGGTTATAATCAATGGAACAATGGCAGCCGCTTCGGCGGCAGACGAACAACAGACTGGATGGAACCAATGAAGAATTTCGAACGTTTTATGGAAAAACACGCGATCAGGAACCTTTCGCTGGTCCTGATTATCTGCTACGCGTTCGGATATATGATCGAACTCGTAAACAACAGCTTTATTTATTATCTGACCCTCAACCCCTACGCGATCCTGCACGGGCAGGTATGGCGTCTTCTGACATGGCTGATCATCCCGCCGCCGACGGGAAACCTTTTCTATATGCTGATCATGCTGATGTTCTATTATTCCATCGGAACGGCGCTGGAGCGTACCTGGGGAACGGTCCGATACAATATCTATATCCTGACCGGCATCCTGCTTACGATCGCAGGCGCTTTCCTGATGATGGGCTATACGTATCTGGCGCATCAGGTGGCGCTGGACACCTTCGGTACCGAGACCTTCTTCATGTATTCGAGCACCGTCTTCAGTACCTATTATGTGAATATGTCCATCTTCCTGGCCTATGCCGCGACCTTCCCGGATGCGGTGGTCCTTCTGATGTTCATCCTTCCCGTCAAGGTCAAATGGCTGGGGATCGCCTATGCGGCCCTTCTGGGATATGAACTGGTATCGGCGGTCACGGGCGGCATGTATTACGCGGGCTTTGCCATCCTGGCATCCCTCGCCAATTTCATCATCTTCTTTGTGCGCTCGAGGAGGAACACCCTTCACCGGCTCTCTCCGAAGGAGGTCCGGAGAAGAAGCGAGTTCCGCCGCGCCGTGAACGAAGGAAAACGGGAAGGGCTTCGGGAACACAGGACTGCCGGAAGCGGGAGAGCGGTGATCCACAGGTGCTGCATCTGCGGAAGGACCGAGGCCGACGGCGAGGACCTGGAATTCCGGTACTGCTCCAAGTGCGCGGGGAATTTCGAATTCTGCCGGGACCATCTGTTCTCCCATGAGCATGCACAGCCCGGCGGTGTGCCGAAGATGATGAGCTATGCCGGTGCGCAGCAGGCGGCGCTTGATGAGGAAAAACAGCAGGAGGGACCGGACCATGAATGATAACAACAGGGAAAAGGCATTTGCCGCAATGCTGAAGACCCTTGTCGATGCGGCAAAGAAGAACCGGAATACGGTCACACAGGATCAGCTGGAAAAAGCGTTTGCCGGGATGGGCCTTTCCGGTGAGGATATGGATAAGGTAAAGGCGTATCTTACGGCTGCCGGCATCGGCGTGGATGCGCCGCCGGCGGCAGAGGAGCTCCTTACCGAGGAAGAGCACAGCTATCTGCAGGATTATGAAGAGATGGTGCGGTCGATCCCGCAGCCGGAGGGCGGCGTCCTGGACGCCATCAAGCTTTCCTCCATGGCGGGGGAGAAGCAGGCACAGGAGAAGCTCATTGAAGCCATGCTGCCGAAGGTCCTGGATATCGCGAAGCTGTACGCGGGCCAGGGGGTCCTGATCGAGGATCTGATCGGTGCCGGAAACGAGGCCCTGGTGGTGGGCGTTACGCTCCTGGCTCCCCTGGAAGGGCCCGGGGAAGTCGAAGGCGTTCTTGCGGAGCGGATCATGAACGCGATGGAAGGACTGATCGAGGAGAATGTCGCCATCAAGGCACAGGACAATGATGCCCTTGTCCTGACCAATAAAGTCCTGGAGAAGGCGGAGGAGCTTTCCCGGGATCTCGGAAGAAAGGTGAGCGTGGAAGAGCTTGCCGCGGAAGGGGAGGTCACGCAGGAAGAGATCATGGAAGCGATCCGCCTTTCCGCCAACCACATCGAAGCCATCGATTACCGGGAGTGATGCCGTTTATGGAAAGCGCTGATTACAAATATGTTTCGGATACGCTTTCGCAGATCCGGATCGGTTCCCGATATACCTATGCAGAACTGGTGGACAATGCGGATCTCAGCCATAAATACCGCAGCATGATCCGCCGGTTCTTTCTGGAGGAGGTCTCGGCGGATACCACGCTGGAGAGCCATCTGTACTACTTAATGCCCGGCACCGTATCCTATGCAGTCTACACAGCCGTCGGCGCAAAGGCGGGGATCTATCTGCCGCAGGAAAAGATCCTGCGGGACGGGAGCATTGAGATCGTCTGGAAGGAAGAGACCGTGAAGCTCCGGGACCTTGCGGACCTGTCCCCGGAGGAAAAGAAGAAGGCGGGGATCTTCATCCATGAGCTTATTCTTTCCAAGGCGGGACTTACGGCCTTTGCCATGTAAGGAAGGGCGCGGGCAAAGCGGCATCCTTACTGAGAATAACGAACGAATACACGGCACAGGGAACGGCCCGGCAATTGCAGGGAGCGCCCCCTGTGTTTTATAATAGAGCCGGTTCGAAAGAAGCATATCAGATATCATTTCAGTTCAAATCCAGGCTTGCATAAAATAAAATACAATGCTATACTGCAAATCAGAACAAATGTTCTGATTTGTTCGGACGTATTTTGAATTCAGAAAGGAACATGATCATTATGGGTATGGATCAGAATGATAAGCTGAAGGCGCTGGATGCCGCGATCGCACAGATAGAGAAGCAGTACGGCAAGGGAGCGGTCATGAAACTGGGCGACCCTTCCGGGAGAATGAACGTCGAAACGACGCCGACAGGTTCCCTGGCACTGGATATCGCCCTGGGACTGGGCGGCATCCCCAAGGGCAGGGTGATCGAAGTGTACGGACCGGAATCCTCCGGTAAGACGACACTGACCCTTCATATGGTCGCGGAAGTACAGAGAAGGGGCGGCATCGCGGGCTTTATCGACGCGGAGCATGCGCTGGATCCCGTTTATGCCAAGAATATCGGCGTGGACATCGACAATCTTTACATCTCCCAGCCGGATTCCGGTGAACAGGGACTGGAGATCGCCGAGACCATGGTCCGTTCCGGCGCCATCGATATCGTCATCATCGACTCCGTCGCCGCACTGGTACCGAAAGCGGAGATCGACGGGGAAATGGGCGACTCCCATGTGGGCCTGCAGGCAAGACTGATGTCCCAGGCTCTCCGGAAGCTTACCGCCGTTATTTCCAAGTCCAACTGCACGGTCGTCTTCATCAACCAGCTGCGTGAGAAGGTCGGCGTCATGTTCGGCAATCCCGAAACAACGACCGGCGGACGCGCCCTGAAATTCTATTCCTCCATCAGACTGGATGTCAGGAGGATCGAATCCCTGAAGCAGAACGGCGAAGTGATCGGCAACAGGACGAGGGTCAAGGTCGTCAAGAACAAGATCGCGCCGCCTTTCAAGGAAGCGGAGTTCGATATCATGTTCGGCAAGGGCATTTCCTACGCGGGCGACGTCCTGGATCTTGCCGCCAGTGCCGACATCATCAACAAGAGCGGCGCATGGTACAACTATAACGGTGAGAAGATCGGACAGGGACGCGAGAATACCAAGAAATACTTAAGCGATCATCCGGAGATGCTCTATGAAGTGGACCGGAAGGTAAGAGAGCATTTCGGGCTGGATCCGGAAGGCGCAAGAAAGCCCCTTCCCGAGGAAGCGGCGGAAACGGCGGAGCAGGGCTGATACATGCGGCCGGCACGGCCGGAATAGCACGGAGACAGATACATCATGCTGGTTACGGCACTTACCAGGATCAGTAAAACAAAGACCAGGGTCGAAATCGATTATGATAAGACCCTGGTCTTATCAGATAAAGATATGGCGGCATATGACATCCGGGAGAATGAAGAGATCCCGGACGCGGTATGGGAGGAGCTTCTTGCAAAACTCTGCAGGGAGGCCCTCATAAAGAGCGGAACGCTTCTTTCCGACACGGACCTTTCGGAGGAAATGCTGAGAAGAAAGCTCCTCCGGGCAGGCTACCCGGAAGAAGCGGCCTTTCAGGCTGCGGAGAAGATGAAGGAAGCCGGTTATGTCAACGACAGGCGAACGGCGGAAAATTATATTCGTTATCACCTGCAAGACAGGAGCAGGCTCCGCATCCGCATGGACCTTCGGGAGCGGGGGATCGGACAGGACGTGATCGATGCGGCATTTGCCGTTCTGGAGGAGGAAGCGGACGCTTCGCCGGAGGAAAACGAGCTGGAACAGATCCGGCGGCTCCTTAAGAAAAGGGGCGTGGATCCCCATTCGGCGGACAGTAAAACGCTCCTTAAGACCATGGCATTTCTCGTCCGGAAGGGGTATCCCGCAGAGCTTGTCAGGAAAGCATTGTCTTGACAGGTCCCGGATTTGCGATTAATATTGATATGTTGTGAATTGTCAATTAGAATGCGTTATTCAGAACTTTCCTTTCGTCTGGGAAAGCGGCACGCATTCTGTTGTACTGTGAAAACTTAATATAAGGAGGTGCTCCTGTATCATGCCAATAAGTACGATTATTGCAGTGATACTGACCCTTGTGATCGCAGTTCCCGTGACGGCTGTCGTGGCAACGAAACGCCGTATCCAGCAGGAAGCCCAGAAGATCGGCAATGCCGAGGAAAAGGCCCGGGCGATCATCGATGAAGCACTGACGACTGCGGAGACCAAAAAGCGCGAAGCTCTTCTGGAAGCAAAGGAAGAGAATATCAAGGCCAGAAATGATCTCGAGAAGGAGATCAAAGACCGCCGCAATGAAGCCCAGCGCAATGAAAGAAGGCTCCAGCAGAAGGAAGAGGCTCTGGACAGAAAGTCTGATTCCCTGGAAAGAAGGGAACAGAGTCTGACCTCAAGGGAAGAGTCACTGCGCAAAAAGCAGGAAGAAGTATCGAAGCTTGGCGAGCAGAGGATGCAGGAACTCGAACGAATTTCACAACTTACCTCAGAAGAGGCAAAAGCGTACCTTTTAAAACTTGTTGAAGATGAAGTAAGACATGATTCCGCAATCATGATCAAGGAAGCGGAAGCGGAAGCCAAGGAAGAGGCAGACAAGAAGGCCAAGGAATATGTCGTCAGCGCGATTCAGAGATGTGCTGCCGATCATGTTGCGGAAGCGACCATTTCTGTCGTACAGCTTCCCAGCGACGAGATGAAGGGAAGGATCATCGGCCGTGAAGGGCGTAATATCAGGACGCTCGAAACGATGACAGGCGTTGACCTGATCATTGATGATACCCCGGAAGCCGTCGTTATTTCCGGCTTTGATCCCATTCGGAGAGAGATCGCGCGTATCGCACTTGAGAAGCTGATCGTCGACGGCCGTATCCATCCTGCAAGGATCGAGGAAATGGTCGAGAAGGCCAAGAAGGAAGTGGAAGCCGTCATCAAGGAAGAAGGCGAAGCCGCCACACTGGAAGTCGGCGTGCATGGCCTCCATCCGGAACTTGTCAGGCTCCTCGGTAAGATGCGTTTCCGTACCAGCTACGGCCAGAATGCCCTGAAGCATTCCATTGAAGTCGCGCAGATGTCCGGCCTTCTTGCCGGAGAACTGGGACTGGACGTCCGTATGGCAAAGCGTGCGGGACTCCTGCATGATATCGGCAAGGCCGTCGACCATGAGATGGAAGGCTCCCATGTTCAGCTCGGTGCTGAACTGTGCCGCAAGTTCAAGGAATCCCAGATCGTGATCAATGCGGTGGAATCCCATCACGGAGACACGGAACCCACCAGCCTGATCGCCTGCATCGTGCAGGCAGCGGATACGATCTCCGCGGCAAGACCCGGCGCCAGACGGGAAACACTGGAAACCTATACAACAAGATTAAAACAGCTCGAAGAAATCACAAACAGTTTTAAAGGAGTAAGCAATTCCTACGCTATTCAGGCAGGTAGAGAAGTTCGTGTAATGGTAGTTCCTGAAAAGATCAGCGATACGGATATGGTATTGCTGGCCCATGATATTTCCAAGAAGATAGAAGACGAGATGGAATATCCCGGGCAGATCAAGGTAAATGTGATCCGCGAATCAAGGGTTACAGATTATGCTAAGTAAAGAGAGAGAACGGTTCCTTCGGGGACCGTTCTTTTTTGGTTGACGCATGGAACGGGATAAGATAGTATTCATGTATACAAAATCGGAAGCAGTTAAAATGAACGGCTTTGAAGGCAGGCTGCCGGAAGCCTGCCGCCGTTCCCAGGATAAACACCGGAGGAGGAACATATGAAACCGTATGCGGAGATGACCAAAGAAGAACTGCTGGCCCTCACGGAGGAGCTTAAAAAGCGCTACAGGGAAATGCAGAACAGGGACCTGAAGCTGAATATGAGCCGCGGAAAGCCGTCCCTGGATCAGCTGGATCTTTCCATGGGCCTTATGGACGCCCTTACCAGCGATACGGAGCTGCAGGATGAGACCGGTACGGACTGCCGCAATTACGGCTGCCTTGAAGGAATCCCGGAAGCAAAGGAACTTCTTGGCGACATCATGGAAGTTCCCTACGATCATCTGATCATCTACGGAAATTCCAGCCTGAACGTCATGTACGATACGATCTCCCGGTCCTATTCCCACGGCGTCATGGGGAACACTCCCTGGTGCAAGCTGGACAAGGTGAAATTCCTGTGCGTTGTGCCCGGATATGACCGCCATTTCGCAATCACGGAATATTTCGGCATCGAAAACGTATGCGTGCCCATGCTCGAGGACGGTCCGGATATGGATATGGTGGAAAAGCTGGTCTCCGAGGACGAGAGCATCAAGGGAATCTGGTGTGTCCCGAAATACTCCAATCCGACCGGTAATTCCTATTCGGATTCCGTCGTCCGCCGCTTCGCAAGGCTCAAGCCCGCGGCAAAGGACTTCCGTATCTACTGGGACAACGCATATACCGTACATCATCTTTATGACGACCACCAGGACCACCTGATCGAGATCCTGGCAGAGTGCAAGCGTGCGGGCAATCCGGACCTGGTCTATAAATTCGCTTCGACTTCCAAGATCAGTTTCCCGGGCTCCGGCATTGCGGCCCTGGCATCTTCCCTGAACAACCTGGAGGATATCCGCCAGCAGCTGAAGGTCCAGACAATCGGCCACGATAAGGTGAACCAGCTCCGTCATGTGCGCTTTTTCGGCGACATTCACGGCGTTGTGGAGCATATGCGCAAGCATGCGGACATCCTGCGCCCCAAGTTCGAGACCGTGGAAGATACCCTGGAGAGAGAACTGGGCGAACTTGGGATCGCGACCTGGACGAAGCCGAAGGGAGGATACTTCATCAGCTTCAATACCATGGACGGCTGTGCCAAGAAGGTGGTCTCTTACTGCGCAAGGGCAGGCGTTATTCTAACCCCCGCAGGCGCGACCTACCCCGGAGGCAAGGACCCGCATGATTCCAATATCCGGATCGCGCCTTCCTTCCCGCCTCTGGAGGACCTCAGGATCGCAACAGAGCTTCTTTGCCTGTGCGTCAAGCTGGTGAGCGCGAAAAAGCTCCTGGAGGAAATGGGATAAGGAACCGGTATACTGCAGGAAGCACAGGAACGGCAATCATGAACAGGGAGTAAAAACATGGCAGACGGACATTACGAAAGGGTCGGAAGGACCCTGGTGCATAAGGGCGTTATCATTGATTACTATACGGACAGGATGTCCCTTCCGGACGGAAGGGAAGAGGACTGGGACCTGATCGACCATAAGGGTGCCGCGGCGGCCGTCGCGGTCCTGGAGGACGGCAGGGTCCTGATGGTCCGGCAGTACCGGAATACCCTGGGGAGAGAGACACTGGAGATCCCGGCGGGCGGCCTGCAGTCCAGGGAGGAGCCGACGGCGGATGCGGCGGCCCGTGAGCTTTCCGAAGAGACCGGATATACGGCGGGAAGCATGGAAAAGCTGCTTTCCTTCTGCTCTACGATCGCCTTCTGCAATGAGAAGATCGATATCTATGTGGCAAAGGACCTGAAGCCGGGCAAACAGCATCTGGATGACGATGAATTCCTGAACGTGGAGAAGATCCCGTTAAAGGACGTGATCCGGATGATCTATGACGGAAAGATCCAGGACGGCAAAACGATCGCAGCCATCATGACCTATGCCGGAAAATACGGGGCAGGAATCTGAGTCCGGTACAGGCGCAATCATCTGAAAGGAACGGTATGTACATAGACGATACCGCCTATTATATTAAAGACCTTGCGGTTTTCCGGCAGCTTTCGGAGAACACGCAGAAAGCCTACAGGCGGGACCTGGAGAAGCTGGGGAGATTCGCGGACAGCCGCGGTATCCGTAGCTCTGCTTTGATGGACCGGACTTTTCTGGAAGAGTTCCTCCGTTCCATGTCCGATGACGGGGCTTCCGAAAGCTCGATGCGGCGTATGATCTCCACCCTGAACGGGTTCTTCGGCTCCCTGAAGGAGCAGGGCATGATCCCGGAAAATTATGCGGAGGACCTTACCGTCCCGGAAAAGAAAGAGCCGCCTGCATCTGCCGGGGATGCCTATATCCTTACGGTGGATGAGATGACGGCAGTCCTGAACGTACCTCTCGGGAGGGGGTTTTCAGACCTTAGGAACAGGGTGATCCTGGGGCTTCTGTGCATCAGCGGCGTCAAGAGCAGCGAGCTTGTCGGGATCCGCGTGCGGGATGTGGATTTTCTCCTGAATACAGTCCGGGTCACGGCGCAGGACGGGTCCTTCCGGCATGTCCCTGTCGGGAACAGGATCGGCGCCGATATACGCCGTTATATCAATTCGGACAGGAAGAGGTTCTCTTCCCGCAGTGACTTCCTTTTTGTAAATCATGACGGGCAGCCGTTAAGCCGCCAGGGGCTCTGGAAGATCGTCCGGACCCTTGGGGAACATGCGGGCATCGAGGGGGCGCTTACTCCCGCCAGGATACGCGCGTCGCTGGCAGTCCATCTTAAGAACAGCGGAAATGACGAGGAGAGGATACGCCATCTTCTCGGTCTCGGAAGACATACATCCAGGAGGTAAGGACCCATGTCTTTTACATTTGTACAGAAACTTCCCACGCCGGCACAGATCCGGGAGGAATTTCCCCTGCCGGAAGCCTTCGTGAAGCTGAAACAGGAAAGGGACCGTGAGATCGCGGACGTTTTAACGGGCAGAAGCGACAAGTTCCTGGTCGTGATCGGCCCGTGCTCGGCAGACAATGAGACTGCGGTGCTGGATTACGTGACAAGGCTTGCAAAGGTCAATGAGAAGGTAAAGGACCGCCTGGTCATTGTTCCCAGGATCTATACGAATAAGCCCCGGACGACAGGCTCCGGATACAAGGGGATCACTTCCCAGCCCGATCCGGAGGGAAAGACGGATTTCAGGGCGGGCCTGATCGCCATGCGCAGGATGCAGATCCATGCGATCGAGGCTTCCGGCCTTACCGCCGCCGATGAGATGCTGTATCCGGACAACTGGGGATATGTGGAGGACATCTTAAGCTATGTCGCCATCGGCGCAAGGTCCGTAGAAGACCAGCAGCACCGCCTTGCCACGAGCGGCTTTGACGTTGCCAGCGGCATGAAGAATCCCACGAGCGGCGATTTCAACGTCATGCTCAATTCCGTTTATGCGGCGCAGCATCCCCATGAATTCACCTACCGCGGATATGAGGTCCGTACGGACGGGAATCCCCTGGCCCACTGCGTCCTTCGCGGCGCCGTGAACAAGCGGGGCAATAATACGCCAAACTATCATTACGAAGATATCATGCGGCTGATCGAACTCTATGAAAAAAGAGAACTGAAGAACCCGGCCTGCGTCATCGATACGAACCACAGCAATTCCAACAAGGAGTTCCGCCAGCAGATCCGCATCTGCAAGGAGATCCTGCATAACCGCAGGGAAAACCGGGAGATCCGGGATATGGTCAAGGGGTTGATGATCGAAAGCTACCTGGAAGAGGGCTGCCAGAAGATCGGAGAGGGCATTTACGGAAAGTCCATTACGGATCCCTGCCTTGGCTGGGAGGACTCGGAAAGACTCCTTCTGGAAATCGCGGAACGGGTCTGACCATAGTTACAAATCATGCGGATTGGGGTATAATAGAAAAAGCAGTCATTCTACTACCAGTGGGGGTTATGAATCATGAGAAATATTCTGTTTGTTGCATCGGAAGGTGTTCCTTTTATCAAGACGGGAGGACTTGCAGATGTTGTAGGCTCTCTTCCCAAGAATATAGATAAGGAATACTACGATGTCCGTGTCATCCTTCCCAAATATTCCTGCATGCGCCAGGAAATGAAGGACAAGATGGAGTATGTGACCAGCTTTTACATGGATTTCGACTGGAAGAGCATGTATGTCGGCATCCTGAAAGCAGAGGTCGACGGCATCCTGTATTATTTCATCGACAATGAGGATCTTTTCAATACCTACAAGCCGTACACGGATGATCCGCTGTTCGAGATCAGGAGATTCTCCTTCTTCTCCAAGGCAGCCCTTTCCATCCTGCCCACGATCGGCTTCCGTCCCGATATCATTCACTGTCATGACTGGCAGACAGGCCTTGTCCCCGTATACCTGAAAGAGCGTTTCCAGGACAACGAGTTCTATCACGGGATCAAGACCATCATGACGATCCATAATCTTCGTTTCCAGGGAAAATGGAACGTCCAGGATGTGGAGAGCATTACCGGGCTTTCCGGATATTACTTTACGCCCGACAAGCTGGAAGCCTATAAGGACGCCAACCTGTTAAAGGGCGGCATCGTTTATGCGGACGCCATCACGACGGTCAGCCCGACCTATGCGGAAGAGATCAAGACCACCTATTACGGGGAAGGCCTTGACGGCATCCTCAATGCAAGGGCCCATGATCTTCGCGGTATCCTGAACGGCATTGACTATGACGAATTCAATCCGGAGACGGATTCCTGCATTCCTTATCCTTACAATGCGCAGAATTTCCGCAAGCTGAAGGCCAAGAACAAGCTGGCCCTCCAGAAGGAACTCGGCCTCAAGCAGGATGAGAAGTGCTTCATGATCGGCATCGTATCCAGACTGACGGATCAGAAGGGCTTTGACCTCATCGCCTATGTCATGGAAGAGATGCTTTCCATGGATGCCATCCAGGTCGTGGTCCTGGGCACAGGCGAAGAGCGTTACGAGAACATGTTCCGTTACTTTGACGAGAAGTATTCGGACAAGCTGGCGGCAAGCATCTACTATTCCGAGGAGCTTTCCCACAAGATCTATGCGGCATCCGACGCGTTCCTGATGCCTTCCCAGTTCGAGCCCTGCGGACTTTCCCAGCTGATGTCTCTCAGATACGGCACGATCCCGATCGTCAGGGAGACCGGCGGCCTGAAGGATACCGTCATTCCGTACAACGAGTACGAGCAGACGGGCACGGGCTTTACTTTTACGAATTACAATGCACATGAGATGATGAATGCCGTACGCTATGCGGAGAGGATCTACTACGATAAGAAGAGAGACTGGAACCACATCGTAGACAGAGCCATGGCAGCGGACTTCTCATGGAAAGTATCTGCCGGCGAGTATCAGCTTATGTATGACTGGCTGATGGACAGATAACAACGGAGTCAGATGGCAGAAAGTCTTAACAGCAATAAAAGAAATCAGGTTTTTGTACAGGCCGGGATCCTTGCGGCGGCCAGCATGGTCGTCAGGATCATCGGCCTGTTATATCGTGCACCTTTAACGGCGATCATCGGCGATGAGGGAAACGGATATTACGGGACAGCCTATAATATCTATGCCATTATCCTGATGGTCTCATCCTACAGCGTGCCCTCCGCCATCTCCAAGCTGATGGCGCAGAGGCTTGCGCTGGGAGAATACAGGAATGCCCAGAGGATCTTTCACTGCGCGCTGATCTACGGCTGCACCGTGGGTCTTGCGGGCGGTTTTCTGCTGTACTTCGGCGCAGGAGCCCTGGTGCCGGATGTAGCCACGGGGGTCCTTCGCGTATTTGCGCCGACGGTCTTTTTCTTCGGGCTTCTGGGAGCGCTGCGCGGATATTTCCAGGCACACGGATCCATGGTCCAGACCTCGGTCTCGCAGATCCTGGAACAGATCGCGAACGCCGCCGTCAGTATCGGTGCCGCATGGCTCCTCATGCGTCTTGTAAGCGGCGCCTCCGAAACGCGCCGGGCGCAGTACGGCGCCATGGGAAGCGCCTTGGGAACCGGTGCCGGGGTTCTGGCAGCCCTGTTTTTCATGACCTTTGCCTATATCTGCCACAGGCGGGAGATCCGGGAGAGGGTCCTTCTGGATAAGAGCGGAAAGCTTTTAAGCTGGGGGCAGACCATGCGGCAGACGGTCCTTGTGATCACGCCCTTTATGCTGAGCGGTTTCATTCTCAACCTGACGACCTCCCTGAACCAGACGGTCTATTACAGGATCATGATCCTCTTAAAGGGAATGGACAGGATCCTGGCGACGACGGAGTACGGGATCTTTTCCAATAAGGCGGTCGTCATCTCCAATATCCCGATCTCGATCGCAACGGCGGTCAGTGCGGCGATCATTCCCGGTATTTCCGCGGCCTTTGCCAAAAGGGATACGGAGGAAGCGCAGGAGAGAGCGGGGAATGCGGCCAGGATCACGGGGATCATTACGATCCCTTCCTTTGTGGGCCTGTTCTTCCTGTCCCGGCCGATCACGATGCTGATGTTCCCGCAGATGGCATCGCTGAACCAGGCGTCCGGGCTTTTGTCGCTCCTGTCCGTAACGGTGGTGTTCTATTCGATCTCCACGATCACCAACGCGGTCCTGCAGTCGATCGGCAGGATGAACATTCCCCTTGTTTCGGCGGGCATCGCCCTTGTGGTCCAGACGATCGTCCTTGTGATCCTTCTTCTGTTCACGGATCTGGGGATCTGGTCCCTGGTCATTGTAAGTATCCTGTATTCCTTCATGATCTTCATTATCAATGAGATCTGCCTGTTCCGGTACCTGGGCATGAAGCCCGACTTTAAGCGGGACTATGTCCGGCCCTTCCTGTGTGCGCTTGTCATGGGCCTTGCCGCCTCCCTCATCTACGGGGGCGCGGACTTTATCCTGAAGGCGGCCGGTCTGGAAAGACTGTATTTCCGAAACCTCTTTGCCACGCTGGCGGCTCTTGCGGTGGCGGTCGTTCTCTATTTCTACCTTCTCATCCATACCGGGACGATGTCGGAAAAGGAAATCCGGCAGCTTCCGAAAGGTGCCCGTATCGCAGCGCTCCTTCGGAAGATCCGCTGGCTGAAATAAGAGAAGTCTGTTTTTCCCGCAAAATAATACCGGCCCCGTTTCATTTGGAAACAGGACCGGTACGGGATCAATATGAGGACCGCGGGCAGCGCCCGGGTCAGGGAACCAGGCGAAGGCCGGAGATATCGGTCTTTGCCAGTATCGAATAATTCGTGTAGTATACGACAAAGCCCGGGCGGGAGCCTGCGGGCTTTTTTACGTTGCGCCGCTCCAGATAGTCGATCTCAACGCGTCCCGCGGACCTTCCGGAGGAATAGTAGGCGGCAAGGGCCGCCGCTTCTTCAAAGGCCCGGTCGGGGATCTCTTCAAATCCCTTTCCATCCGCCTTTAAGATCACATGGGAGCCCGGCATGTCATTGGCATGGAACCAGATGTCGGAAGCGGATGCAAAGCGGAAGGTCAGTTCATCGTTCTGGATGTTGTTCTTTCCCACATAGATATCGAAGCCGTCGCTGGAGACATAATGGAGCGGTTTTCCGGCAGGCGTTTTCTGGCTGCCCTTTTTCTTTCCGGAAGTATGTTTGTGTATGAAGCCGCTCTCCTCGAGCTCCTGCCGGATCTGGGCCAGGTCGCCTTCTGTCTGGGCGAATTCGAGGGCATTCTGGATGCCGCGGAGCTGGTCGATCTCGGCCTTTACCTGGAGCGTCAGCTCTTCCAGGACGGCCCGGGTCCTTTTCAGCTTGGTGTAGCGCTCGAAATAGCGTTTGGCATTCTCCACCGGCGAAAGCAGGGGATCCAGCGGAACGCGCACCGTTTCCCCGGTATAGTAGTTCTCCAGGTCGGCAGAGGAACTCCCGGCGGGCAGGCTGTAACCGTAGGTGTTTAAAAGCTCGCCCCAGATCCTGTATTTTTCCCTCTTGTCCGTATCCTTTAACTGGCGGCACTGGAGATCGTATTTGTGGACGTCCCTCTCCAGGATCGTCTGGACGATATGCCGCAGGTCTGCGGATTTCTGCCGGATCCTGGTCAGGCTGTTCTTACTGGCATAGAAGGATTCCAGGAGGGCCGATACGGAATCGAAGGGGACCGCGGTAAGGTCGCGGTACATGGTAAGAGGGAGGACCGCATATTCCACGGGCTCGCCCATGGAAGCGGCATCCCTTGCGGGGCGGGTGTAGATGGCAGGAGAGAAGTTCCCGTTTTCCGCATCCTGAAGGGCATCCTTAAATGCCTGCCGGAAGCGGGACAGCTCTTCGTCGGACAGGGCGGATGCCGCACGGTCCTGGATAAGTCCTGCCCGCCAGGTGACTTCCTCCGCAAAAAGCTTTGAGAAGCCGGTATAGGAGCGGACCAGAAGATCGGGACAGGATACGTGCATGGCGCGGGCGTTTGCCTCAAAAAGAGCATCCGTTTCGGTAAAGGGGTCTTTCTTTCCGCGGGTCTCGGGAACAAAATATTCCCGTCCCGGAAGGACTTCCCGGACGGAGCTGACCATGCGGGAGATGTGCTTGATGCTGTCCAGGATCACTTCCTGCTCCGAACCGTCTTTAGGTGTATCCAGGAGGATGATATTACTGTGTTTTCCCATAAGCTCGATGACCAGCGTGTGGGTGCAAAGATCCCCCATCTCATTCAGGTGCTCTGCCCTGATGCGGATGATGCGCTCGAGTCCCGGCTGTTCCACGGACAGGATCCTGGCGTTCTGCAGGTGCTTTCGAAGGAGCATGCAGAAAGCGGGTGCCGTCGCGGGCGCCTTTCGGTTTTCCTGCGTCAGGTAGCAGAGAGGGAGTGATGCGTCCGCGGACAGGACAAGACGGAGCGTCCCGCCGCCTTTTTCCGCCATCGGGCGGAGGGTGAGGAGAAGCTCGTCGCTTTCCGGCTGTGCTATTTTATAGATCCTGCTGCCCGTCAGTTTCTCCGAAAGTTCCCTGACAAGGGCCCGTACCGTAAATCCGTCAAATGCCATAAAACACCTCTTCCTGTTGCACTTCTGGCGGCCTTTCTTTTCCCCCAAAAGGCGCCGGCTCCCATTAGATTAGCGCAAAATCTTTCTTGATACAACCATGCCGAGAACTTATAATAGATAAACAGTATACACTGCCGGTAAAAGTGTTTTCCGGGAAGTCCCGGCACGGGAGACGGCAGTTATTGGGGGATGTATGGCAAAAAGCATGACCGGCTACGGCCGCAGTGAAGTAATCGATAATGAGAGAAAGTTCCTGGTGGAACTCAAATCCGTGAACAACCGCTACCTGGATATCAATATCCGCATGCCCAGGCAGTTCAATCCGTTCGAGGCAAAGATCCGGGCGGAGCTGAAGAAATACATGGTCCGGGGCAAGGTGGACGTTTTCATCGGATATGAAGACCTGGCGGAGCAGGGCGTTGCCGTCCGTTACAATAAGAAGCTCGCGGAAGAATACATGGCGCATCTTAACGAGATCGCCGCGGATTTCGGGATCGTGAACAACATTACGGCGTCCGGGCTCTCCGGCTTTCCGGATGTTTTTACGATGGAGCATGTGGAAGAGGACGAGGCAATGCTCTGGGAGCCTCTTTCCAGGGCCCTCAATGAAGCGGCGGAGCAGTTCGCTAAGGCGCGGACGGCGGAAGGACAGTTCATTACGGATGACCTGATCTCCAAGCTCGATGAAATGCAGGAGAGCGTTGACTATATCGAAATGAGAGCGCCCCAGATCATAACGGCCTACCGGGAAAGGCTCCGGGAAAAGGTCACGGAAATGCTGGGGGACAGCCATCTGGATGAGAGCCGCATCATGCAGGAAGTGGTGATCTATTCCGACAAGATCTGCATCGACGAGGAACTGGTCAGGCTCCACAGCCATATCCGGGCAACGAAGGATGCGCTGCTTTCCGAGGACAGCGTCGGAAGAAAGCTGGACTTCCTGGCACAGGAAATGAACCGGGAAGCCAATACGATCCTTTCCAAATCGGATGATGTGATCTCGGCCGACAAGGCGATCGAGCTCAAGACCATGATCGAAAAGATCCGGGAACAGATCCAGAATATCGAGTAAGACAGGCGGACATATGGAATTACTGCATATCGGCTTCGGCAATGCCGTCAACGCGGACAAGATCCTGGCGATCGTAAGTCCCGATGCGGCGCCGGTAAAACGGCATGTTTCCCACGCAAAAGAAGAGGGAAGATGCATTGACGCGACAAGCGGAAGAAAAACAAAGGCAGTCCTGATCATGGAGAACGGGAGCGTTGTGCTTTCGGCACTTCTTCCGGAAACGATCAGGGGAAGGGCACAGGATACGGATGTCACAGACGAATAAAGGAAGTCTTATTGTTTTATCGGGCTTTTCGGGAGCGGGCAAGGGCACGATCGTGAAGAGCCTTCTGGAAAAATATCCCAACTATATTCTTTCGATCTCCTGCACGACGAGGAAACCGCGGGAAGGAGAGGTCGACGGAAGGGAATATTTCTTCATTACGGAAGAAGCGTTTACGGAGAAGATCGAGAAGGACGAACTCCTGGAGCATGCGCGGTATGTGGACTGCAGCTACGGGACGCCCCGGGATTTTGTCGAGAAGATGCGGAATGCCGGACGGGACGTCATTCTGGAGATCGAAGCCCAGGGGGCGGCCATCATCCGGATGAAATGCCCGGATGCCATCCTCGTCTTTATCATGACACCTTCGGCGCAGGAACTGGAAAAGCGTCTTACGGAGCGCGGAACGGACAGTCCCGAAAAGATCGCAAAGCGGCTGAGAAGGGCGGAAGAAGAGATCAAATGTATCCCGGACTACGATGCCGTTATCGTAAACGATGACCTGGACAGAGCCGTCGAGGATGTGCACCAGGCGATCCGGGTCCTCGGATGGAGGCCCTGCAGCCGGCAGGAACTCATCCGTTCCTTTGCGGAAGGACTTTCCGGGATCAACGGGAAGCGGGCATAAGGCTTGACGGACTGTGCTATATTAATGTAATGGACAGCGCGGGAAGCGCCGGTTCAAACGGAATGGATTCCCGGATCGATTTCGGTATACATTCCGGAATATGGTTTGAAACAAGAAAGGACGTACACACATGATTCATCCCTCTTATGTAGATCTTATGAAAGTCGTCAATAAAGACGTGGAGGAAGGCGAAACACCGGTCATCAACAGCCGTTATTCCATCGTGATGGCAACGGCGAAAAGAGCCAGACAGCTGGTGGACGGAAGCGAGCCCCTCGTTGATGACATCGCGGGAAAGAAGCCTCTTTCCATAGCGGTCGAGGAGCTGGAGCAGGAAGCCATCCGGATCCTTCCCCAGGATGAAGAAGAGATCGAAAAGATGGAAAGCGATGACATGGCTGCGGCAAAGGCCCTGGAAGGTCTGGGAAGCCTTACCGCGGAAGAGGAATATGCGGAAGATGAGACTCTTCTTGAGGAACCCGAGACCGTGGATGTTTCGGAAGAAGAGGAAGACTGATCCTGCGGAACATGAAGATCGTTTTTATTTCTCTCGGCTGTGACAAGAACACGGTCGATACGCAGAAAATGGCAGGAAGCCTTCAGGATACAGAGGGCAGGTATACCTTTACGGATGATGAAACGGCGGCGGATATCGCGGTCGTTAATACCTGTGCCTTCATCAATTCCGCCAAGCAGGAGAGCATTGAGAGCATCCTGGAGATGGCGGAGCTGAAGAAGACCGCCGCGCTGAAATATCTGGTGG
>CAMNCY010000002.1 GCA_946534785.1 uncultured Lachnospiraceae bacterium | reverse complement strand
AAAAGGGATACATGGGGGCTGAGCATCATAATATCCCTACTTTTTCAGTGGTCTCGGACAGGTACAGTGACTCATTGCGTGCAATGAGTCACTGTACCTGTCCCCCTGTCTCATAAAACGGTATAATACAGATATCATATTTCACATTTACAGGAGAAAACGGCTATGAGAAAAATGGATGGTTTTATGCACGGCGTCAACCTGGGCGGATGGCTCTCGCAGTTCGACCGGTATGATACCGCGCATTTTGAAGGCTTTATCACAGAAAAGGACTTTGCGGACATCGCAGCCCTGGGACTGGACCACGTCCGGATCCCTGTCGATTACGTGGTTCTGGAAGAAGAGGACGGCACACCCAAAGAAGACGGATACCGTTATCTGGACCGTTGTGCTGCCTGGTGCGGCCGGTATCATCTTTCCATGATCATCGATCTGCACAAGACTTACGGTTACTCCTTCGATCCCCTGGATGATACGGACAAGACCGCTTTCTTCCGCGATGCGGCGCTTCAGGAGCGCTTTTTCACCCTGTGGGAAAGGATCGCGGATCGTTACGGTAAGAAATCGGACTGCGTAGCCTTCGAGCTTCTGAACGAGATCATCAGCCCGTCCATCGAAGAAGAATGGAACGGCATCGCCATAAAGGCGATCCAAAGGATCCGTTCGAAAGCCCCCGCCTCCTGGATCATCTTCGGCGGCGTCATGTATAACGCGGTCGTCAGCGTCCCTCATCTTGCGGAAACAGACGATCCGAAGGTCGCCTACACCTTCCACTGCTATGAACCCCTGGCCTTTACACACCAGGGCGCCTATTGGGTGAAGGGCATGCCTTCCAATTTCCGGATCGACTATCCTGATTCGATCACACATTACCGGGACGTGACACATACCGTCTCCCCGGACCTTGCCGGCGCGATCTACGATGATGCATACTCCGATCTTTCGGACCTTTCCCCGGAATTCTTCGAGAGGCTTTTTGCCCCTGCCCTTGAGACGGCTGCTGCCCGGAATATTCCCCTTTACTGCGGAGAATACGGCGTGATCGACCTTGCGGATGACGTCTCCCGGATCAACTGGGTAAAGGACATCTGCAGCATCTTCGACAAGTACGGCATCGGCCGTTCCTACTGGAATTACAGGGAGAAGGATTTCGGCATCGTCAACATGAAGGATGCCCGGAGAAAAGAACTGGTCTCATATCTTTAAGAGCTGCGGAAAGCCCCAGGCGTGAGTCGCGGGGACAGGTACACTGACTCAGAAGCAGACAGAAACAAATCAGCCATACAGTATAAACAGTGCGGGCGTGCCCGTTGCGTTTATACTGTATGGCTGATCATTTTTCGACTGAGTCAGCGTACCTGTCCCCGTGACTCACCCACGGCCCCACGACCACCCACGGCCCCACGACCACCCACGGCCCCCGCGACCACCCACGGCCGCCGAGAACGGCCCCGCGGACCGCCGCCGCAACCAGCCGCAGCCCGGCGAGCCACCGCCGCCTGGGCTTGCCCGGCTCAGCGGATATGCCGCAGGATCTCCTGATAAAGGCGTTCCATTTCCAGGGGTTTGGTGATGTATCCGTTCATTCCGCATTCCTGTGCGTGCAGGATCGACTGCTCGAATACGTCTGCGGAAACGGCGATGATCGGGACCCGTGCCGCGTCCTCTCTGGGGAGCGCGCGGATCGCCTGCGCCGCTTCGAAGCCGTCCATGTACGGCATCTGCAGATCCATGAGGATCAGGTCGTAGGTGCCTTCCGCCGAGGCTTCAAATATTTCCACGACTTTCCGTCCATCCTCTGCGGTGTCGGCGTCTATTCCCACTCTTGTAAGGAACTTATGCGCCACTTCCCGGTTGATGACATTGTCTTCCGCAAGGAGGACCCTGAGGCCCTGCAGTTCCGGATAGCTTGTCCGCTCCGTTTCCACAGGCAGCGGTTCCGGCACGGGATCAGCACAGAGCGGCAGCCTGACGGTCACTTCAAAAACGGAGCCTTCGCCGATGCGGCTTCTGGCCGTGATATCACCGCCCATCATCCTGGCAAAAGTACGGGAGATGGCAAGCCCAAGCCCGGTACCGGATCCGTATCCGTAAGGGCTGCGGTTCTCCTGTGCAAAGGGCCGGAACAGATGAGGCAGGAATTCTTCGCTGATTCCGCACCCGTTGTCTTCGATGGTAAAGACCATCTCCACCGTATTTCCGTCCTTCTTCTGTTTTGTGTGCAGCGCGATCCTTCCGCCGCTTTCCGTGAACTTGACGGCGTTATTCAGGAGGTTGATCAGGATCTGCTCCAGTTTCGTCCTGTCGCAGCTCACACAGTCATACTCGATGGCGGAGTCATCCAGCGTCAGGGTGATTCCCTTTTCCCGCACCAGGGGATCCAGGATCGTGTGAAGGTCTCCCATCACTTCCTTTAATGACGTGCAGCTCAGGTTCAGTTTTTCCTCGCCGGATTCCGATTTGTTGATCTCCAGCACTTCATTGATGATCTGGAGCAGGTATTTTCCCGATACCCGGATCTTCTCCAGATATTCCCGCATGCTTTCCAGATCCTGCTGCTCCAGACCGAGATTGGAAAGCCCGATCACGGCGTTCATAGGCGTCCGGAGCTCATGGCTTAAACGGGAAAGGAACTGGTTGATCTCCTGGTTGGTCTGCCGTTCCTTGTCCAGTGATACCTCCAGGTCCCGGCTGAACTCGCTCACCTGTCTCTGCTGCCGGTACTGCTCGGTCACATCAATAAAACTTCCCACGAGCCCGATGATCTTATCCCCGTCGTAGGCCGGGTTCTTGGTGGCGAGGATGTCCCTCTCCTCCCCATGGACCATACAGGTGCCGTGGACCATGTAGGTCCGCTCGCCGTGCAGGACGCGCATCTCGTCATTCCGGAACGGATCGGGATTGGTGTGCCAGCCCATGTCTTCATCGGTCTTTCCGATCAGCACATCCTCCGAGGGGAAGCCGTAAAAATCCAGGAAGGCCCGGTTCACGCCGACAAAGCGCCTTTCCGTATCCTTCCAGAACATGCAGTTTTCCGTCGTATCCAGGACCTGGGACATCAGAAGGTCCTTTGTCTCGCTCTGGGCCTGCTTCTCCTTCTCCTGGGTGATATCAACGGAACTTACATAGATCAGGGTCCCGCCGTCCGGAAGGGCCCTGCCGACCATATTGCCGCCAAGCCAGCGGTACTTTCCTTCGACAAGAAAACGGAGGCGGAACGGGAAAAGCGTTCCGGGCTGCCGGACCAGTTCAATGAGCCGGCTTCGCAGTGCCGTAAGGTCATCCGGATGGAAAAACTCGGTATTGGCCCTGGAAAAACTCTCCAGCACGGTCTCCTGAGTAAGGTGCAGGACTTCGCAGAACCGGTCCGTGATCAGGACGAATTTATACTTCCCATCCCGGTAGTAGAAAACGATCAGGCAGTTCGGAAGTCCCTGCAGTTCTTTCCGGACCTCCTCGGGCATGACATACTCTTCCGGTTCCTCCCCTTCCGTCCAGGCAAGGCCGTTTTTTTCGCAATAGGAGACCGCGAAGTCATGAAGAGCGTTCTTTTGGAACGCTTCCCATTCCTCCTGCAGTCCATACCCGGAAACACCTTTTAGAAAAGTCTTTCCTTCATCCTCTGCTGCGACAGCACCGATCAGGAAATTACGGGTGGCTCCATCGTCGACCATGTAGGCGTAGTCTTCCATTATGGAAGCCAGAAGCCGCCCGTTCTCTTTCACAAGCTTCGCAGTAATGTCTTCCAGTTTCAGCTTCTGCCCGTTCGGGGGAACAGGCCTGTCCTGCGAATTGTTTTCCATATTGACCTCTTCCTGGCGCACGGCCGGCCGCCGGGACCGGCCGCTGGTATCAGGCGTTAAAAGAGCATCTCAGCTTTCCGCTGATGATTTCCCAATGATTGAAATGATTAAGTGGACGCGATATCCGTTACGTTCAGGTTTCCTTCTGCCAGCATCCGGATCTGCTCCCAGATGTTCTCATCAACGATAACGCCGTTTTCCATACAGTCTTTTCTTCTCTCCCTGGTACCTTCGCCCGGGCACTTGACCGGCCTCTTTTCGTTGATGGGATGCGCAGCGTCTGCGGCAGCAACTCTCTTATTGAGTTTTGCCTGGATCTCTTCCTTGTCGCCGAACAGGTACGGATCGTAAGCGATAAAGATCTGGGAACAGCCGGTGCAGCTTCCCCGGTTCTCCTCATCCAGATCTGCGCCGCTCCTGCCGTTGGACATCATGGTCGCCGCAAGATCGAGGGCGATGGCAAGGCTGGAGCCTTTCCAGTAACCGGTAGGCAGGATACGCCTGCTGTCTTCAATGGCGCCGGGATCACTGGTCAGGTTCCCCTCTTTGTCAAAACCGCCCGGATAAGGAAGCTGTTTTCCGGCAAGCCGGTAAACACCGAGCTTTCCGTATGCATACTGGCTCATGGCCATATCCACTACGATAGGACCATCCTCACGGGGAATCGCGATACAGAAAGGATTGTTGCCGACACTGGGTACATCGGACCCCCACATGGGCATACAACTTTCCGTATTGATCCAGCTGATTCCCATGAATCCTTCATCTGCCATATGCCATGCATAGGTGCCGCCTCTCATCCAGTGGGTGGTGTTCCGAAGGGCAACACAGCCGATACCGTGCTCTTTTGCGAGCGCGATCGCCCTGTCAGAGCAGAAAAGCGCATTTGTGATACCAATTCCGAGGTGTCCGTCATAATTCTCCACGGCACCCTTTTTCCCGACAAGCTCCGGCTCCGCGTTCACGTCTACCCAGCCCTTCTGCACATATTCGGCAAAACGGGGAACGCGGTTCATACCGTGGCTTTCCACGCCGTCCGCACTGGACTGGGAATGGATCGTTGCACAGATCTCCGCCTTTTCCTCCGAAAGACCAAGGTTCAGAAAAGCTTTCTTTGCTGTTGCCTTCAGTTCATCATAAGGAATCCTGACACTCATAGTTTCTGTTTCATCCTTTCTTTAAAATAAGACCGCTGCTCGTATATACAATGCTGCTTTTGAACCGTCTGTAAGACAGTGATTCACGTTACTCCTTCTCGATCAGCGCCTGCATCTCATCCCAGACACCGTCCAGGCTTTCGATGATGCGGCAGTACAGATGATATTTCTCATCATAGACCGCACCTGCTTCCGGATCGGGCATGATCGCTTCTTCGATGACCGTCATGTTCCGGATCGCCTCATCGAGGGTCGCATATTCTCCCGCCGCGACAGCTGCCGCAATGGCACAGCCCAGGGCGCCGGTCTCGTTGGCCCGTACCGTCTCCACCGGGATCTTCATGACATCTGCGAACATCTGCGCCCATACCTTCGCCCTGGCGGCGCCGCCGGCCAGGCGGATCACCTTCGGGGGCTCCTGTCTTGTTGCCATGAGCTTCTCGAAGTGGTACCTGTGGCAGAAGGTGATGCCTTCGAAAATACTGCGCGCAAGATGTTCCCTGGTGTGGTTCATGGAAAGACCCACGAAAGTCCCCTTCGCATTCGGATGCACATTAGAGGACATCATAAAGGGCAGGAAAACAGGGACAAAGGTCCGGGGCGGGATGTTTTCCACCCACTCATCCACTATATCATAAATGCTTCTTCCGTCATTTTTACAGATTTCTTTCAGTTCGGGAAGAAGCTCCCGGATAAACCATTCAAAATTTCCCGCGCTGGTCGCACTGGATTCTTCCACGAGATAATAGTCCGGCAGGCAGAACAGGGAGTTCATCTGTACCTTTCCGTCCAGGACGGGGGCCTTCCGGATATATTCGTTGATCGACCAGGTCCCGGCGATCATGCAGATCGCGGAAGGATCCGTAACGCCCGCCGCAAGGGCGCAGGCGTTGATATCGAACATGCCGCCCACGACCGGCGTACCCTCTTTCAGGCCGCACTTTGCAGCCGCTTCCGCCGTTACGTATCCGCAGATATCCGTTGCCCTGCAAAGCGGCGGCAGTGCATCCCGGATCGCCTGCAGGCCAAAGAGCGCCAGCAGATCGTCATCATAGGCGCCGGTATGAAGATTCATGAGGTTCGCGCCGGAATAGTCCGTGATCTCCGCCTTCGCTTCTCCCGTCAGGCGGAAACGCACATAGTCCTTGCATTCGAAGACATATTTGATATTGGCGTAATTTTCCGGCTCATTGTCACGGAGCCAGGCAAGGAGCGATACCGGCTGGCAGGCCATGATGTGCTGGCAGGAAAGAGCGAAGACCTTCTCTTCCGTGCCGTCCTTTGCCCACTTCTCCGGGTACATATAGGCGCGGTTATCGGTGGAAATGATGCCGTTGCGGAGCGGTCTGTCATCTTTTCCCCAAAGATACAGTCCCTTTCCGTGGCCTGCGATGCCGATGCCCGCAACATCATCGGGCGAAACGCCTGTTTTTTCCAGGACGCCCTTTACCACTCGGCAGTTCGCATCCCACATTTCCTCCATGTCCCGCTCGATGAATCCGGGCTTTGGCGTAATGGCTGCCGTCGCAACACCGACGCTGCCGATCTCATTTCCCCGGCTGTCAAAAAGCGCCGCCTTCGTTGCAGTCCCGCCGTTATCAAGACCGATATAATACTTCATTTTATCCTCCTGTTGCCGCTGTTTTTCCGCGGCCGGATATCCATTGACGTCAATTCCGCGGCTTAACCGTCATCCTGTCAAAACAGCTCTGCAGGAACATTCTCGTACAGTACTCTTTATGCCACAGGTCATCCCCGGGATGCCCCAGCACCTCCACGGAAACATAGATCGTTTCCTCGCCGCTTTCTCCGCATACAGCATGGTCCAGGAGCGCCGCCCCAAGCTGCGGCGTAAGGAAGCCCTCCGTTTCAAAAAACGGCGGCTGCCCGACATCCATATGCAGATCTCCGAAACACGGATGGGAGGGATCATCAATGCAGTCGCAAAGATGGATCCTCTGCATATAGGCTTCGCACAGATCCATGGAACGGAACAGGTCGATCCCGCCCAGCTTCTCATGTGCGCTGTCCCAGTGGATATAGACATTGGGATCCTCCTTCTGCACCGAAGCGAACCATTCGCAGGTCTCTTCCATGGGACCGAGAAGCTTTTTCTTATGCGCATATCTGTCCAGCGGCTCCAGAAGGATACTGATCCCGTACCCCGCTGCTGCCTGCGCTGCCCTGTGGAAGGAATCCGCCAGTACCTTCTTGGCTTCCTCCCTCTTTTCAGGCGCCACATCATCCCCGCTCGGCAGTCCGATGTATGTCAGTCCCATATCTGCGGCAGGGCCAAGGAGGCCAAGCGCAAATTCCAGGGACTTCTTCCGAAGCTCCGGATCCAGGGAACTTAAGCTGTATCCGTGTTCATTCATATACGGCGTGGAATAGGTCGCGCCGCACCAGTTTTCCTCCTCCAGGATCCTGCGGATGGTCCTTTGGTTCTCTTTGTCAAAGAATACGCCCATCTCAACGCCGTGATAAAAGTCATACCCCCGGATCCTGTCAACTACGCCAAGCATGCGCTTTTCATCCTCCAGGTACGGCATGAAAAGCTCCATGATGTGCGCCGATGTGACAAGTTTCTTCATGATGCACCTCTGATGAAATATACCCCTGTATCATTATAGCCTGTCAGAGAGTCCCTGACAGGCTGATGGAAGCAGATTTTTCTAAGATCCGCTTCTTCCGCCTCTCACATGCAGGCAGAAACCGGGATCTTGATGACGATCTTGCGGATCTTAGCCGGGCCGTCCTTTGTCTGGATCCCCGGAATATGTACATCCCACGGATAATACAGGGCAAAGGTTCCCTTCTGCAGGACGATCCTGCCCTCTGCCTTTTCCGGATCGTTTTTATAGAAAAGAATGTCACGCGGCGTGGAAAGCAGGTCTTCATCGACCTCGCCCTTTCCGTCGTCGCTGTAGAAGCCGGCTTCTTCCGGGCCTCCCGATGCCAGGAACTGCAGGTCGATATTGACTCTGTGGATCTCCGGCCGAAGCTCCTCTCTTTTTGCGGTCATCATGTCGATGACCTGCAGGATCATGGGGATCCCGCCCGGCGCAATGTCATATTTTCCCGCTTCATAGCTGTTCATGTCGTTTTCCATAAGGAAGCGGACCGCGTACTGGACGGCGGTCGGAAAAGTGACCAGCTGTGTTTCGATCATCTCATTGTAGATGTTTCCGTATACCATGGCTCCCCCTTCTTTCAAAGGCCTGATTAATATCGGCAGCAGGCCGCAAAGACCTGCTGCCGACTGTCATTTACGCCTGATCCCGGATTATTTCCGGCCTTCCAGTGCATGGATCATTTCGACTGCGAATTCATGTGTGGGAGCGGGAACGCCGCACTTCTTCGAAGCGCGTACGACGGAACCGGAGATCGTATCCACCTCCGTCTTCCTGCCGGCCCGGATGTCCGCACAGATCGAAGTCACGCCGTTCGGGGAATTGACGGATGTCGTGCGCACCTTCTCCAGGAGCTTCTCATCGTCCGCCTTCAGTCCCATGCCGCGCGCAACGGCCGCCGCCTCAAGGACCAGCTGCTTTGTCATGTTCCAGGCGTGCTCGTTCTCGGTAATGTAGCCCATCTCGCAGGACAGAAGCGCCGTGACCGCACTCAGGGATACGTTGGTGAACATCTTATCCCAGATAAGCTGCTGGATATTGTCCTGGATGTGTGCCTGGAAGCCGCATTCATCCAGTGTTGCCGCAAGTTTGGGCAGGAATCCTTCTGTATCCTCGACCAGCATGCCGATGTTGGTCTCGCCGACGCCGCCGTGACGGATGTGTCCCATGCCGAGGACTGCGCCGTTGTCATTGGTGGTCCCGATGATGATGTGGTTCTGCGGAACGAACTCACCCAGGATATCCTCATGGCCGGAGCCGTTCTGCAGGGTCATGACATAAGTGTCCGGGCCGATCAGGCTCTTGTTCCCGGAAAGTGCCGCCTTGGAAAACAGGGCCTTGACGAACAGGATGACAAGATCTGCCGGCTCCAGTCCTTCTGTGGAAGACACGGCCTTCGGATAATACATGTTGTCCTGTCCGTTCTCCTCCAGCTTCAGTCCGTTCTTCTGAAGGTGCTCAACGACTGCCGTGTTCGTATCAACAAGATAGACCTCATTCTTCAGGGACAGATGTCCGCCGTAAATGGAACCCATCGCACCCGCACCGATTACTGCTATTCTCATGTGTTTCCTCCTTTTTCCGATCCCGGCCGGAAGCCTTTCCTCTTCCCCGGACTGCCTTATACCCTTACCTTGACTACGACCTTCTTGACGGCCTTCTTCTCGCCGCCTGCGATCAGACGGGGCTTGTGTGCCTCTTCGGGCTCCACGACGATCAGGTCGCCTTCCTTGAGGAGGATCGTGCCTGCCTCTTCGGGCTCTTCATAGAAATACAGATCGTTGTCCTCGTGTGCTTCCTTGAGCTTCAAGCCTTCCAGCTTGCATACGCCGAACTGCTCCTCGCCTGTGACCATATACTGGATGTCAAAATACTTCTTATGTGTTTCAAACATTCCTTCGGAAGGGAGCTTGGTCGTGTATTCCTGCACGTTGGCAATGACCTCGTCGCCCTTGATCGGATAACTGCCTTCCGGAAGCGATTTGATATCCGTCTCCGCAAGCCATTTGTAGGCACATGTGAATTTCTCATCCAGATAATTGTACTTTTCCGCTATGCTGATGTTGGCAAAAAACATAAGACCCTCCTGCTATAAGTTAAAATATACCCTTGCACTGTTTAGTGCAACCGATTGCATAACAAAGCATACCACAGATTTCCCAATTTTGCAAGAATGTTTTGATTTGTCACACTTTACCGCCAAAACATCTCCTTGTTATTTCCGCAATCGGTTGCGCTCATATTGCCGAATCCGCCGCAAACCCCTTTTCAGGACGTCCATTCAGGCTTGCAACCGTTTTCTCACATTGTTAAAATGTAACCGTTCCAACCATAAAACCCGAATGCATCGATCCTTCACGGAGTGACCATGACGATCTACGATATCGCAAAAGAAGCGGGCGTATCCGCAAGCACCGTATCCCGCGTCATCAACGGAAAACCCGGAATCAGTGAAAAGACCAGGAAAAAGATCCATGCCCTCCTGGAAAAATACAATTATGCTCCCAACGAAGCCGCAAGGGGTCTTTCCACCAGCGAGACCCGTATGATCGGGATCCTTCTGGAGGATGTCCGCAACGTACAGCACGCCCTCATCGCCTACACGATCGAGCAGGCCCTGACCGCAGCCGGCTATGCCGGGATCATCGTGAACACGGGGACCACCGATGAGAAAAAGAATGACTACATGCGTCTTCTTGCCGCACGCCAGATCGACGGCGCCATCATGGTGGGCTCGACCTACCAGAACCGCTGCATGGAGGACCTGATCCGCACGTACATGCCCGATATCCCCGTCGTCATGGCCAACGGCTGGCTCGATCTTCCGAATGTTCACGGCGTCCTCGTGGATGAACAGAAAGGGATCGAAGACTGTGTATCCCTGCTCCTGAAAAAAGGGCGCCGGCATATTGCCTTTGCCATGACTTCTTCCACGCCCAGCGGTCTCAACAAGCTTGCCGGCTACCGGGACGGACTGCGCAACAGCGGCTTGGCCGATTCCGATATGATCGTGGAAAAGGACTGCCTGACGGCAGAGGACGGCGCGCGTACGGCAGACCGGCTTCTTCTGGAGCACCCGGAAGCAGATGCTGTCATCTTCTCCGAGGACATCCCTGCCATGGGCTTCATCCGCCGCATGGCGGAGCGAGGCGTTAAGATCCCGGATAAAATTTCGGTCATCGGTACCAATAACTCTTCTTTCTGCGAGCTTTCCTGGCCAAGACTTTCAAGTCTGGACAACAAGACCGTGGAGATGTGCGAGGAGGCGGTCCGTATCATGATCGCTCTCCTTGGCGGACAGAAGCTCCCCGACAGGGTCATGCTCCTGTGTGACATCCGGGAAAGAGAATCCACCTGAGCTCACCCGGTAACCCCGGCTTTTCTTCTTCAGAAACGGTATTTCTTCCAAATGGAATTATTCATCCGATATCTCCGTCCATACCGCCGGCTTCTCCTGGCCGGCATGATAATCAAGCTCTTCGGGACGCTTGCGGAGCTTTCGATCCCCTATATCCTGGAACACATCATCGACCGGATCGTGCCTGCAGGAAGGATCTTCCCTGTCCTTTTATGGGGCTTTCTGATGATCTTCATGGCTTTCGTTACCGCTGTCCTCAATATAACGGCGAACCGCCGTGCGGTAGATGTCTCGAGCCGCGCCATATATGATCTTCGGGGCGACTTCTTCCGAAAGACCATGCACCTTTCCGGTACGCGCTTTGATGCCTTCGGCCTTCCTTCGCTCCAGTCCCGGATGACCACCGATTCCTACAATGTCCAGAATTTCATGGCCCGTATGCAGACCATGGGCGTCCGGACCCCCATCATGCTGATCGGCGGGATCCTCGTAACGATGATCATGGACCCTTCCCTCTCTCTGATCCTGATCGTGCTCGTTCCTCTTCTGATTGCCATCGTCATCCTCGTATCCTTAAAGGGCGTTCCCCTTTTCGATAAGGTGCAGCGCCATCTGGACGACCTGATCCGGATCATGCGGGAGAACATTTCCGGTATCCGGGTCGTAAAGGCACTCTCCCGGGAGGATCACGAACGGGACAGGTTCAACGCGGAAAACGATGCCCTCACACAAAGCGATATCCTCGCGAACACGATCATGGCAATTCCCGGGCCTTCCATGCAGCTATTCCTGAACGGAGGGCTCTCCTTTGTCGTCTATTTCGGTGCCCTCCGCGTAAACAGCGGGCAGACCCGTCCCGGCGTCATCCTCGCCTTCCTCACCTATTTCAACCTGATCATGATGAGCGTCATGGGCCTGAACCGGATCTTTGTCATGTTTTCCAAGGCCAAAGCCTCCGCCGACAGGATGCAGTCCGTTCTTTCGGACCTTCCCGACCAGCCTATTGTGCCGGATGACGGTACTTCCGACGATACCGGTGCCCTTATCGAATTCCGGAACGTCGATTTCAACTATTTTGTGGGAACAAAGAGCGAGAACGCCCTGACCGGGATCAGTTTCCGGGTAAAAGAGGGAGACTCCCTGGGGATCCTCGGGCCCACTGGCAGCGGCAAATCGACGATTCTCCATCTGCTCATGCGTTTTTATGACTGTACGAGCGGGAAGGTACTGGTGGACGGCAGGGATGTAAGAAGTTATGACAAGGATGAGCTCCGCCGGATGTTCGGCGTCGTCTTTCAGAACGATATCATTTTCGCCGATACGATCTCCGAGAACATATCCTTCGGGCGGGACGTGGATAAGGCGGGGATCTCCTTTGCCGCAGAAGCAGCCATGGCAAAGGATTTCATTGAAGAATACCCGGACTCCTACCTGCATAAGGCACAGGTAAAGGGTGTGAACTTCAGCGGCGGCCAGAAGCAGCGTATCCTGATCGCCCGGGCGCTCGCGGCAAAGCCGAGGATCCTGATCCTGGATGACGCTTCCAGTGCCCTGGACTATCGTACGGACGCGGCCCTTCGCCGGAATCTCCGGAATCACTATGCGGATACCACGATGCTCATCGTCGCCCAGCGTATCAGCTCCATCAAGGATATGTCGAACATCATTGTCCTGGACAACGGACGGATCATCGCTTCCGGAACGCATGAAGAACTGCTGGCAGCATCCCCCTACTACAGGCAGGTCTACGAATCCCAGATGGGTTCTGTCTGAGAAAGGAGAGTGATATGCCTGGAAAAGGAAGCCGGGATACGGTCAAGGAAAGACCGAAAGATATAAAAGGAACGCTTCTGAGGCTGATCCGCTATACCATGGAAGACAGGTGGGTCCTGCTTCTCGTGATCATTTTCTGTCTGATCAGCAACGCACTCTCGCTGTTCGGACCGTCCCTTGCGGGAAAAGCCATCAATGAAGCAGCGGCGGGGCAGGGCAGGGTCAACTTTGCCGCCGTCCGCCTGTATGTAAAGCAGATGCTGCTCTGTTACAGCTTCTCCGCACTCATCAGCTTTCTCGTTAACGTTGGCATGATGCGGGCGGCAAGAAAACTCGGCAGAAGAATGCGCAGGGATGTTTTCGACAAGCTTATGAAGATGCCCGTCAGCTATTATGACAGGAACCAGGCGGGCGATATCATCAGCCGTGTTTCATATGACATTGACGTTATCTGCACGTCCTTTTCCACCGATCTCGTGCAGATCCTGGCCAGCACCGTCACCGTTGCGGGAGCCTTCATCATGATGCTCCTGATCTGCCCTCAGCTGATCCCGGTAACACTTATCACCATTCCTGTTTCCATCTGGTTCACACGGCGGATGGGACGCATCACAAAGCCTCTTTTCTCGGCAAGGTCGGTCATCTACGGCCAGATGAACGGCTTTGTTGAGGAAATGTTCTCCGGCCAGCGGACGATCCTTTCCTATGCCTACGAAGATACCGTTTCCGATGCGTATGATGAGATCAACCGCCGGGCAAGCGATGCCTTCTTCCGCTCGGAGTATTACGGGATGGTCATGGGCCCCTCCATCGGCACCATCAGCAACATCAGCCTCTCTCTCATCGGGATCTTCGGGGCGCTCCTGTACCTGGGGAAGATCATTACACTGGGGCAGATTTCCTCCTATGTCCTGTATTCACGTAAATTCTCCGGTCCCATCAATGAGATCGCGAACCTCTTCAGCGAGATCATTTCGGCTCTCGCCGCCGCGGAGCGGGTCTTCCGCCTTCTGGACGATGCCGAAGAACCGCCGGATGACAGGGATGCCATCATCCTCACAAAGCCGGAAGGCAATGTACAGTTCGACCATGTCAGTTTCGGCTACCTTCCCGGAAAGACCGTCCTGCATGATCTTTCCCTGCAGGCGGATGCCGGATCCCTTATCGCGATCGTCGGCCCCACCGGTGCCGGCAAGACCACGATCATCAACCTGCTGATGCGCTTTTATGACGCGGACAGCGGCACGATCCGTGCAGACGGACATGATATACAGAAGATCACAAGGAAAAGCCTGCGCCGTTCCTGCGCGATGGTGCTCCAGGATTCCTGGGTCTTTAAGGGAACGGTCTATGAAAATATAGCCTATGGAAAGGAAAACACATCGCGGGAGGATGTCATTGAAGCCGCAAAAGCGGCACATATCCACAATTACATCCTGACTCTTCCGGAAGGGTACGATACCGTGATCGAAGAAGACGGCGGAAATATTTCAAAAGGTCAGAAGCAGCTTCTGACGATTGCCCGTGCCTTTCTTTATGACGCGGAAATACTGATCCTGGACGAAGCCACCTCCAATGTAGATACAACGACGGAAAAACAGATCCAGGGCGCCATGCGTCGTCTGATGGCAGGCAAGACCTGCTTTGTCATTGCCCACCGGCTTTCCACGATCCAGAGTGCGGACCTGATCCTGGTCCTGGATCACGGCGATATCGTAGAGCAGGGGACCCATGAAACACTGATGAAAAACCGGGGCCTGTACTACCGGATCTACAACTCCCAGTTCAGCTGAATGATGAATATGCCCTTATCCGAAAAGGCGGCCTGCAGCCGCCAGGATGAACGGTCCCGTAATAAGATAGAAAAACGTGGAATGGGCAATTGCCCGGCCTGCGAAAAGTTCGCCCTTTTTGTACTGTCCCGCGGCAACGGCGGCAAAGCTTGCGGCAGGGCAGGAGATCAGGATCGTGATCCCCAGTGACATCTGGGGGTCAAAACGCAGCAGATATAAAAACACCATGAACGCCCCCGGGAAGAACAGGTTCTTCAGGAAGGTCGTCACATAAAGGAAAGGGTCCCTGACCAGCTTTTTCACGCTGCTTCTTGCCAGCATGTTCCCGACGATGATGAGAGCGACCGGCGTCGTACAGGCGCCGACGGAGGATGCGAATTTATGGACCGGCTGGGGAAGCCGGAACCCAGAAAGCAGCATGGCGACCATGATGACCATGCACAGGTTCACAGGCGTGATGAATTTCCGAAGGTCTAAAGCACCGCCGCCCTGGAACTTCCGGATATTGTAGGTAAAAAAGAAAATATTGAAGGCGATCAGCGAGCTTGCGGCATAGACCATTCCGATGTCCTCTCCCATCAGCGCCGTGATCAGGGGAATTCCCAGAAAGGCACTGTTGGGCAGGGCCGCCGCCACGACAAATACCGCCTCATCTCCTTCATTCAGGCCTTTTCTCCTGCTGACAAAAAGACAGACCGCCGTCGAAAGGATATACCAGAAAAGAAGAAGCGCCGCTCCGAGCATCATCTTTCCCACCGTTCCTTCCGCCACCTGCGTCCCGCCGGTGGCGATCAGCATGCAGGGAACGAAGATCTCCATGACCATGGTCGAAAGAAACCTGCTCTTTTCTTCCGTGATCAGTCCCCGCCTGGTGAAAATATAGCCGACAAGGACTTCCAGAAATATGACTAGGATTGTTGAAAGAATGATCGACATCGACATGTTTTGTTTCCCGTTTCCTTTCCGCCGGACCTGCCTGTTTCTGATTATGGGCCAGCCCCGGAACATCTTCAACCATGAATTTGCGCAGCCTGCCTGACAGCAGTGCCGCGGAACAACGACATCAGCCCCGGCGAAAGCCGGGGCTGATGCCTTTGAGGGGGTATTTCTATTTCAGGAGGGGTTTCCTTCGTCAGTTTTCATATCATCAGGCGACCTTCAGAAAGCCGAAGGCCAGCATGATCAGAAGTACGGGTCCTGCCAGGAATATGCCAAGTCCCGAGACGACCAGCAGAATGAGCGCCATCGGAAAAGCGACCACCGCGAGCAGTATGCCGAGGAGTTTAAATATCCCCCAGGCGACCGTAAACGAGAATTTCACAAAGCCCCATAAGAGCCATATCAGAAATATCACAAATAAGAATTCAAACATTTTTATTCCTCTTTTCTTTTATATACGAAGCATCCCTGACTCCGGCCTTTACGGCATATCCGGGATTTGATCTGATCCTGTCCAGCAGCCTGATCAGCTGCAATCGCTCCGGCGTTGTCATCGTATTCCACCTTACCTTTCCGGGCCGTCTTTTCTTTTGACAGTTTTAAGTTTATCCTAATATCAACGGAGAATATACGGCGGCTGCCGCGTCTTAAGCGGTGTTAATTCTGCTTCAGAGAGGTGATAACATGGGAAAAAGATCCGTCAGGGAGAACAAAACGCCTTATCAGCTGGCGAGGGAAGCCAGCGGCCTTACCCGCGAACAGGCTTCCGAGAAGATGGAATATGTTTCCGCAGACCGGATAGAAAAGATCGAGAATGAGAGGATCTCCCCCGGTCCCGACGACGTGATGGCCATGGCAAAGGCCTATAATGATACGCTGCTGTGCAACTATTACTGCTCGGAACAGTGTCCCATCGGCAGGGAATATGTGCCTGCCATCGAAATAAAAAACCTTTCCGAGATCACGCTCGAAGCTCTTTCGACTCTGAACGCTCTCGAAAAGGCCCGCAACCGCTTTATCGATATCGCGGCCGACAGCCGGATCTCTCCCGATGAAATGGAAGATTTCCTGGACATCCGCGACAAGCTTGAAAAGATCGCACTGACCGCCGATTCCCTTCGCTACTGGATGGACCGGAACCTACCGGACGCCGAAAAATAATTTCACCGTATAATCGCCGCTTTCTATGCAGGCCTTCAGCTCCGGGTCCGCGCATTCTTCAAGGTCCAGGCTCACCTGTTCCTCCAGCTCCACCTCCGCGCGGGCGCGGAATTTCCGGAGATCTTCGATCTCTTCGACCGACATTTCAAACAGGGCGCAGTCCTCGATGTCTCCGTCCTTTTCTTCATCCCACAGTTCCGGCTTCTGGACCCTGGAAAGGAGACGCAGGATCGCGGTCTCCTTCTCCGTGCAGGCGATGCTTCCGCATTCCACGGGGCCAAGGACTTTCTCTTTGTATTCGATTGTATAGCTGCAGCCTTCCCAGCTCTCATCCAGCTCTTCATCATCCAGGTCTTCCAGCGATTTCAGGTATCTTTTATAGTTCATGACCGTATCCTTTCGGCTTTAAGACTTTCCTTACATTATACCCCTTTTTCCTTACGGCAGGGCCGGCCGGCGCCGGAGGGACAGTCGGCTTTCAGCGAAAAGCATTGCAGTTTGACGCCCGCACCCTCATAATAGAAACATACTGTAAGCATGAAAGCTTATAAGAAAAGGAAGTGAGGGTTACCATGGGAAAGATCACTGACCACTTTGTAGCGGAAAGTTTCGGCCGGATCCTTGTGATCGCAGGACGGCGCGGAGAAAAGGTACACGACCTGATCGAAAGAAAGCTCGCGGAAGAGGGGATCCGCAACGCTGTTGTATTAAGCGGTGTCGCGACCTTCCAGAAATTCCAGTACCATCATGTAAAGAATGCGGATCAGAATCCGTTCGACGAGATCCGCACGACCAACGGCGCTTTTGAAGTCGCCAGCATCCAGGGCGTCATCATCGACGGCAAGGCGCACCTGCACGCTTCAGGGCAGGACCATTACACCACGATCATCGCGCATCTGGAAAGAGATACCGAGATCCTGTACCTTGCGGAGATCGTAGTCGCAGAACTCAAACTCGACAAAAAGGTGTCCCGCATCAAGGTCGAAGAAGGCGTCAACCTGTTCGAGGTCGAAGAATAAGCCTTCTGACTTTCACCCGTTTGAAACAGGCGCCGCCGGGCGCACCCGCAAAAGCTGCTCTGTCCTTATCTTCGGACAGGGCAGCTTTCTTCATTTTGCCGGTACTCTTATGCGATCGTGCTGTTTTCTTCTCTCCACTTTGCGAACTCGGCAAGCTCCGGTTTTGCCAGGGAGATGGCGACGGCCGTGATTGCAAGATCATCCAGATACCCGATGACGGGATTCTTGTCATCGATCATGTCGTCTTTCTTAACGATGTAAATGAACGCACTTACTAAAAGGGCGATGACCTTCGGGGATACGACCGAATACTCCCTGGTAATATAGCTTTTTACCATGGCGACCATCAGCGGGATATCCGCGAGGAACGGGCCTGCTGCCGGTATCTGCGAAAGCTTTACCTCCAGCTGCTTCAGAAGCTCATCCATGCTGGGCGCATCCTGCAGCAGTTCCTGCGCCTTCTGCGTCCCGCCTTCCAGTATTTCCTTTGCTTTTTCGAAATCAAAAATCTGCGTCATAACTGTCTCCTTTACATCCAAAGTGTTACATAGTCATCCAGAAAGCACCGTCGATCTATTTCTTTTTCGGGCCCTGTCTGTAATTCTGTCCGGCCTCCCGTACTGAATCTTTGGTGATCCGGTGTACTTTTTTCTTCTTTTCCTCTTTCTTCTGTCCGTTTTCACCGATGATCTTAAGGGCTGCCTCATCAAAGCCCAGATCCTCTACCTTTTTCTCCGGTTCGATAAGTCTGTATTTGTCGAGGTTCTGCATCTTAGCAGCGCCTTTGTATAAGCACCTTTCAGCTCATTAAGTGCCTCCGCTCCAAGTATCGGAGGTTTCTCCCCGTTTTTTCCGTAATATTGATCAATACAGACGGACAGATCACGAAGTGCATTCTCCATTTTTATGAAGGTGCCCGATTTGCCGTAATTCCCCACGGAATTCTGCAGATCCGTCATGGCATCGTGTAACAGGTCCTGTCTTGTTTCAGGCATGGGTGCCTCCTTGCTTTTGCTTAAATACTTCTGTTGTATTATACACCGTTTCTCAGATTATACGCTGTTTTCCCCTGTCTGTGACAGCTCGTTATACAATGTGAATCCCAGGATCAGGATCCCGCCGGCAGCCTGCATAAGCGTCATCTTCTCCCCCAGGACGGCAACGGAAATAAACACCGCCACCAAAGGATCGATATAGCTTAAGATCGCGGCTTCCTGTCCCGGAAGCTCCTTCAGGGAGGAAAAATACAGGCAGTAGGTAATGCCGGTATGTACGACCCCCACGACCAGAAGACAGATCCATCCCTTTGCATCCATGTCCCCGGGCTGCATGCCGCCGCTCCATGCCACGTACGGAATGAGCACGGCCGCAGCGGAAACAAACTGCCAGAAGGTCCTGTGGATTCCGTCCCCGCCCCGGATGAACTTATTCAGGAGAATGACCGCCGCATACAGGCAGGCTGCGCCGAGCCCGAAGAGGATCCCTTTGAAGGAACTGCTTTGCGCGGAAACATCCCCGATCCCCGTGATCAGGACGATTCCCAGCGTCGACATGATAAAGCACAGCCACTTTTTCCATGTCATCTTTTCATGGAAAAGCACGGGGCAGAGCACCGTCACGATCACCGGTGCAAAATAATAGCTCAGTGTCGCAATGGAGATCGTCGTATATTTATAAGCTTCGAACAGCAGGATCCAGTTGAACCCCATGGCAGCGCCGGATACAAGAAGCAGGACCAGCTCCCGGGCGGGACCGCCGAAACGGATCCCCTTTCCGGATACCGCAAGATACCCTCCGATCAGGACCGCCGCGATAAGCGCCCGGCAAAGGGCGACGGCAGAGGAAGAAAGCGGGATGCTCCGCACAAATACGCCGATCGTTCCGAAGACCGCCATGGATATGATATTCCGGATCATGGCATCCTGTCTTTTACTCATGTTCCCTGTTCTCCCGATATTTTTCCGCAATGCGGCATGCTTCTTCCTTCATCATGTCCCGGACGGATTCCGGGCCGGTTATGACGACTTCGCTTCCCAGGGCAAAGACCCATCCCAGGAACTGCCGGCTTACCGCAACGTCCACCAAAGCGGTGAACCGCTCCTCATCCTTCGGGAGCAGGATGACATCCTTGCCGAACCGGTCGATGAAGATCCCGGCCATCTGGTTCGGGGCTTCGATCCGCACCCTTTCCTCTTCCCCGCCGAACATCCCGAACAGGGAGCGGGAATACCGGGCAAGGTCGATCCCGGCGAAGGCTTCTTTTCCAAGGCGCTTTTCCCCGGTCTGTGTGATGCGCAGCATCTTGTCCACCCGGTAATGCTTGATCCTGCCGTCCCCGGCATCATAGGCGGCCAGGTAATAATACTCGTTGTTCCAGATCAGTGCCCAGGGGCTTACCGTATAGTACGCGCCGTCCTTTCTGAGCTCCATGTCCTTCTTCACGTTCCACTGGAAATACCGGAACCGGATCTGTTCGTCCATGCCGATCGCCGTGTGGATCCTGTCCACATTGTAGTAGATGCTCTCGTTCATGGTCTTGACACGGCCGGACATGACGACCTGCCTCTGCAGGTGGACTGCCTGGCTTTTACTGACAAGGTTCTCCAGCTTGCGGATCAGGGACGCGGACTTCCTTTCCGTGATGAACTTCGCGGCCTGCACGGAATCCACCAGGAGCTTTAATTCGGCAAGTTCAAAATCCCGCTCCCCCAGATAATACCGGGTGCTTCTGCCGTTCTGCCCGCCCACGATATCCAGTCCGAACCTGCGGAGCTCTTCAAAATCCTGATAAAGGGTCTTCCGCTCCGACTTGATGCCATATGCCGAAAGCTTCTCTTCGATCTGTGATACGGACAGTCCGTGTTCCTCGTCTGTTTCCCGGGAAAATATCTGCGCCAGGTACAGGAGTTTCAGTTTCTGGTTGCTGCTTTTCGCCATGATCCCTCTCGCTGTGACAATCTTTGTGCTTCTGTCCCGCGCCGGCAGCAGCCGGCTATTCAGGGCGTTTTATTGGACACATTGTTCTATAGAATATGAATCAGAAAAGATGATTACCGATTCGGACCGCAGGTCCGGATGCACCGTTTCAAAAGGAGGTAATAACATGAAAGGATATACAACAGATGCCGGATATATGGGCTATGTAAACGGAAATTATATTCTGTTCGCCTGCGAAGCCGATTACAGGGACTGCTTTGCGGGAGAGGAGAACTGATCCTCTGCCGGCGCCGTTCCCGCTGCCGGCTGCAGCAGGACCATACCCGCCTCTTGAATACAGCCTGTACGACCAGTATAATACATGGAGCAGATTAGTGTAGGCTAACTATATAAAAGAGACGGATATGACATGAAAGTGTATGAATTCGGTACAGATAATCCCCGTTCCTTTGTGATGTTCCAGTGCGCCGTCGAGCCCTGGTGGGTCTTTAAGGCTTCCGCCGAACAGATGGCAAAGGACTGGCACGTTTATCTTTTTATTACAGACGGCCATGATGAACTGGGAACGGAATTTGTTTCCATAGAAAAGACGGTCCGCGACGCCGCGGCTTTCCTCCGGAATAATGGGATCCGTCATGTGGATGCCATGTACGGCGTTTCCATGGGCGGCGCCATTGTCATCCGTTTTCTGGCGACCGAGAATATCCCGGTGGAAAAGGCCATCATCGATGCCGGGATCACGCCCTATCCCTACCCGAAGCCGGTCTGCCGGCTGATCTCCTTCAAAGACTGGGCCATGGTCATGCTGGGGACAAGGTTCCTCCCGCTGATGAAGCTCGCATATCCGCCAAAGCGCTGGACACCTGCGGGCGAAGATCCCGGGGAGCACTACCGCAGGCTGCATGATTTTTATAAGAAGCATTATTCGTCCCGGACGATCTATAACGTCTTCTGGTCGACGGACAATTATTCCATGCCGGACCCGGTACCTCCAGTCGGAACGAAGATCGAATACTGGTTTGGGGAGAAGGAAAGAAAGGCCCGGGAAAAGGAACACGATATCGAATTCGTATGCCGGGCGTTTCCGCAGACCGTTCTGCACGAATTCAAAGGCCTGGAGCACGCAGAGCTGATCATGATGTTTCCGGAACGGTTTTACCGGGAGGTGAGAAGATTTCTGGAAGATCTTCCCGGCTCCGGTCCAAAATAAAAAGGGGGCCATGCCCCCTTTTCATTCGGATCCATATGTATCAGTGATATAAGATCAGGGCGATCATCTCGATCGGCTCGTCGATCGCCTCAATGGAATGGCTCTCGCCGTCACCGCAGAAATATACATCTCCGGGATGAACATCCACGATTTTGCCATTGTCATTGTATTTGCCCTTGCCGGACATAATATAATAGGTCTCCGCATCTCCTGTATGCTGATGAAGTCCGATCACGCTGCCCGGATACACGGTGGTATGTGCGAACACACGGCCCTTGTCATACATTTCTTCCGGTGTCTCCAGAAGGCTTCTGACCGTGATCTCACCGGTTCCGTTGAACGGTGCCGGCTTTGTGATGGATATGACATCTTCTTTTCTTCGAATCATGAGCTTTCCGTCCTTTCTCCAACATTAATCATTGGCACTACCCTGATAAGGTGATTCTATCTTACGACATACGTTCATTTTCTGCAAATAATGAAATGCATGTCCGGATACGCTTCATCTTTTTTCCAACGTACGCGCCGTCTTTGTTATAATTGATTCATAGGGCCAGTTTGGCAAATCCGTTATTGAACCGTTCAACAGGGAGGGAATTATGGCAGCAGAATACAATATTTGCCTGGATATCGGCGGCACCAAGATCCTCGGCGCGATCTTTGACAGCAAGAAGAAGATCATCTATCGCCTGAAAAAGAAGACCAAGTCCGGCGGAGATTCCGCACAGAACGTGGAAGAAGTCATCATCAGCGTCGTAGACGAGATGATCAAGGAATCCGGCATCAAAAAGAGTCAGATCAATGCGATCTCAGCCGGTGCGCCCGGTGTAATTGATTCCGATGCGGGTATCGTTCTCTTTTCCCCGAATCTCCCCTGGAGGAACTATGATATCAGAACGCCCATCGAAAAGAAGTTCGGCGTTCCGTTCTATATCGGAAACGACGTCAATGTCGGCGTCCTGGGCGAGTGGAAATACGGCGTTGCCAAAGGCTATAAGAATGTCGTCGGTTATTTCGTAGGCACCGGTATGGGCGGCGGCCTGATCCTGGACGGAAAGATGTTTACCGGCAACAAGTTCAAGGGCGCAGAGCTGGGACACATGGTCCTGGAGCCCGAAGGACCCCTTTGCGGCTGCGGACAGAGAGGCTGTCTTGAGGCGCTTTCTTCGAAGAAGGGCATGACCTCCTATTTCCAGCAGCAGATCTCCCGCGGCAGGAAGACCATGATGGACGGCCAGATCGTCAACGGCACCTTCAAGAGTAAAGCCTTAAAGAAGGCACTGGCGGAAAAGGATGCCGTCGCAACGGAAGCCGTCGACAGGGCCTGCCATTATCTTGCAATTGCCACCGGCAGCATCATCAATGCCATCAGCCCCGATATCGTAATTTACGGCGGCGGTATCATCGAATCCTCCGGAGATGTTTTCCTGGAGAAGATCCTTGCGGAAGTTGACAGATACTGCATGCCTTCCATCCGTGATACCGTGGAGATCAAGAACGCAGCGCTTGGCGATGACTCTGTCCTGTACGGCGCGCTGTCCATGATCGTTGACAAATAATAATCACATCCAGAAATATCGATCCAGATGAAACAAGGACCGGATGATCGTATAAGATCCTCCGGTCCTTTCTGTATTTCGGTTGTTTATCGGTAATTCTTCCGTCAGCGTCGTTCTCCTGTCCTCAGTTCACGTCATGGATCTCGGAGATCTGTCCGGATATGCTGTTATCTTCTATTAGAAAGTTTATTTTTCCCTGCAGCCATATGACACCTTTGAACCGGCGTCCCGGTTCCGGCTCTCCATACAGATCCTGCCGGTTGATACATACGGAAAGATACAGTCCGTTGATATCCAGCGTCATGATCAGGACTTCTTCCTGCGTGACCCGGTTCGTGACCGACTGGATGGCACGGATCTCCCCCAGTACGGAATACAGATCGCACTCTGCTCCGTAAGGCATGAAATAGGACTCTACCAGTGTATAAATATCCTCATACTGGATATGGGACATGATATTGGCATACACATCCATGTCCGCGACCGTAAGATCACGGATCGCGTTCTCATCCCCATTCCTGGCAGCATTCAGGAGCTGGCCTCTCTTGAGCTCTGTGTCTTTCTTCTTTTTCTTATCCGCATCGCTCTTGAAAAGCGGCATCATGACCATGCCCTCGATCGAGAGCGCTGACAGGGAACAGGTCGCATTATCCAGGGGCTGGAAATGCTTATGGGTGTTCTTCAGGTATTCCACACAGTTCCGGAGCCGGAAGATCAGCGTAACGCCGATCCGCAGGTCATCACAGATGCCGGCATAGGAGTCGGTATCGATCCTTCTGTCGACGGTGACTTCTTCTCCCGTGCTGATGATATCCGTATCCAGGTACGGATAATAGTACTCCGGGTAGAACTGGTCCGACTCATCGAACTGTCCGCATACGCTGATGCCTATTCCGTCGCCCAGTTCAATGTCGAACTGGGCAAGCAGGCTGTCTTCGTCCTCATCGCTGGTCGTATATGAGCGGGCATGGGGCTGCCGTACGCCTTCTTCTATTAAGTTGTAAACTTCCTTGCGTTTGGGCAATACGGAAAAGCCGATCGCCCTCATATACTTATGCAATAATGTTCCTCTTTATCAGTGCTTCGGAACCAGCTCGGTCATACCGCCCATGTACGGCTGAAGGACCTTCGGGATGGCAACGCTGCCGTCTTCGCGAAGGTTGTTCTCCAGAAGTGCGATCAGCATTCTGGGAGAAGCCACAACGGTATTGTTCAGGGTATGTGCAAGATAGATCTTGCCGTTCTCATCCTTTACGCGGATGCGCAGTCTTCTTGCCTGTGCATCACCGAGGTTGGAGCAGCTTCCGACTTCAAAATACTTCTTCTGTCTGGGAGACCATGCTTCCACGTCGCAGGACTTGACCTTCAGGTCTGCAAGGTCACCGGAGCAGCACTCCAGCTGTCTGACCGGAATATCCATCGTACGGAACAGCTCTACCGTATACTGCCACATCTTCTCGTACCACTCTTTGGATTCCTCCGGACGGCAGACAACGATCATTTCCTGTTTTTCGAACTGATGGATCCTGTAGACGCCTCTTTCCTCGATGCCGTGCGCACCCTTCTCCTTACGGAAGCAGGGAGAATAGCTGGTAAGCGTCTGGGGAAGCTTGTTTTCGGGAACGATCTGGTCGATAAAACTGCCGATCATGGAATGCTCCGAGGTACCGATCAGGTAAAGGTCTTCGCCTTCGATCTTGTACATCATGGCATCCATTTCCGCGAAGCTCATGACGCCCGTAACGACTGCGGAACGGATCATGAAAGGAGGAATGCAGTAGGTAAAGCCTTTGCCGATCATGAAATCCCTGGCATAGGTCAGGACGGCAGAGTGAAGTCTTGCGATATCGCCCTTCAGGTAATAGAAGCCGTTTCCGGCAACACGTCCTGCCGCATCCAGATCGATTCCGTCAAAGCGGTCCATGATATCCGTATGGTACGGGATCTCGAAATCCGGGACGACGGGCTCACCAAAGCGCTGCAGCTCAACGTTCTTGGAATCGTCTTCGCCGATGGGAACGGTAGGATCGATGATATTGGGGATGATCATCATGTCATTGCGGACGATCTCCAGAGCTTCCTTCTGGATCTTATCCAGCTCTTCCAGACGGGAGTTGTCGCCGACCTGGGCCTTCAGAGCCATGGCTTCTTCTTTTTTGCCCTGTGCCATCAGTCCGCCGATCTGCTTGGAGATCTTCTTCTTGTCTGCGCGGATCTGGTCGGCTTCCTGCTGGGCAGCTCTTGCCTTTGCGTCGTATTCAATGACTTCATCTACCAGAGGGAGCTTCTCATCCTGGAATTTCTTCCTGATGTTCTCCTTGACTGCTTCCGGGTTCTCTCTTAAAAACTTAATGTCGATCATGATTACCTCTTTTCTGCATGCTGCAACTTTTTTATCGAGAAAGCGCCATCCGAAGCGCCTCGTCTTCTTCCTTACCGAGATCGATCTCGGCTGTTCCGTCACGGACGGTCTTCACATAGGAGTAACAGCCGTCGACACTCTGTACGGTATTGATGATGAAACCGTCGTTATTATCATCCAGCATGGCGATCGCCGAACTCAGCTGTCCGCCCATCTGGCTGAATGCGTCATACTTGACCACGCCGACCTTCTGCACCATCGTCCGCATTCTGTCATAGATATCGTTGATGTCCTGCTGGTTTCTGGCAAGTACCCGGTGGAGATCCGAATACTCATCGAAGACCTTCAGCAGTGCATTCTCCAGGTTTTCCCCGTCTGCGCCTTCCGTCAGCCTGCTCACGCGCTCCTCCAGCTTTTTCCGGTTGGAGATCTCCATAAACAGTATAACGGCCAATATAACCACCCAGACCAGAAGAACCAGGCAAAACAGCAGAAGAGGATTCCAGCCTCCCTGCGCTCCTGTATCCAAAGCATTCATATGTCATCCTCTTTTCTGAAGGGTCTGCAAGCCCGGTGGATCACATCAGAAGATCCATCAGCTTTTCCAGGTCGCTCTGGCTTTCATAACTGATCTGAAGCTTTCCCTTGTTCCCGTTGGAACGGATCTCGACCTTCATGCCCAGGGCCTGGTTCATCCTGGATTCCAGATCCCGGAGGATCTGTTCCAGTGATTCATCCTTCTTTTTTTCTTTATTTTCAGACTTACTGTTCAGGTTCCGGATCAGTTTTTCCACTTCCCGGACACTGAGATCTTCCTTTATGATTCTTTCCGCAAGTGCGATCTGCAGTTTTTCGTCTTCGACGGGGATCAGTGCTCTTGCCTGTCCCATGGAAAGCTCTCCGGAAGCCACCATTTTTCTGACTTCCTGCGTCAGTTTGAGAAGACGCAGCGTATTGGTGATCGCCGTGCGGCTCTTTCCAAGCTTTGCGGCAAGTTCTTCCTGGGTCAGTCCGTATTCCTCGATGAGTTTGTTGTAGGCGTCCGCTTCTTCTATCGGATTCAGCGCTTCGCGCTGGATATTGTCGATCAGTGCTACGACTGCTTTCTGGGCGCTGTCATAGTCTTTGATGATAACGGGCACTTCTTTGAGGCCGGCCTGTTTTGCCGCTCTCCATCTTCTTTCACCGGCGATCAGGATATATCTGCCGTTTTCCTTCTGCACGAGAAGCGGTTCCAGAAGTCCGTGGTCTTTTATAGACTGTGCCAGCTCCAGCAGTTTGTCCTTGTCAAAATTCTTTCTCGGCTGCTGTCTGTCAGGCTCGATCTGGGCGATGCGAACCATTTTTACGATACCGACGCCCTCTATTTCACGCTCTTTATCCGAAGCATTCTCCCGGGAAACATCTGCTTTCTTAACGGATACACTGTTTCCCGAAGCATTTGCCGGAATCAGGCTGTCAAGACCCTTTCCGAGTCCTCTTTTCTTCTTTTCTGCCATTTAGTAACTCCCAATTACATCTGCCGGATCATATTCGACCGGCCTTGTTCGATCAGTTGCTGCTGATCAGTTCATCCGCCAGCTTCCTGTAGGCTTCGGCACCGGCCGACCGGGTATCATACTGGGTGATCGGCATTCCAAAGCTGGGTGCCTCCGCAAGACGGATATTCCTGGGGATCACGGTATTATATACTCTCAGCTCCACATTTGTACGGACGTTGTCTACGACCTGCTGGGAGAGATTCGTTCTCGAATCATACATGGTAAATACGATTCCCTCTACATCCAGCTTATCGTTCAGTCTCTCTCTGACCAGATTGATCGTGTGGATCAGCTGGCTGAGACCTTCCAGCGCATAGTACTCACACTGAATCGGGACAAGCACCGTATCGGATGCCGCCATTGCGTTCACCGTAAGTACGTTCAGGGAAGGCGGGCAGTCCATGATGATATAGTCATAATCCTGCCGGATGAAATCCATCGCATCGCGCAGAATGAACTCCTTGTTGTTGACGCCGATCAGTTCGATCTCTGCAGCTGCCAGATTTACATTTGAGGGTATAAGATCCGCATTCTTGATCACATCGTGAATAATCGTTTCCGCAACCGTGCAGTCATCCAGCATCAGCTCATAGATCGTGTTCTCTACTTCGTTCTTGTCAACTCCGAAGCCGCTTGTTGTATTCCCCTGAGGATCAATGTCGACAACAAGGATCTTTTTTCCTTTTTCAGCCAGTGCTGCTGAAAGATTGATTGCCGTTGTCGTTTTGCCGACACCGCCCTTCTGGTTCGCTACTGATATAATCTTTCCCATTCAGACTCCATTCCTTTTCTGTTACCGCTTCCGGCATTCTGCCGATTCCATCACAAATGCAAGTAACGGAAAACGCCTATTAATACTAACATTAAACCAGAACTTCGTAAAGAAGCTCTGGTTTCACGTGAAACATTATTTGCATGATTCGGGTTCCAGGCACGGATCATTCCGACAGATTACCCCAGGGGCTCTTTTGCCGGAAGACCGGCTTTGCGCGGGTATTTATTCGGTGTGGTCTTTTCCTTCTGGATGATGACCAGTTCCCGATGATAGTTTGTCCCGGGCAGGTTAAATTCGCATCGGTTGGCGATCTTTCCGCCAAGGATTTTTATGGCATTTCCGGACGTGCGGATCTCTTCTTCTGCCTTTTCGGATTTATATGCGATGAATGATCCTCCGGTCTTTACGAACGGAATGCAGTATTCGCTTAATGTGGCGATGTTCGCGACAGCTCTTGAAACGGCGAGATCATAGGTCTCTCTCTGATCTTTTTTTCTTGCAAGATCTTCCGCCCGCGAATGGATGCAGACGACATTGTCGATCTCTGCCTTTTCGATCGTTTCCATGAGAAACCGGATTCGTTTATTCAGGGAATCCATCAGTGTGATCTTTGCCTTGGGAAATGCGATCGCGATGGGAAGTCCGGGGAATCCGGCGCCCGTTCCCACATCGATGATACTGGCATTTCGTATATCTTTCTTATCCAGAGCTTTCACGATACTGAGGCTGTCCATAAAGTGCTTGATATAGACATCTGCCTCTTCCGTGATCGTGGTCAGATTCATGACATTGTTCCAGGCGATCAGATTCTCATAGAATATTTCGAACTGCCTGAGCTGCTTTTCATTTAACTGGAAACCGGGGCAGAGGATATTCATCCCCTCGATCAATATTTTTTCTGATTGCTTCAATACTGTATCCTTACTCTATGTTTCACGTGAAACATTATGTGTGAATTCGATATCATTGTATCATCAGGATGTTTCAGCCGGTGCAGATATAAATCTACACAGACGGTACCTGGACCTTTTCCAGATATACCAGAAGGACTGCCACATCCGCCGGTGTGACTCCTGACATACGGGACGCCTGACCGATGGAGGAAGGCCGGATCTCTTTGAGCTTCTGTCTGGCTTCCAGGCGGAGGCTCAGTACATCGTCATAATCGATGCCGGCAGGGATCTTCTTGTTTTCCAGCTTTTCAAACTGCTCGATCTGCTTCTTCTGTCTTTCGATATATCCTTCGTACTTTATGCCGATCTCGACCTGTTCCGTGATGGCCTTTTCCAACGGCTTCCGGTCCGGATCGATTCCGGAGAGCATATCATAGGTGATCTCCGGGCGGCAGAGAAGCTCTGCCAGAGATACGCCGGTCTTCAGCTCACTCGTTCCGATGCTTCTTAAATACTCCTGCGTAGAAGCCGCAGCCCCCACCTTGGTATTCTTCAGGCGTTCAATTTCCTTTGCGATGTGCTCCTCTTTGTAGGAAACATACTCATCCTGTTCCTTTGTGATAAGTCCTGCCCGGTATCCGTAGTGACGGAGTCTTAGATCGGCATTGTCCTGACGGAGCATCAGACGGTATTCCGCACGCGATGTCATCATGCGATAGGGCTCCCGGTTATCCTTGCTCACCAGGTCATCGATCAGAACGCCGATGTAGGCTTCCGAGCGTTTCAGGATGAGCGGCTCTTCTCCTCTTAATTTCAGAGCCGTATTGATCCCCGCCATAAGTCCCTGGGCTGCCGCTTCTTCATAGCCGCTGCTCCCGTTGAACTGTCCGGCGCAGAAGAGCCCGTCCACTGCCTTTGTCTCCAGCGACTGCTTCAGGATGTTCGCATTGATGCAATCATACTCGATGGCGTAGGCATTCTTGACGATCACGCAGTTCTCCAGGCCGGGCACCGTCCGATACATCCGCTGCTGGACATCATCCGGCATGGAGGAAGACATACCGTCCACATAGACCTCATTGGTGGAGAGTCCCTCCGGCTCAATGAAGACCTGGTGTCTTTCCTTTTCGGAGAATTTCACCACCTTGTCTTCAATGGAAGGACAGTACCGCGGTCCGGTCCCTTCAATGATCCCGGCGTAAATGGGAGAGCGGTCTATGTTCTCCCGGATGATCCTGTGCGTTTCCTCATTCGTATAGGTAAGATAGCAGGGCACCTGGTCGATCTGGACATCCTTCGGATCCGTTGAGTAGGAGAAGGGAATCACGACGTCGTCCCCCTTCTGGATCGTCATTTTGGAATAATCCAGCGTCCTTCCGTCCATACGGGCGGGCGTTCCCGTCTTGAACCGGCGTGTTGTTATGCCGAGTCTTTCCAGGGCATCCCGCAGGGATGTGGATCTTTGCATACCGCCGGGACCGGTCTCCGTGATCGATTCTCCCACAAGACACCGGGCATTCAGATAGGTCCCGGTGCAGATGATCGCAGCCTTGCATTCATAAACCGTACCTGTATGAACGACAACACCGCAGATCGCGGGATGAACAGCGCCGCTCTCATCCTCTTTATCTTCTACTAAAAGATTTATGACCTCCGCCTGCCGGATCTCCAGATTCGGTTCCTGTTCCAGGACCTGGCGCATGGAAGCGGAATAGGCTGCCTTGTCTGCCTGCGTCCGGAGGGAATGTACCGCAGGGCCTTTGGATTTATTCAGCATCTTTGACTGGATAAAGGTCTTGTCGATGTTTTTCCCCATTTCTCCGCCGAGGGCATCGATCTCTCTTACAAGATGTCCCTTGGAGGATCCGCCGATATGCGGATTGCAGGGCATCATGGCGATGCTGTCGGTATTCATGGTAAATATGACGGTCTTCAGACCGAGACGCGCCGTTGCCAGCGCCGCTTCGCAGCCCGCGTGTCCCGCACCGATCACACAGACATCCGTCCGGATATGATAGGCGTTATTATTGCTCATTCTGCATATTCCCTTCGTATTTCATAACCGCATGCCGGGCTGTTTATTTTCCGAGGCAGAAGCGGGAGAAGATCTCTTCGACCAGATCGTCCTCCACCGCTTCCCCGATGATCCTTCCGAGGAAGGTATAAGCGTTCATAAGATCAATGGAATAGAAGTCTTCGCTGAGACCGTTCTGTATGCTCTTGATCACAAGGCGCAGCGCCTCTTCCGCCTTCTCTGCTTCGTGTATCTGCCGCAGATTGGAAAGAAAAACTTCGTTTTTCTCCATGATCTCGCCCGCACGGAACATTTCGAGGATCAGTTTTTTCAGCCGGTCCAGTCCTTCCCGTTCCTTCAGAGAACAGGTAAGGAAGGTGATGCTCCGGTAATTATTGATGCGCTTCTCGCTGCTTTCCGGCGAAGGCTTCGGATTCGGGAAACGGAAAAGATCCTGGGCCTGCTTCTGTGTGATCTTCGAGGGAAGATCGGTTTTGTTGAGAAGAAGAATACATCTTTTTCCCCGGGAGATTTCCTTATTAATAAGATCGGCGATCCTGCGGTCTTCCTCTTCGATCCCGGCTGAGCTGTCCAGAAGGAACAGGATCAGATCCGCCTTTTCCATGGCCTTCTTGGCGCGTTCCACGCCGATCTTTTCCACAACATCTTCCGTATCCCGGATTCCCGCCGTATCCGTAATATTCAGGATCGCATTCCCGATACGTACTTTTTCCTCCAGGGTGTCCCGGGTCGTCCCTGCGACCTCTGTAACGATCGCGCGCTCGCTCCCGCACAGATAATTCAGTAAGGAGGATTTCCCGGCATTGGGTTTTCCGACGATGACCGTGTTGATGCCTTCCTTCAGGATCCTTCCTTCTTTTGCATAGATGATCAGCTCCTTCAGTTCATCCGCAATACGGGTCACCTTCTCTTCCAGCTTGTGAGGGTATCCGTCCAGGGAATAATTGTCCGGGTCATCCAGCGCGGATTCTATAAAGGCGATCTCATAGAGAACTTCTTTGCGCAGTTCCTTTACTTTATCGGAAACACTGCCCCTGAGCTCATCCATGGAGGTCCTTCTGGAAAATTCATTTCCTGCGGAAATAAGATCCATGACCGCTTCCGCTCTGGAAAGATCGATACGTCCTCCCAGAAAAGCCCTTTTGGTAAACTCACCCGGCTCTGCCGGCCGCGCGCCATTCTGAATGACCAGTTCCAGGATCGTCTGCATCAGATACACACCGCCATGGGTATTGATCTCAACGGTATCCTCTGTCGTATAACTGTAGGGATGACGGAAGACCGAGACCATGACTTCGTCCATGACCCTTCCGTCCTTCGGATCGACAACATAGGCAAGCCGGATCTGGTTGGAAGGCATTCCGAACAGGGTCTTTCTTTTCTTTCCGGAAAACAGATCCCTCTCGTCCCGGTTCCTTTGCCGCAGCATAATGATCTTATCCGCGATTCCGATCGCATCCGGACCGCTGATCCGTATGATCCCGATGCCTGCTTCGGCAAGCCCCGTTGCCGCCGCTGCTATCGTATCATCATTTAATCTGTCATATTCCAGAGCCATAGACTGCTCCCATCTGCCAAGCCGGCCATATGCATTTCCGGCTGGTCTTAAAGCGCCGCCGTTTCCGGCTTTTTCCGTATACATGAACAGCTGCGGACCATTTTACCGGCTCGCAGCTGCACTTTTACATCCTGGTATGGATGATCACTTCTTTAATGTGACAACGACTTTACGGAAAGGATCCTCACCCTCGCTGTAGGTCGTAACATATTTATCATTCTGGAGCGCCGAATGGATGATCCTTCTTTCATACGGATTCATGGGTTCGAGAGCAACGCTTCTTCTGGACTTCCTGACCCGGTACGCAATGTTCTTTGCCAGGTTCTCCAGGGTCTTCTTTCTCCGTTCCCTGTAATTCTCCGTATCCGCCTTGACGTGGACATAACCTTCCACATCCTTGTTGGCGACCAGGGAAACCAGGTACTGGATGGAATCCAGTGTCTGTCCTCTCTTACCGATGAGCACGCCCATGTCATCGCCGGAGAAATCCAGAAGCAGGACGTTTTCTTCCTTATCAAAATCGGTATTGATATTCACGTCCATATGCATGGCTTCGAATACGGATTTCAAGAAAGCAACGGATCTTTCCGTAATAGCCGCAATCTGCTCATCCGTATAATTGATGCGGACTTCCTGTTCTCTCTTCTTCTGCGCATTCTCTCTTGCAAGTGCTGCAGCGGCGATCTCTTCTTCGTGCTTTTTGCTGACCGTCTCAAAATCCCTGCTGTCATCAAAACGGTCATTCCTGCGGTCTCTTCTTCTGTCGTTTCCGCCTCTCTGACCGCGTCCCTTACCGGAACGGTCCCTGCCGTTTCCTCTCTTACGGTCGAATCTGTCCCTGCGGTCGTAGGAATCCTCTCTTACGACTTCCGGAAGCTCGCCGTTTGCCCTGGCAGCGGCAGCCGCCTCTGCCTTGGCTTCGATCTCTTCCATCGTAAGCACATGATTCTTCTTTTCTTCTTTTACGGGAACTGTCTTTTCAACGGTCCCGGCGACAGCAGCTTCCTGTTCCTCTTTGATCCTTGCCCTAATAACGGCTTTTCTGGCGTTGAAGCCAAGGAATCCTGCACTGCCCTGATCGACAATGACATAGTCCAGTCTGTCACTGGTAACGGAAAAACTCTGGCAGGCCGCTGTGATCGCATCATCCAGCGTCTTTTCGGAAAATTCTCTGTATTCAGCCATATTATCCTCACTTCTTATCGTTCTTCTTAGCGTTGTTAAAGGCGTCTACCATATTCGCTTTGGAAGCCAGCGAGCCTTCCTTATATTTACCGTTCTTATAGATATTCTGCGCCTGCTCCAGCTTTTTCTGCTTCTCGCTGTCGCTGACTCTTGTCTTTGCCGATGCGCCTGTTCCGACACTGGAAGAAGGTGTCTGCGCCGCAGAGGAATTGACCAGCTTCTGCATCAGGGAAGGCTTGTCGCCGCCCTTTTCCGCCGCGATCTTCTGCTTTTCGGCTGTCTTCGCAAGATAGGCATCCATGTCCATGTTATTGATGTGCTTGTTGATCAGCACCTGCTGGACACTTCTGACGACCGCACCGGCGACCCAGTAGAGGCCAAGACCGGCAGGAAGGGTAAAGCAGAACCAGGCAGACATGATGGGCATCATGTAATTCATGGTCTTCATGGAAGAAGCCATGGCGTTCTCCTGGTCATCCCGGGTGGGCTGCGGCATCAGCGCCACATTGATCAGCTGGGTAACGGCAGCCAGGGCAGGAACTACGATCGCCGCGATGATACCAATGACGGAACCTGCTGCAAGAGCTTCCCGGAATGTAAAGAAAGGAGAGTTTCCGATATTCAGTCCTAAAAAGTTATTGTATCTGGTGAGCTGTGAAACGGTATTGGCAACATCTCCCGATACGGCAGGGAACTGCTCGGAAAGAGCACTCCAGTCCGCTGTGGAAAAACGGTTCAGCACGTCAATGAACGTATTGGAAACGGTATTTCCCACGTTATTGATGAAATTCTCACTTGCAAAGCTGCTCTTGAACTGGGCGGCAGCAGTTGTTGACTGCAGGTATTCCGAAGCGCCGGCCTGGTTGATGAGGTTTGTTACAAGAGGGAAAAACGCATCCTTGACCTGTGTGACATATGCGGGAATGTTGTAAATGACTCTGTACAGAGCGAACAGGATCGGCATCTGGATCAGAAGCTGCAGGCAGCTTCCCGTAGCGGAGACACCGTATTTGCGATAGACCGCCTGTGTCTCCTCGTTCATCCTCTGCATGGATTCCTGGTCATTTTTTCCTTTATATTTCTTCTGGATCGCCTGGATCTCGGGGCTCATGATATTGGAGAGCTTGGAAAAGCGCTGCTGCTTGATGGTAAGAGGCAGCATGCACATGTAGATGACGATCGTGAAAATGATAATGGCCAGGCCGATATTCGGAAGGCCGATCGAATTCAACAGTATGAAAATGCCATTCATGATATAGCCCAGAAGACTGGCTACCGGACCGATAATGAATGTTGTTGCCTTGGTAAGAATAAGCGGACTGTACACTTGGTCCCTCCTAATTTCCGTGCTCAGGGCACGGGGTCATAACCGCCATGAGAAAAAGGATTGCACCTTATGATCCTCCATAAAGCCAGCAATCCGCCTTTAAAGGCCCCGTATTTCTCCACTGCCTCAAGCCCGTATTCGGAACATGTCGGAATATACGGGCACTTCGTTGTCTTGAGCGGAGACAGATATTTCCTGTAAAATTTGATAAGCGCGATCAAAAGGTTTTTCATCATGGCATCAATCATCGTCCTTTACCGCATCCTCGTGATAGATACGGCTCTTTTTCAGAAGACTTAAAAGCGCTGTTTCGATCTCGTGATAACTGGCCCCGTCGGCCGATCTGCGCGCCACTACTACAATGTCCGAACCGCTATCGAACTGTTTTTCGTGAAGCCTTGCCGCTTCCCTGATAAGTCTTGTCAGTCTGTGCCTGACAACGCTGTTCCCAACCTTCTTGCTGACGGATATCCCGAGTCTTGATTTTGAAAGACCGTTCTTCCTGTTATATACAACAAGGTATTTGTCTGCACAGGATCTTCCTGTCTTATAGCATGATCTGAAGTCTTCGTTCTTTTTAATTGATTCCATTTGCCAAAAAAAGCCGGCAGGTAAGCCGGCTTTAAGTTTTTATACTGTTAAGGCTTTTCTTCCTTTTGCCCTTCTGGCAGCCAGGACCTTGCGTCCGCCGGCGGTCTTCATTCTTGCCCTGAATCCATGGACCTTGGAACGCTGTCTTTTCTTGGGCTGATATGTCATTTTTGCCATGTCTTAACACCTCCTTATAAATAGAAAACAATGCAGTCTGTTTCTCACTGTGCAAATGCATCACAGATGCATTGCTATATAATCGTTCTGATAGAACAGCTTTTTAATTATATTAGATAAGTTTTTCCGAGTCAAGTGCCGAAAACGTTATATTTACGGCCTTTTCCGGCATTTTTTCCATACCGCAAAATATGGAAAAAATAAATTTTCTTTTCCAACATTTAGTGTCTCCACGAATTCCCAAAACCGGGGATAACACGTTTTTCACAATCCACATTTTGTGGATAAAATGTGGATTCCTGTCGGAAAAAGGAAGGCTCCTCTCCCGGCTTACCGCCGTAAACACCCCATGCTTATCGGACAAGGCGGCAATATGGAAAATGTGAAACGAAGTTATCCACATTTTCACAAAATAAGTGTCGAAAACTTTTTTATCCACAGATTTCCGTGGACAACCGGCCATTTGAAAACCCCTTTAAATTACTATAAAATAATTCATGCTTGCCTTTTTGAAAAAGGAAATGAAAGAGAACTCAATGGATACATCAAAACTTCAGGAAAACTGGATAAATATCAAGGAGATCATCCGGAACGAATACGGTCTTTCCGATGTTTCCTTTAATACATGGATCAAGGATCTTCTTCTGGGACCCGTAAACGGAGATACCATCACCATCGTCATTCCCAGCAAGAGCAGCCTTATGCGCAATTACTATGAGAATAAGTTCCTCGATCCTTTCGAGGCTACTCTCTCCGAGATCATGGACCAGGAGTGCCATGTCATCTTCGTATTTGAAAACGAGGATAAGAAAGAGGAAGAAGAAGCACAGAAACGGGCTTATAATACCGTGATTTCCGAAAGTGCGGGCTTAAATCCCCGCTATCGTTTTGATACCTTTGTCGTCGGCAGCAATAACCGGCTGGCGCACTCAGCATGTCTTGCCGTTGCCGAAACACCGGGCCTTGTCTATAACCCTCTCTTTTTATACGGAGGAGCGGGCCTTGGCAAAACGCACCTCATGCATTCGATCGGGCACTATATCCTGGAGCAGGAACCGGATACCAAGGTCCTGTATGTTACCAGCGAACAGTTTACCAATGAAGTGATCGAATCGATCCGAAGCGGTAATGCCGCCTCGATGGCACGGCTGCGCGATAAATACCGCACGGTCGACGTCCTTCTAATCGACGACATCCAGTTCATCATCGGCAAGGAATCCACACAGGAAGAGTTTTTCCACACCTTTAATGCCCTGCATGCGGCGGGAAAACAGATCGTTCTCACCTCCGACCGTCCTCCCAGGGAGATGCGGCAGCTGGATGAGAGATTCCGCTCCCGTTTTGAAATGGGACTGACTGCGGATGTGCAGCCCCCGGATTATGAGACCAGGATGGCGATCCTTCGCAGGAATGCCGAAACGCTCCATATCCGTCTGGACGACGAGATCCTGGAGTATATTGCTTCCAATATCAAATCGAATATCCGGGAACTGGAGGGCGCTTTCAACAAGATCATCGCCTATTCCAGGCTCAATAACATCGCCATCACCGCGGAGAGCTCAAGAGAAGCCCTGAAGGATATCATTTATCCGGACAAGGGCGCCTCCGTCACGCCGAAAATGATCGCATCCGCCGTCTGTGAATACTATGACGTGAAAATGTCGGCTGTCGCCTCCAGAAAAAAGGATGCCGAATGCGTGCTGCCCCGCCAGATCATCATGTATCTCTGCCGGGAATATACGGATGCTACTTTCAAGTCCATAGCCGAGCTTCTGAACAAGAAGGACCATTCCACGATCATCTACGGTGTCGAAAAGATCCAGAAGGAGATCCAGACGAATCCCGAGCTGAAAGCGGGTGTCTCTAATATAATGAAGAAACTCAACCTGGTCAGTAATTAGAACATCGTTGAAAATTGTCTTTTTTCCGCATTTTACGGGGCTTGCAATCCACATACCGCAAAGCCCCGTTTTTGTTGCAAAAAAGGGCAAAAATTGATATAATTACCAAGGTTATCCACAAATAACCACCTATTACTACGAAGATTACTATATCTTTACTTTTCTTATATAAGGACGCCACCGGCATTACGGAAAGGAATGTATTTCACATGAAACTTGCCATCAATAAAAAGGATCTTATCAGCGCTGTTTCGATCGTATCCAAAGCCGTTCCCAATAAGACGACCATGTCCATTCTCGAATGCATCCTTCTGGATGCATCCCAGGAAAGGATCCGCCTGATCGCCAATGATACGGAACTCGGCATTGAGACCGTTGTGGAAGGAACGATCGAGGAACACGGCATTATCGCCATCAACGCGGATTTCTTTTCCAATATCGTAAGAAAACTTCCCGACGGAGATGTCCTGATCTCCACCCAGGGTGAAAAGGTATTCATCCGCTGTGAACAGGCGCACTTCAATATCATGGGAAAGGACGGAAGTGATTTCACCTATCTTCCGGCCATCGACAGAAGCTATGCGGTCGAGATGTCCCAGTACACATTGAAGGATGTTATCAGCCGCACCCTCTTCTCCGTATCGGCGAACGACAGCAACAAAATGATGACCGGCGAACTGTTCGAGATTAAGGACGGATATCTGCGCGTCATTTCCCTGGACGGACACAGGATCTCGATCCGCAGGGTCGCATTGAAGACTTCCTACGACAACAAAAAGGTGATCATTCCCGGAAAGACCCTTTCCGAGATCAGCAAGATCTTAAGCGGCAGTACGGAGAACATTGTAAAGCTGTATTTTACGGATAAGCATGTCCTGTTCGAGTTCGACGATACCATCGTGGTATCCCGTCTGATCGAAGGAGAATATTTCAAGGTCGACCAGATGCTTTCCAATGATTTCCAGACCCATATCAGGATCAACCGTCAGGAGCTTCTCTCCTGCCTTGACAGGGCGACTCTTCTTGTAAAGGAGGAGGACAAGAAGCCGATCATCATGATGATCCATGATACGGACGTGGAGCTTAAGATCAATACCACCATCGGCAGCATGGATGAAGTGATCCCGATCGATATGAACGGGGAGACCATGAATATCGGATTTAATCCCAAGTTCCTGATCGACGCCCTTCGTTCCATCGATGAGGAAGATATCGATATCTATCTGCTGAGCTCCAGGGCTCCGGCTTTTATCCGGGATGAGAACAGCTACTGTTATCTGATCCTTCCCGTCAATTTCATCAACATCGACTGAGGACCGGAAGATTATGGAAGTCACGATTAAAGACGAATTCATTAAACTGGGACAGGCGCTTAAGCTTGCCGGACTTGCCGGCTCGGGCATCGAAGCCAGGATCATGATAGAAGACGAAAAGGTTTTGGTAAACGGCGCTGTAGAGACAAGGCGCGGCAAAAAATTAAGAGACGGAGATGTCGTGGACTGCGAAGGCCATGTTTTTACGGTGCGCTCTCTTATGGCGTGACCGGAAGGCCGAAGTTCTGCGGATCCAGTTCCCGGGAAATCAAATATGCATATTCAGTCTTTGCAGTTATCCCAGTTCCGGAATTATGAATATCTGGATGTCGGTTTTTCGGAAGGAACCAATATTCTGTACGGGGATAATGCTCAGGGAAAAACAAATATTCTGGAGTCACTTTACCTTGTCGCGACAACGCGTTCCCACAGGGGCGTCAGGGACAGGGATCTGATCCGCTTCGGTCAGGAGGAAGGACATATCCGCACGGTGATCATCAAGGGAGGCCTGGATTACCGTGTAGATATCCATCTTCGGAAGAATAAGACCAAGGGGATCGCCATCAATGGTCAGAGGATCAAAAAGGCATCGCAGCTGATCGGTCTTCTTCATATCGTATTTTTCTCTCCTGAGGATCTTACGATCGTAAAGAACGGGCCCTCCTACAGAAGGCATTTTCTGGATATGGAGCTGTGCCAGCTCGATGAATCGTATCTGTTCAATCTCAGCAAATACAATCGAATAGTCGACCAGAGAAACCGTCTTCTGAAGGAGCTGTACCGTACTCCTTCCCTGGAGGGAACGCTGGAGGTATGGGATGACCAGCTGATCGAATACGGTTCGAAGATCATTCAGAGAAGAACGGAGTTCATCAAGGAACTCAATGAAATGATCGGTTCCATTCACCTGCAGCTTTCAGGGGGAAAGGAGCATCTTCTTCTCCATTACGAACCGGATACGTCTGCGGAGGCGTACAGGGATGCCTTACGGGAATCCCGGGAGAAAGACAAGATCCTCAAATCCACGTCGGCAGGACCCCATAAGGATGATTTTTCCTTTGTATGCGATGAAATTGATATCAGGAGATTCGGCTCCCAGGGACAGCAGAGGACCTGTGCCCTTTCCCTGAAGCTTTCCGAGATCAACCTGGTAAGGAACCTGATCGGGGAAGAGCCGGTACTGATGCTGGACGATGTTCTTTCGGAACTGGACAGCGGACGGCAGAATTATCTTCTGAACAGTCTGGAGAATACGCAGACATTCATTACCTGTACGGGCCTGGATGAATTTGTGAATAACCGTTTTGAAATAGACAAGCTCCTGAAGGTAACACAGGGCACTGTGTCCGAAGAGAACTGAAAGGAATACCAATGGACGAAAAGAACATGTTAAACACTGAGGCAGAAGCGAACCTGGAGGAAACGGAAGGCTTCGTGGAAGAATATTCCGAGAACAGCAGGGATTACGGAGACGACAACGTCAAAGACACAAAGGATGTCGGCTCTTATGATGCAGATGATATCCAGGTGCTGGAAGGCCTTCAGGCAGTCAGAAAGCGTCCCGGAATGTATATCGGCACGACTTCTTCCAGAGGTCTTCATCATCTGGTCTATGAGATCGTGGATAACTCGGTAGATGAAGCCCTTGCCGGTTTCTGCACGCATATAGAGGTTTCCATCAATCCGGACAATTCCGTTACGGTCAGTGACAACGGTCGCGGCATTCCGGTCGGCATCAACCACAAGACCGGTCTGAACGCGGTGGAAGTCGTCTATACGATCCTGCACGCCGGCGGTAAGTTCGGCGGAGGAGGATATAAAGTATCAGGCGGTCTTCACGGTGTCGGCGCTTCTGTCGTCAATGCCCTTTCCTCCTGGCTGGAGGTCACCGTAAAGCAGAACGGAAAAGTTTACCGTACCCGTTTTGAGGACGGCGGAAAAACAAAGGAAAAGCTTCATGAGATCGACACCTGCCCGGAAAAGGAAACCGGGACATCGGTCACCTTCCTTCCGGATCCTTCGATCTTCCAGGAGACGACGGTATTTGAATATGACATTATCAAGCAGCGCCTCAGGGAAATGGCTTTCCTGACAAAGGGTCTCAAGATCACGCTCCGCGACTACCGCATCGGAGATGATACGATCCCGGGCGGACTGATCGAAGATGTCAGGGAGAACGTCTTCTGCTACGAAGGCGGCATCAAAGAATATGTGCTGTACCTCAATAAGAGCAAGACGCCCCTGTACAATGACGTCCTGTATTTTGACGGAACGAAGAATAATGTATATGTCGAAGTCGCCCTGCAGCATAACGACGCATACAACGTCAGCGAATACAGTTTTGTCAACAATATCAACACGCCCGAGGGCGGCATGCACCTGGCAGGCTTCCACAATGCCGTGACCAAGACCTTTGTCGCCTATGCGAGAAAGAACAATATCATCAAGGACAGCGATCCCAATCTTTCCGGCGAGGATATCCGGGAAGGCATGACGGCCATCGTTTCCGTCAAGGTCGAGGATCCGCAGTTTGAAGGACAGACGAAGCAGAAGCTCGGCAATATTGAAGCAAGAGGCGCGGTCGACAGCATCGTTTCCGAGAAGTTGACGTATTACCTGGAGCAGAATCCGGCGGTCGCGAAGCTTATCTGCGAGAAGGCGCTCCTGGCACAGAGGGCCAGGGAAGCCGCCAGAAAGGCCAGGGACCTTACCAGGAGAAAGACGGCTCTGGAGACCATGTCCCTTCCCGGAAAGCTGGCAGACTGCTCCGACAAGGATCCGAAGAAATGCGAGATCTTCCTGGTCGAGGGTGATTCCGCAGGCGGATCCGCCAAGTCGGCAAGAAGCCGTGCGACCCAGGCGATCCTTCCACTTCGCGGAAAGATCCTCAACGTGGAGAAGGCAAGGGAAGACCGGATCTATGCCAATGAAGAGATCAAGGCCATGATCACGGCCTTCGGTACCGGTATCCATGATGAGTTCGATATCGAAAAGCTCCGCTATGACAAGATCATCATCATGACGGATGCCGATGTGGACGGCGCGCATATCGATACACTGATGCTGACCTTCCTCTACCGTTTCATGCCCGAGCTCATCCGTCAGGGACATGTGTATCTTGCCATGCCGCCTTTATACAAGCTCGAGAAGAACAAAAAGGTCTGGTATGCCTACAGTGACGAGGAACTGAACAGGATCCTGAACGAGGTGGGCAGGGACAACAACAACCGGATCCAGCGCTACAAGGGTCTCGGAGAAATGGATCCCGAGCAGCTCTGGGAAACGACCATGGATCCGGAAAGACGTATCTTAAAGCGCGTCAATATCGATGAGGAAACGGAATCTGAAGTGGATCTTACGTTTACGACCCTGATGGGCGACCAGGTGGAACCGCGCCGTGAGTTCATCGAACAGAATGCGAGGTTCGTCCAGAACCTGGATATCTGATTCTGATTGAGAATGGAAAAATATTATGGATGATAAGGTATTTGACAGAATACAGGAAGTAGACCTGAACAAGACCATGCGTAATTCGTATATCGATTACGCAATGAGCGTTATCGTGGCAAGAGCGCTTCCGGACGTCCGCGACGGATTGAAGCCCGTCCAGAGAAGGATCCTCTATGCCATGAGCGAGCTGGGGAACAGTCCCGACAAGCCGCACAGAAAGTGTGCCCGTATCGTCGGCGATACCATGGGTAAATTCCATCCCCACGGAGACAGCTCCATCTACGGCGCTCTGGTCTATATGGCACAGCCCTGGTCCATGCGCTACTGCCTGGTCGACGGTCACGGAAACTTCGGTTCCGTGGACGGAGACGGTGCGGCTGCCATGCGATATACCGAGGCAAGGCTTACGAAGATCTCCATGGAGATGATGGCGGACCTGAATAAGGACACCGTGGATTTCGTCCCGAACTTCGATGAAACGGAAAAGGAACCTGCAGTACTCCCTTCCCGCTTCCCGAATCTTCTGGTGAACGGAACGACCGGCATCGCCGTCGGTATGGCGACCAATATCCCGCCCCACAACCTCCGGGAGGTCATTGCCGCCTGCACGAAGATCATCGATAACCGGATCGAGGAAGACAGGGATACCGATATCGAAGAGATCATGGAGATCATCAAGGCACCGGATTTCCCCACAGGCGGTATCATCATGGGTCTTTCCGGCGCCCGTGAAGCTTATCTGACAGGACGCGGCAAGGTCATTACCCGGGCCGTGACCAATATCGAGCCGATGACGGGCGGCAAGTCCAGGATCGTTGTCACGGAGCTCCCTTATCTTGTCAATAAGGCGAATCTCATCAAGACGATCGCGGACCTTGTAAAGAACAAGAAGATCGAAGGCATTACCGATCTTCGCGACGAATCCGACAGAGAAGGTATGCGGATCGTCATAGAACTGCGCCATGACGCCAATGCGAACATCGTCCTGAACCAGCTGTTCAAGCATACACAGATGCAGGACACCTTCGGCGTCATCATGCTTTCCCTTGTCAATAACGAACCGAAGGTCCTGAACATCAAGGACATGCTCCGCTATTATCTGCTGCATCAGGAGGATGTCGTTACCAGAAGGACCCGGTATGACCTCAACAAGGCGGAGGAAAGGGATCATATCCTGCAGGGCCTCTTAAAAGCCCTGGACAACATCGACGAGGTCGTACACATCATCCGTACCAGCGCCAATGTTTCACAGGCCAAGCTTCGCCTTTCCGAACGGTTCGGCCTGGATGACGTACAGGCTCAGGCCATTGTGGACATGCGCCTGCGTGCTCTTACAGGACTGGAAAGAGACAAGCTGGAAGCGGAACACCAGGAGCTCTTAAAGACCATTGAAAGATTAAAGGCGATCCTTGCCGATGAGAAGCTTCTTCTCGGCGTGATCCGTGACGAGATGAATATCATTGCGGAAAAATTCGGGGATGAAAGACGCACCCGTATCGATATCCATGCGGATATGTCGGAGATCGAGGTCGAAGACCTGATTCCCGAAGAGAATGTCGTCATTGCCAGGAGCAACCTCGGCTATATCAAGAGGATGACGGCGGATGAATTCAAGGCGCAGAACCGCGGAGGACGCGGTATCCGCGGCATGCAGACGATCGACAATGATTATATCGTGGATCTTCTCATGACCGGATCCAAGGACATGATCCTGTTCTTCACGAACAAGGGCCGCGTCTACAAAATGAAGGCCTACAAGATCCCGGAATCCTCCCGTACTTCCCGCGGAACGGCGATCATCAATCTTCTGCAGCTCGATCCGGATGAAAAGGTCTCGGCCCTGATTCCCTTCAAGGATTATGACGAGAGCAAGGACCTTTTCATGGTGACCAGAAAGGGTGTTGTCAAGAAGACCAGCAATGCGGATTTTGCCAATATCCGGAAGACCGGCATCATCGCGATCGCGCTCCGGGAGGATGACGAGCTGATCGAGGTCAAGCAGACCGTCAGGGATGACAAGATCATTATCGTCACTAAAAACGGTATGGCGATCCGGTTCAGCGAGGAACAGGTCCGCAAGACGGGACGCAATTCCCAGGGCGTCATGGGTATCCGGCTTACCGACGATGACGAGGTCGTCGGCATGCAGCTGGAGATGCAGGGCGATTCGGTACTGATCGTATCGGAGAACGGAATGGGCAAGAGAACGCCCATGTCGGATTTCAAGATCCAGAACCGCGGAGGAAAGGGCGTCAAGTGCTACAGGATCACAGAGAAGACAGGCTGCGTCGTAGGCGTCAAGGCGGTCAATGACGATCATGAGATCATGATGATCACATCGGGCGGAATCATCATCCAGATCCGGATGAGCGAACTCAGGGATCACGGAAGAGTGACCTCCGGCGTGAAGCTGATGAATCTTCATGACGGTGTAAAGGTAGTGGCAATTGCAAAGGTAAGAGCAGAGATCAACACGGACACCGCGGACCAGGCAGAGACTGCCGAAGCCGCAGAGCACGCAGAGAATGCAGAAACCGGAGGTGAAGATGAGTAACCGCTATGTACAGTTGTCAGGCCATACATCCGGAAAGGGGAAAAAGGGCTTTACCGCGGCGGCCGTTCTTCTGGCGCTTGCCCTGACAGCCTGCGGAAGCGTTCCGGCAGCGCCTGCTGCTGAGCCCGCACCGCAGGAAGCGGAGGCAGGTTCGCAGGAAGAAGCGGAAAAGACCGGTGAGGAAGCCGGGGAAGAGGCAGAAGCAGAGCCCGCCGGCGAAGATACCGCGGAGGAAAAGACGGCCGGAGAAGTTCCGGACGGCAAAGAGGCTGAAGAAGCCGGTGAAGAGGTAGAGATCAGTGCAAAGTCCTTTACCGCAAAGGAAGCGGGCAAGCGCAGAGAACTTCCCCACGAACCGGAAAAGCCGGCCTCTGAAAAGAAGAAAGACATCCAGTACCCCGATCTGGAAGATGTGGAAACACCGTCTGTCATAACGGGAAATTCCGTCATGTTCGTGGAGAATACGGCGGTAAAGGAAGCAGCAGTCGTCTGGAAGGATAATTCGTATCCGGATTCCCAGGAAGATGTGGACAGTCTCCTGGCAGACCTCTTCAACTATTGGCAGAACAATGAAATGGATGCCGTGGATTACCTGATCCGTATGGGAAAATACCGTTATCTTTCCCAGATGCTTTCCGGAACGAACGATTATTTTTACGTCGGAGAAGAGAACGCGGAAGGTCTCCCGCACGGAAAAGGCCTGATGGCGTATGCCGGAAATGCGTATTATTACGGGGATTTTGTGAACGGGAAGCGTTCCGGAGAGGGCTTCTGGTATCAGGTCTTTGATAAGGAAGGAAATTACTGCAAGGAGAATAACGGAATCTACGGACACAGCTACCGCGGAGAATGGAAGGATGACCTTCCCTTCGGCATAGGACAGGAGCATCTGGATATTGATATCCATTACCTGAAAAAGAGGATCGTTACCAATGTCCTCGGCACCTTTGCCGGCGGATACTATAACGGAACACAGGATATCACGACGCTGGAAAAGGAAGAAGGTATCATCAGCTGGAGAGGCACCGCTTTCAACGGGACCTGGGTGACCATTAACAAGGGAGCGCCGATAGATTCTTCCGAAAGCAAAGGAGAGATCCCGGTCCTTGAAAACATCGAGAGAGAAGGAAACTATTTCTGGATGAAGGAAAGTGAGAACAGGGGCCAGGGCATTACCGGACTGATCCCGTAAGAAAATACATAAGACCGTACAATTATTATAATAAAGAAAAGAACGGAATCCTGCTTCAGCGGGGAGCCGTTCTTTTTTTCTGCGGTATCGGCAGTTAATAAAAATTTTAGAAACGTATTGACAGTAAAAGTTAGTTGCGTTAAACTTTCCTATTGCAAGGTTAGATTCTTCTAACCAAAGGTATGTCTTTTTTCAAAATAACAGCAAAGTCTGAACAGCGGGGTAGAAAGTATGCCTATAACGATGGCAAAACCGGGAGAAACCGTAACGATCGCAAGGATCACAGGTACGGACGCCGTACGGCAGCATCTGTCGGAAATGGGATTCGTGGTCGGAGAGCAGGTGATGGTGATCAGCAACATTGCCGGGCAGATGATCCTTCAGGTAAAGGACGCCAGGATCGCCATTGATACCAAAATGGCGAACCGGGTAATGATACGGTAAGCAAAGGCAGTTCTGCTTCAGCAGATCAATCTGTATTTCAGCATCGAAAGGAGAGCATAAATGAAAACACTCAAAGACGTTAAAGTCGGTGAGACCTGTACGGTGGCGAAGCTTCACGGCGAAGGGCCCGTAAAGCGCCGCATCATGGATATGGGGATCACAAAAGGAACGGAGATCTATGTACGCAAGGTCGCCCCTCTGGGAGATCCCATGGAACTGAATATCCGCGGCTATGAGCTTTCCGTTCGCAAAGCGGATGCAGAAATGATAGAGGTTGGCTGAAGAGCCTGCGAAAGGAGATAATATGGCAGTTAAGATCGCATTAGCCGGCAATCCCAACTGTGGCAAGACCACACTGTTCAATGCTTTGACCGGCGCAAATCAGTATGTTGGTAACTGGCCGGGTGTTACCGTCGAAAAGAAGGAAGGCAAGATCAAAGGAACGGATGCCGTTCTGCAGGATCTGCCCGGCATTTATTCCCTCTCCCCCTATACACTGGAGGAAGTCGTATCCCGTACTTACCTGGTCCAGGAAACGCCGGACGCGATCCTGAACATCGTAGACGGAACCAATATCGAAAGAAACCTGTATCTTTCCACACAGCTGATCGAACTGGGGATCCCGGTCGTCATCGCCGTCAACATGATGGACCTTGTCCGCAAGAACGGAGATAAGGTCGATATCGCAAAGCTCAGCAGCGAGCTGAACTGTGAAGTCGTGGAGATCTCCGCACTGAAGGGCGAAGGCATCCAGGAAGCGGCCAACAGAGCCATTGCCGCAGCCAATGGTAAGAAATCTGCAGAAGTACCTGCTGTTTTCGAAGGAAGCGTCGAAAAGGCGATCAGCCTGATCGAAGACATCCTGAAAGGAAAGGTCTCCGACAATCTTCTTCGCTGGTATGCGGTCAAGATCTTCGAGCGTGATGCAAAGGTCCTGGAGGAAGTAAAGCTTTCTTCTTCCGAGGCGCAGGCAGCGGAAGATTCCATCCTGGCTGTGGAGAAGGAAATGGACGATGATGCGGAAAGCATCATCACGAACCAGAGATACAACTATATTTCAAAGGTCGTGAGCGCTGCCGTTAAGAAGCAGGGCGAAAAGCACCGGCTCACCGTTTCCGACAAGATCGACCAGATCGTGACGAACCGTGTCCTTGGTCTTCCGATCTTCTTCGTGGTCATGTTCCTGATCTATGCGATCGCCATGGGCGGCTGGAGCGTATCCATCGGTACGGCAGCTACGGACTTCACCAATGACGTGATCTTCGGCGAGTGGGTACCCGGACTTGTAGACGGGCTTCTCGGTGCGATCGGCGTTACGGAAGGCTCTGTTGTTTACAGCCTCATCCAGGATGGTATTGTTGCCGGCGTAGGCGCTGTCCTCGGCTTCGTGCCCCAGATGCTGGTCCTCTTCCTGCTTCTTTCCATTCTGGAAGACATCGGATACATGGCCCGTGTCGCTTTCGTTATGGACCGTATTTTCCGTCAGTTCGGCCTTTCCGGAAAGTCCTTTATTCCGGTCCTTGTGGCTACCGGCTGCGGTATCCCCGGCATCATGGCTTCCCGTACGATCGAGAATGACCGTGACCGTAAGCTGACCGTCATGACAACGACCTTCATTCCCTGCGGTGCAAAGCTGCCGATCATCGGCCTGATCGCAGGTGCTATTTTCAACGAGTCGCCTTATGTCGCAACAGCTGCATACTTTATCGGAATCGCGTCTATCGTGATTTCCGGTATTATCCTCAAGAAGTTCAAGGCATTTGCAGGCGAACCTTCTCCGTTCGTAATGGAACTGCCTTCCTACCATATTCCTTCTGTCGGCAATGTTCTTCGTGCCACCTGGGAAAGAGGCTGGTCCTTCATCAAGAGAGCCGGTTCCGTTATCGTGATCTCCTCCATCATCATCTGGTTCCTTTCCGGCTTCGGCAGCGTGAACGGACGTTTCGGATTCCTGGACAATATCTGGGAGGAGGAAGTGGAAGCCAATCCCGCTGTTATTACACAGATCGCAGAGAAGATGGATATCGAGGAAGACGAAGTGACTTCCATGGACTCTTCCATCCTGGCGCAGGTCGGAAACGGATTCTCCTTCGTATTCAAGCCCCTGGGCTTCGGTAAGTGGAGACCTGCCGTAGCGACCATCACCGGCCTTGTGGCAAAGGAAGAGGTCGTCGGCACCTTCGGTGTCCTTTACAACTACGATGACATGGACGGTGAAGCAGAGCTGGAAGAAAACGGCGACCAGATCTGGGATAAGGTCGCAAGGGATTATACGCCGGCATCCGCTCTGGCATTCATGTGCTTCAACCTTCTGTGCGCACCCTGCTTTGCCGCTATCGGTGCGATCAAGCGTGAGATGAACAATGCAAAATGGACCTGGGCTGCCATCGGATATATGTGCCTGTGGGCTTATGTCGTAGCATTCATTGTTTACAACGTGGGCGGTCTGTTCACGGGAGCAGGCTTTACCTTCGGAACGATCCTCGGCTTCGTCCTGATCGCCGGCATCATCTATCTGCTGGTCCGCAAGGGCTATCAGCCGGATGAATCCGTAAAGAGCATCACCTCCGTGGAAGCGGCAGGCTGATAAAACGGAAATATTCATGACAGTAAGGCATACAGGTACACAGATGCGGAAAGGAGGTATGCATGATATCGCCTGGTGAGATCATTGCATGGATCGTCGTCGGCCTTCTGGTATATGTCTGCGCTGCGAGCCTCATTCGTGATGCGAAAAGCGGCCACAGCTGCGCCGGCTGTTCCGGCTCCTGCTCCGGCTGCGGAAAGGGCTGTCATGAAAGCCTTCCTGCGGAGGAGATCCGGAAGAGATTGCACAAAGCCCTGCAGGAAAAGCAGAATTAAGATCCACTGTCGGAAAAAGGATCCCGGGAACTGTCCCGGGATCCTTATTTTCAGGGAAAAAATCTGGAAAGTATCGGAGTCAAAATGAAGAAAATCACACTGAAGATCGACGGAATGATGTGTACCATGTGCGAGGCGCACATGAATGAGACCGTACGGAAAGCCCTTCCCGGCGCGGAAAAGATCTCCTCGTCGCATAAAAAGGGCACAACGTCCTTTGTTGCGGAAGGGCCTGTGGATTATGATGCCCTTGCTTCTGCGATCGGCGCCACCGGATATACCCTGTCCGGCCACAGTGAAGAGCCGTATGAGAAAAAGAGATTCTCTTTCTTCGGAAAATAACGGCCGGCATCAGAGAAAAGGCCGCAGGAAGAAGCACACGGCTTAATATCCGCCGTCATCATAGAAATCATCATAGCGGGAATGGTACCGCCGGTCGTCATAACGATCCTGGTATCCCCTGCGTCTTTTCCGTCTTCTTCTGCGTCCGTGCCGTACAAAACCGAAATTGAAGGATGTAATGACGGAGGCCGTGCGGAGAATAAAACAGAGAACGGCGTTGAACAGGAAAATACCGGCAAGAACCGGGAAGATACCGATGTAAAGCGTTCCGCTGGGACCTTTGCTGACGACATAGGACAGGAGTTCTGAAAGGCGGCCCGTATCATCTTCCTCTTCCCTGGCCGTATTCCGGGTAATGTTCAGCTGCGCCGAGCCCACCGGCACCTCGCCTGCAAAATAATACGAGATCGTGTTATTTTCATCGACGACGCCCTCCAGGTCGGAAAAGGACGCCGAAACGGGCAGGTAAACGCTGCCGGTATCCGTTATGTAGAAGCCGGGAGCGGAGGTTCCGAGAAGATCGTTTCCTTCCGTAAGAAAGGCAGCATCCCGGATCGCATAGTCCGTGTCATTTTCGGCAGCCGATACGGTCCTGAAGGACGAGAAGCCGTAATCAAACAAAGCAGCCGTATCCAGATACTGGGCGGGATCATCCTCCCGCATGACAACGCAGATCAGCCGGCGTCCGGCTCTTTCACAGCCGGTGACCAGGGTCTCTCCCGACTGGCTGGTATAGCCTGTTTTTCCGCCGATCACACCGGGACAGGAAACGCCGCCGGTGATCAGCTCGTGCTTGTTGGTCAGCCAGAAATCATCCGGCTGTGTGGCGGTCGCTTCAAAATGATAGTGCGGCGTGTTCCCTATGTTCAGCAGGGTCTCGTTTTCGAAAAAGGCCTTTGCGATCAGGGCAAGGTCATGGGCACTGGTATAGTGGTCCTCTTCAAAAAGACCGTTCGCGTTGGAAAAATGGGAATCCGTGCAGCCAAGAGAAGCAGCCGTCTCATTCATCAGGTCGGCAAAGGCGGAGATGGAACCCGCTGTTTTCTCGGCGATGGCATTGGCGACTTCATTGGCGGAGCCGACCATGATCCCGTACAGTGCCTGCTCCACGGTGATGGTCTCCCCGACGTCCATTCCGATGTTGGATCCGTCATAGGGAACGGCGCTGACGGCCTCGTAGGACATGGTCACCGTATCGTGAAGATCCAGCCGCTGTGCCGCGATCAGGCAGGTAAGGAGCTTTGTCGTACTTGCGGGGTAGAGGCGGTCGTGGATGTTCTTGGCATACAGGACAGTCCCGGTGTCCGCATCCATAAGATAGGCGCCCTTGGCCGTGATCTCGGGGCCTTTGGGCCATCCTTCGATCTCATTGGTCTGGACCGCTTCCATTTTCTGGGAGATCGCCCTGTCCGGATTGATCAGGTGACCGTCTTCCGTACGGATGTAGCTGTTCTCATAGGAGGCAGTGCCATCGGAAGGAGCAGCCTCACCGGTATTATCGGCGGGCGCAGTCTCTGCCGCAATCAGACGGGCATCGGAAGAAACGACTGCCGCCTGAACGGCAGCAGTCGCAGAAAACAGGGTCATATGCAGGATGAACGCAGCGCCCAGGACGGCCCTGCGCCGGGAAAGCTTCCCTGTCTTAACCGAGGAATGTTTCAATTTTATTCTGCAGTACCGGCTTGGGGATAAGGCCTACGCTGGTCTCGACAGCTTCGCCGCCGCGGAAAAAGATCAGGGACGGAATCGACATGATGCCGTATTTTTCCGCGATATCACTGTTGTCATCCACATTGATCTTGCCGACCTTAAGCCTGCCGGCAAAAACCTTTTCCATTTCCTCCACAGCGGGGGAAAGCATCTTGCAGGGGCCGCACCAGTCGGCATAAAAATCCACAAGTACGGGAAGGTCGCTCTTTAAGACTTCTGCTTCGAAATTATCAGATGTAAAGATCATATCCTGGTCTCCTTTCACGAACATAAACAGTTACCGTTATTATAACATAGCTTTTTTGCGGATTATGTACTTATTGATCTTATTTCCCTTTGCGGAGAATTTCTCCTCATATTCGGTCATGATGTTCCCTTCGTTCATGGAAGGGTCGCCGTGAAGATCGTAGGTAATGGCCAGGAGCTCAAATCCGCCTTCTTCGATCTCCTCCACGCCGAAGTCGAACAGCTCCCGGTTGTCGGTCTTGAATTCCACCGTCCCATCGGGGGAAAGGATCCTGTAATAGCGGCGCAGGAATTCCCGGGAGGGAAGCCTTCTTTTGGCATTGCGCTTTTTCGGCCAGGGATCGGAAAAATTCAGGTAGACCCGGTCGATCTCTCCTTCGCCGAAGTAGGTCTCGATCAGTTCCGCCTCGCCGCGTATGAAGCGCAGATTCGGAAGCTGTAATTCATCCTGCCGCTCCACGGCGCGCAGGAGCACGCTGGAAAATTTTTCCAGTCCGATATAATTGATGTCCGGATTGCGCATGGCAAGCTCCAGGATAAAGCGGCCCTTTCCGGTCCCGATCTCCAGATGGACAGGCTGGTCATTGCCGAAGATCCCGCTCCATTTTCCCTGCTGCGCTTCGGGATCCTGCACGACGAATGCGGATTCCTGTATAACATCTCTTGCCCGCGGTATATTTCTGAGACGCATGTATTCGTATGTCCTCCGTTTCTTACGTCTTTTATCGCCTTTCAGGCCTAAACCACCTGCGATTGTACCATGAATCGGAACCGCGTGATATAATTTTTCCATGGCTTTACGAAACAGGGAGGAAAATGTATGAATGAAGTAAAAACACCCAAAAAGCCGTTTGTGATTTTGTATATCATTGCTATGATCGTCATTCTTGGAATCAATTTCGTCGTGATGCCGCTCATGAACCGCAGGGCGATCAAAAAGGTCGATTACGGCACCTTTATGCAGATGACGCAGGAGCAGCAGATCGGGGAAGTGGAGATACGGTCCAACAAGATCCTTTTTACCGATAAGGAAGAGACGCAGATCTACGAGACCGGCCTGATGGAGGATGCGAATCTGGTACAGCGCCTGTATGATTCCGGTGCGGCCTTTTCGAGCCAGATCATCGAACAGGAATCTCCGTTCATAAGCTTTCTGATCAGCTGGGTCCTGCCGATCCTGATCTTCATGTATCTGGGCAGGGTGATGCGCAGCCGCATGATGAAGCAGTTCGGCGGCGATGATTCCATGATGTTCGGCGGCGGGGGCTTCGGCGGCATTGGCAAAAGTAATGCGAAGGTATACGTGAAGTCCAGCGACGGCATCAAATTTGACGATGTTGCCGGAGAAGAGGAAGCCAAGGAAAACCTGGCAGAGATCGTGTCCTATCTGCATGATCCTTCCAAATACCAGGAGATCGGCGCTTCCATGCCCAAGGGCGTGCTCCTTGTCGGCCCTCCCGGTACCGGCAAGACCATGCTGGCCAAGGCGGTAGCCGGTGAAGCGAATGTGCCCTTCTTTTCCATGAGCGGATCGGAATTCGTGGAAATGTTCGTGGGCATGGGCGCATCCAAGGTCAGGGATCTATTCAAACAGGCAAAGGAAAAGGCACCCTGCATCGTATTCATCGATGAGATCGATGCGATCGGGCAGAAACGTTCCGCCGGTTCCCAGTACGGCGGAAATGATGAGCGGGAGCAGACGCTGAACCAGCTTCTTACGGAAATGGACGGTTTCGGCGGAAATACCGGTGTTATCATCCTGGCGGCCACGAACCGCCCGGAAAGCCTGGATCCCGCACTGACAAGGCCGGGGCGCTTTGACCGGCGCGTTCCGGTAGAGCTTCCGGATCTGCAGGGACGTGTGGATATCCTGAAGGTCCATGCAAAGAAGATCAAGATCACGGACAACGTGGACTTCAACAAGATCGCCCGGATGGCAGCGGGCGCTTCCGGCGCAGAGCTTGCCAATGTCATCAACGAGGCGGCGCTGCGGGCGGTCCGTAACGGCAGGAAAGCCGCGACGCAGGAGGATATGGAGGAGAGCATCGAGGTCGTGATCGCCGGATACCAGAAAAAGAATGCGATCCTCTCGGATAAGGAAAAGAAGATCGTTTCCTATCATGAAGTCGGCCACGCCCTTGTTGCTGCCATGCAGAAGCATTCGGCGCCGGTCCAGAAGATCACGATCATTCCCAGGACCTCCGGTGCCCTCGGGTATACCATGCAGGTGGAAGAGGAAGGCAACCATTACCTGATGAGCAAGGAAGAGCTCCTGGACGAGATCGCGACCCTGACGGGCGGACGCGCGGCGGAAGAGGTCGTATTCGGCACCGTCTCCACCGGCGCTTCCAATGACATAGAAAAGGCGACGAGGCTTGCACGGCAGATGATCACACGCTACGGAATGAGCCAGAATTTCGGCATGGTCGCACTGGAGAACGTGACTAATGCATACCTTGGCGGAGATGCATCCCTTGACTGCTCGGAGGAAACGCAGACCATGATCGACAAGGAGGTCGTGGAACTGGTGGAATCCATGCACCAGAGAGCCCTCAAGATCCTTCGCGAGAACCGCAACCGTCTTGATGAGATCGCGGAATTCCTCTATGAGAAGGAGACCATCACCGGCGACGAGTTCATGGAGATCCTGAACCGCCGTCCCAAATACGCACCTCCGCTTCCGGAGCTTTGATGCGCAGCACTGATAAACGGTATAGAAAGGATAAGAATATGGAACATAAGGAAGTTATTGAATTTCGCTATGATACACAGCTCCTCCTGGATGTTTACGGGATGGATGATGACGAATGCGATGATCTTGTAGATGAGATCCGCGATCACATCATCGACGAGTTCGTCGGCGACAGCCTCATTGTTGCCGGTGACACGGGAGAAGATGATTTCGGTGGAGAAAAGGCAACGATCAAGCTGCATTACCACACGAACGAGCCGTGGCTGGTCCTTGCCTACTGCAGGACCCTGGGCGAGATCTATGACATCGTCGTGGAAGATATGCAGAGACAGACCGACGGCCTGCACGGCTGATCAGTGAGTCAGTGGGGGCGAGCCAGCGGCGCGAGTCAGGGGGACAGGTCCGCTGACTCATGCCTGAGTTCTGAAGACCCGTCAATTCAGTGTAATACTGAATTGGCGGGTTGTTTAATTGTGCACAATGAGTCAGCGGACCTGTCCCCCTGACTCGCCCCCTGACCCATCCGCGGACGTATCCCGGCCCTTTACAAATACCCCCAAGGGGTATATTATAGGAGTGTAAGGTAATACCCCGAGGGGGTATGTGTTTCGGAAAGGAAGTATTCTATGGAAGAGAAGGCCTGCTGCTGCAGCGAACACAAGATCCGGATGGAAAGTGAAAAGAAGGACCTGCTGAACCGTCTCAACCGGATCGAAGGCCAGATCCGCGGGATCCGGAAGATGGTGGAGAACGATATCTACTGTGTGGATATCCTGACGCAGGTGTCGGCAGCCGGCTGTGCTCTTAACAGCTTTACCAAAGAGCTGCTGGCGGAGCATATAAGGACCTGTGTGACGGAAGACATCCGGGAAGGCAGGACGGAAAAGGTAGACGAGTTGGTAAAGACGCTGCAGAAGCTGATGCGCTGATGCGGTGCGGCAGATCCGGAGGAAATCAATGGTACAGTATACGGTAACGGGAATGAGCTGTGCGGCATGCCAGGCAAGAGTGGAGAAGGCCGTCGGAAAGGTGCCGGGCGTTACATCCTGCTCGGTGAGCCTTCTGACCAATTCCATGGGCGTGGAAGGAAGCGCCTCTGCAGGGGATGTCATAGCGGCAGTGGAAAACGCCGGATACGGCGCGGCCCTGAAGGAAGGCGGCAGAAAGAAGGAAGGATCCCTTGGCGATAAGATCGCGGCCGAGGAGGAAGCCCTGAAGGATAAGGTGACGCCCCAGCTGAAGAAGCGGCTGATCGCATCGCTCGTATTTCTCCTTGTGCTCATGTATTTTTCCATGGGCGTACACATGTGGGGCTGGCCGGTCCCGGCATTTATGGCGGGCAATCATGTGGCGATGGGACTGATGCAGTTGCTTCTGTCCGGGATCATCATGGTGATCAACCAGCGGTTTTTCATAAGCGGCTTCAAAAGCCTCTTCCATGCCGCTCCCAATATGGATACGCTGATCGCGCTCGGCGCTTCCGCGGCGTTCCTCTACAGCACGGTCATGCTCTTTGCCATGACGGCGGCACAGACAAAGGGCGGATCCGCGGCAGCGATGCCGTATATGAACGAGTTCTATTTTGAATCGGCCGGCATGATCCTGACGCTGATCACGGTGGGGAAAATGCTGGAGGCCCACTCCAAGGGAAAAACAACGGACGCGCTGAAGAGCCTGATGAAGCTCGCGCCCAGGACGGCAGTCCTGGTAAGAAACGGCGAAGAAGTGACGGTTCCCGTAGACGAAGTGGAAAAAGGTGATATTTTTGTCGTCCGTCCCGGGGAGAATATCCCGGTCGACGGTATCGTGCTGGAAGGGAACAGTGCCGTCAACGAATCGGCGCTTACGGGAGAAAGCATTCCGGTGGACAAGGAACCGGGCATGAACGTCTCTTCCGCGACCCTCAACCAGAGCGGCTTCTTAAAATGCAGAGCGACAAGGGTCGGGGAGGATACGACTCTTTCCCAGATCATTTCCATGGTCAGCGACGCCGCTGCGACCAAGGCACCGGTCGCGAAGCTGGCGGATACCATTTCCGGTTATTTCGTGCCGGCGGTCATCCTGCTTTCCGTGATCACCATCGCGGTCTGGCTCCTTCTGGGGAAAGATGTCGGGTTTGCGCTTGCAAGAGGGATCTGCGTACTTGTAGTCTCCTGCCCCTGCGCGCTGGGACTGGCGACGCCTGTTGCGATCATGGTGGGAAATGGCGTGGGTGCGAAGAACGGAATTCTGTTCAAGACGGCGGAGGCGCTGCAGGAGACCGGAAATGTGGCAATCGTCGCGCTGGACAAGACCGGTACCATAACGACGGGACAGCCCCGCGTAACGGATATCCTGGAGGCGGACGGATACACGAAGGATGACCTGCTCCGTCTTGCGGCGGCACTGGAACAGAAGAGCGAGCATCCCCTTGCCCGGGCCGTTATGGAATATGTACAGGAAGAAAAACGGGTTCCGGAGGAGGTCACGGACTTTGAAGCACTTCCCGGAAACGGCCTGAAGGCTTCTCTCAACGGACACCTTCTTGCCGGCGGAAACGCCGCTTTTATCGGTACAAAGGCCAGAGTTCCCGAAAGCCTTGAGAAGGAAGCGCAGCGCCTTTCGGAGGAAGGAAAGACACCTCTCTTTTTTGCCGAAGACGAAAAACTTGCCGGGATCATTGCCGTTGCGGATACGATCCGCGAGGACTCTGCCAAAGCCATCCGGCAGCTCCAGGATATGGGCATCCATGTCGTCATGCTGACCGGCGACAACCGCCGCACGGCGGAAGCGATCGGCCGGGAAGCCGGGGTCAACGAGGTCGTTGCCGGCGTTCTTCCGGAGGGGAAGGAGCAGATCATAAGAAAGCTCCTGGAAAAAGGAAAGACCGCCATGGTCGGTGACGGGATCAATGATGCCCCCGCCCTTACCAGAGCCGATATCGGTATTGCCATCGGCGCCGGGACGGACGTTGCCATCGATGCCGCAGATGTGGTCCTGATGAAATCCGGCCTCCTGGACGTTGCCGCGGCCGTGCGGCTTTCCCGCCAGACCTACCGGAACATCCTGGAGAACCTTTTCTGGGCGCTGATCTACAATACTTTGCTGATACCGCTGGCAGCAGGCCTGTATTCCCGATTCGGGCTTACCATGAACCCCATGTGGGGCGCTGCCGCGATGAGCATGTCCAGCTTCTTCGTTGTATCAAATGCACTGCGGCTGAATCTGTTCAGGCTGTATGATCCTTCCCGTGACAGGAAAGGAAAAAAACAGGTCATTACCGGCGATAACGGAAGGCTTCTGGAAGAGCCCGCCGCGCCGGAAGAAAATAAAGGAGAGAAAACTATGAAAAAAACCATGAAGATCGAAGGCATGATGTGTGAGCACTGTGAAGCGACTGTCAAAAAGGCGCTGGAGAAGATCGAGGGCGTGGAAGCGGCAGAGGTTTCCCATACGGAAGGGAGAGCCGTCGTGACACTCAGCGCGGACGTTGCAGACGACGTGCTCAGGCAGGCTGTCGAGGATAAGGATTACACCGTCCTCGGGATCGAATAAGCCGGAAACGGGCTTATCTGCCGGCCATTCCGGCAGGATCTGCGGCAGAAAAATGAAGCAAAATAAAATTGCATCCGTTTCATCAATCTGATACACTTATAATTACTTTTGGCAGGAGGTACATGAAAATGGCAGAAGAAAATGTCAAAAAGCCGATTTCTTCCGATATCATCATCCGCGACCTGATTCTTGAATATCCCGATTCCGCAGAGGTCCTTATGAGAATAGGCATGGGCTGCATCAGCTGCCCCGCTTCCCTTATGGAGACCCTCAGCGAGGCATGTATGGTACACGGCCTCGACGGAGAGGAAGTCGTAAAATATCTGAACCAGGAGCTTCAGCTGGCCTGAGCTTCGGACGACGAATGAAGGAAACAGAAGATCCCTGTCCTGTGCTTCGCATGTTTAATCCATGCGGTGTACAGGACAGGGATCTTTGTTTTTGTCTGCAGGTATGCGCAGCGGAGCATGTTCCCGTCGTATGTGTCTTATTTAAGATCATCGGCGACGCATTTCCAGGCGGCAAGAAGCTTTGGAAGCGTCCAGGCAGCGTTCGCGGGGCTGGTGGACGGAAGCTTTACCGGCCGGGGGTATTCCGCCGGCATATATTTCATGTACAGGTCATAGGAGGCCGTGCCATTGCAGTAAACGCGGCGGATCCCGCATGCGCAGAAGATCACGGAAAGATCATTCACCTGTACGTTTCGGATCGAACTGTCGGAGGAGCCTGTGATGGTGCAGCTTCCGATGGTATCCCAGAGTGCGATGCGGGAGCGTAAAATGAGGGCTTTCTTTTCTTCGATCGTCTTCGGCGGCTCGATGGGCGCCCCGGACAGTCCCGCTTCCATCACGGAAGGATCCGCAAGGGCGGCCGCTATTTTCCAGAAACGGTTCTGCGGATGTCCGTAGAAAAATTTCTGGTCCCGCGATTTTACGGATGGAAAGCTTCCCAGGATCAGGACCCGGGCATCCGGCGCATAAAGCGGGCCGAACGGATGTGTCAGGAAGGTCTCTTCTGTCATAGAGGTCATAGGTTCCGTGGCCGGGGTCATGTCATGACCGAGCAAACGATAAGGGCAGTTACGATGCCGAGAACAGCACCTGCCACAACCTGGAGAGGCGTATGGCCGACAAGCTCTTTCAGCTGCTCCATAGGCTCCAGACTCTCGATGGTCCTGCCCATCTCCCGCCATTCCTCGACCAACTCGTTGATGACGCGGGCCTGCTCGCCGGTCTCTTTTCTTACACCTGTCGCATCGTACATGACGATGAAGGCAAAAAAGAAGGCCATGGGAAATTCAAATCCGGCAGTTCCGTAAATGCAGGCGGTCGAAGCTGCCAGGGCGCAGACTGTCGCGGAATGGGAGCTGGGCATGCCGCCGCTCCCGAAGATCCTCTCCGCATTGAATTCCCGGTTGATGATGCAATACAGGACCGTCTTTATGAATTGTGCGGAAAACCACCCGAGCGCAGCGGAAACGGCGAGCGGGTTGGCGAAAAGGTCGGTAAGGTACGTCATGCTTTAAATCCCATGAACTGCATGTAATCGTCCAGGGCTTCCGGCCATTCCTTGAACCGGAAATCGGTCGTAAGACGGAGCATGTAGTTGTCCAGAATAGAGTAATGAGGGCGCTTTGCAGACTGCGGGTGCGCTGCGGTGTATTCCTCTGTCGTTACGGAATTCACCTTCGTTGTCTTTCCGGCGAGGCGGAAGATCTCCCTGGTAAACTCATCCCAGCTGGTGGATCCTTCGCAGGTACCGTGGAAAAGTCCGTAATTATCCGTGGGAAGAAGGCAGGCGATGGCCTTGGCAAGTTCCGCGGTGCTGGTGGGCGAACCGAACTGGTCGCAGACGACGCTCACTTCGTCGAATTTCTCGGAAAGGCCCAGCATGGTCCGGACAAAGTTCTTGCCCTCCCCATAGAGCCAGGCTGTACGGATAATGAAATAATCCTTCGCAAAATCCTTTACGAAATTCTCGCCGGCAAGCTTGGTCTTGCCATAGACGCTCTGGGGACCGACGGGATCAAATTCGGTAAGGGGAGCTTCACTGTTGCCCGGGAAAACATAGTCCGTGGAAATGTGGACCAGCTTTGCACCGGTGTCAGTGGCCGCGATCGCGAGGTTGCGCGGTCCGATGGCATTGATCTGGTAGTTCAGGTCAAGATGGGATTCCGCAGCATCGACGGCAGTGTAAGCCGCGCAGTTGATGATGGCATAAGGCTTTACGTCGCGGGCCAGCTTCAGGACCTCCGCCACGTTCGTGATATCCAGTTCTTCGACATCCGTATTGATGAGCCTGTATTCTTCGGAAGCACCGAGCAGCCGGTTGACAGCGATCCCAAGCTGTCCGCGGCAGCCGGTAACAATGATATTTTTCATAGATACTCCTTTGATGCGGTACATTTCGACAAATACTATTATAAACATTTTGAAGAACGGGTGTGTAAAAATTTTGGAAAAATCTTTGTTATTTGTTTACAAAATTCAAATAAATTCCGAAATAATGTTGCAATTCGTACGATCCAAACTATAATTCACTTATCGGATCTGTTACATCGGATCCGTTTTCGGAGAGACATATCTGTTGTATGTATCGGATCATGGAGGTGACCCTGATGCATACCGTTTCTGCCGCCGGGATCATCCTGGCTGTCCTTACTTTCTGCAGTGTCTGCACAGATCTGTTACAGGGCAAGATCTACAATTTCATCACATTTCCGGCAATACTGGCAGGATTTTTACTGCGCTGCCTGCAGTATGGCAGCAGCGGGCCGCCGGGGATCCTGCGGCCGGCAGGGGCTTTGCTCAGCCTTGCCCTTCCCGTCTTTTTCCTCGGTCCTTTCCGGAAGAGGGGACGCATCATGCGCGATAAAGGGATTTCTGCCGGGGATATCAAGCTGTTTATGGCCATTTCGGTCCTGATGGAGCCGGAAGTCTTCCTCAAATGTTTTGCACTGACCTTTCTGGCAGCGGCCGTTATTGCCCTGATGCTTCTTAAGATATACCGCGGAAGCAGAAGGGGCGTCCATATGGCGCTTCCCGCCGCCGCTGCCGTCATGATCCACCTGGGAGGGTTTTACTGAATCATGAGAGAACCTGTTATTGCGATCTGTGACAGGGAAATGAATTATGCCTGTCACTTAATGGAGTATCTGAAGGATCATCTCGGCGTGAAGAGTCCCATCAGTGTCTTTTCGGGAGAGGAAAAGCTTCTGTCCTTTGTGGAAGCGGAGGAGGCGGCCATCCTGATCATCGCGCAGTCATGCTATTCTCCGGAAATCAGGGAGAGAGGATACAAACCGGTCCTTGTACTGAACGAAAGCGAGAGATACCTGGATGACGAGGTGCCGAATGTTTCGAAGTACCAGTCCATGCAGACCATCGCGGAGATGATCGTGAAGCTGTACGCGGAGCATGGCACGGTACTGCCGGCGGCGATCCGTCACGGAAGTCCTTTGACGATCCTGGGTTTTTATTCACCGGTATCGCGATGTCTTCAGACGACGATGGCCTTCTCCATGGGAGAACAGCTTTCCCGTACAGGGGGCGCTCTTTACGTCAACATGGAATGCTATCCCGGCCTGGATTTTCTGGATGGCGGAAAGGAAAATCTCATGGACCTTCTGTACTACAGCGAATGTGCGAAGGAGAAGTTCTCTTCACGTCTGCAGCTTTGTGTCCAGAGCGTCAACGGTCTGGATGTCATCTGTCCCGGAGGCGGATTTACAGAGCTCCAGGAGATCCGGCCCGCACAGTGGCAGGGCTTTTTTGACATGATCGACCAGGTGACGGAATACCGGTACCTGCTGCTGGACCTTTCGGAAGCGGTCCGGGGCCTCTTTGATATCCTCCGGCGCTGCGGAAGGATCTATACCATCGTGAAAGAGGACAGTGTCTCGAATGCAAAACTCCGGGATTACGAGGAACTTCTGAAGAGGACCCATTATGAAGATATCTTCACAAGGACGGTCAAATGTCCGCTGCCGCTTTTCCGTGAACTGCCGGCTTCCATGGAGAACATGGACCGGGGAGAGTTTGCGGAAACAGTTCGCCGGATCCTCGAGGAAAGCCGGCAGACGGAGCATAGCCTGTGAGCGCCGCACCGCTGGAACGGGTAAGAGGAGGTTCCCTTCCGGAAGATTACCGGGCGATCCGCGGCAGGATCTATGACAGTGTAATGGAAAGCCTGGATTTCTCCCGGGAGGTCGGCGACGGGGAAGTCCTGGATCTGATCGATGCCGCCATCATACGGCTTACCCGTGGAAAAGGCGTTTCTCTGGAGCTGCGCAAGCACCTGCGGCAGGATGTCTTCCATTCCATCCGTAAGCTGGATATCCTCCAGGATCTTCTGGACGATCCGGGTATTACGGAGATCATGATCAACGGCACGGACAACATCTTTATCGAAAAAGAGGGCGCCATCCGGAAGCTGGAGCAGCATTTTGTATCCCGGCAGAAGCTCGGGGATGTGATCCAGCAGATCGTTGCATCCTGCAACCGTGTGGTAAACGAATCCTCGCCGGTGGCGGATGCAAGGCTTCCCGACGGATCCCGTGTGAACGTGGTCCTGCGGCCGGTCGCACTTAACGGACCGATCCTGACCATACGGCGGTTCCCGGAAAAACCCATCACCATTTCGGATCTGATCCGCTTCGGTTCGATATCGGAGGAGACGGCCGCCTTTCTGGAGAAGCTGGTCATTGCCGGCTATAACATCTTTATCAGCGGCGGGACAGGCTCCGGCAAGACGACGTTCCTGAACGTACTGTCGGATTTCATTCCGAAGGACGAGCGGATCATCACGATCGAGGATAATGCGGAGCTTCAGATCCTGCACATCCCCAATCTGGTACGGCTGGAGACCAGGAATGCGAACGTGGAGGGATGCCAGCCGGTCAGTATCCGGGACCTGATCAGGGCATCGCTCAGGATGCGGCCGGACAGGATCATCGTCGGAGAAGTCAGGGGTGCGGAAGCAATCGATATGATTCAGGCTATGAATACAGGGCACGACGGCTCCATGTCCACAGGACACGCCAACAGTGCGCGGGATATGCTCGCAAGGCTTGAGACCATGATTCTGATGGGAATGGAGATCCCGGTCTCCGCGATCCGGGGACAGATCTCTTCCGGGGTCGATATCATCGTCCATCTCGGAAGACTCCGGGATAAATCCCGCAAACTTCTGGAAATATCGGAGCTGGACGGGATGGAGAACGGCGAGATCCGTCTGAGGAGACTGTTTGCTTTCAGGGAGACGGGAGAGAAGGATGGCAGGATCGTTGGAGAATGGAAGAAGGAAAACGGGCTTAAGAACACATATAAGCTCTCTCTTGCGGGAATCGCTTCCGAAGAGGGATCAGCTTTCCGTGATCAATCTCCTGGAGGGATTTGCGATACTGGCCGCGGCAGCGATGCTGTTCTACCAGAGCCTTGCTGCGATCCCGTTCCTGCTGCCTCTCATGATGCCCATCCTCAGAAGGGCCGGCAGCCGGAATAAGGAAAAGCGGCGGAGAGAGCTGACGATCCAGTTCAAAGAGATGACGTCCAGCCTCCTGACAGCGCTCAAAGCCGGATACGCCGCGGAAAATGCCGTAAAGGAAGCTTACGAGGATATGTGCTTCCTGTATGGAAAGAACAGCCTCATAAGCATGGAGCTGAAGACTCTGCTGCTTGGCCTGGACAATAATATTCCGCTGGAAAGACTCCTGAAGGAATTCGGAGCGCGGAGTGAAGTGGCGGAGATACAGGAATTTGCGGATGTTTTTGCGATTGCCAAAAGAAGCGGCGGCAGCATGACGGATATCCTGTCGCGTACGATCCAGCTGATCCAGAACCGGATCGACATTGAGAATGAGATCACGATCCTCATCAGCGCAAAGAAGCTGGAACAGAACATCATGGATGTCGTGCCGTTTTTCATCATTCTGTACATTCGCCTGACATCAAAGGGGTTTTTCAATGTGCTCTACCATAATCCGGCAGGCATACTCTTCATGAGCCTGTGCCTTTGCGTATACGGCGGAGCTTTTCTTCTGTCCGAGAAGATCACGGCGATCAGTATCTGAGCTGTAAAAGGAGGGAGCATGATCCCGGGAGTCCTGTATGTTTTTGTTTTCGCGTTGTTTTTGGCGGAATTCATCCTGTCCCGCAGGGAACCGCTCGTTTCTGCGGAAGACCCCGGTCTTCTCATGCGGCCTTTCCGAAGATGTGCCGTCCGCCTGTACCGGAAATTGCTTGTTTTCAGGAGAAAGCATCCGGGAGGTCCTTCTTTTCTGACGCTCCTTCTGAAGAAGGAAACGGTAAGGCGGGACCTGCAGACACTGGAACCGGCCGGATATAACGCCAGAAAAGAGGCGGAATACTATATCGGCAAATGGCAGACAGCGCTGTGTCTTGTTTTTGCGGCAGATTTTCTTGCCATCAGTGTCTTTTTTTCCCAGAAGAACGATGTGCTCCTGCGGGACGGACTGTATGTGGACCGGGAGAACTATAACGGAAGTCCGGTTGACCTGACGGTCAGGGAAGAGAACTTCGGAGACTTTTCGGTCTCGGTGGGAGAGAAGGAATATACCGAAGAAGAAGCGGGGAAGCTGTCGGAGGAGGTTTTCGCCCGTCTTCCGCACCTGATACTGGGAGACAATCCGTCCATAAGAAAGGTCAGCAGGCCCCTGCAGCTGATGTCCAAAGTCGAGGGGTATCCGTTCCGGATCCGCTGGGAGAGCAGCAGCTACGGAATGCTTGATTCGGACGGAAGCGTTATGACAGACGGCCTGAAAGAGGAGGAGACCCGGGAGGTGGTACTGACGGCGATCCTTACCTATGGAGAGCTTCGCTTTGAGAAAAACTATTCCGTCGGGCTTACCGGACCGCAGCGGACCGAGGAGGAGATGACCCGGCGCAGGATCGAGGAGGCGATCCTTGAAAAGGAGAGCAGTACGAGGAATAAGGAAGTATTCGAACTTCCGTCCGGAATAGAGGGGCAGAGCCTGGTCTGGTCGGCGCCGGTCAGGGATAAGAGTCTTCCGCTGTTTCTGCTTTTTGCGGCAGCAGGTGTGCTCAGCAGTTTTCTGCAGGATCAGCAGCTTCATGCCAGGATCGATGCGCGAAGCCGGGAACTGAGCATTGACTATCCGCAGATCATCAGCAAAATGGTCCTGTTCATAGGGGCCGGCATGAGTATCCGGAATGTTTTTTATAAGCTTGGGAGTGATTATGCACAGGTAACAAAGGAAGGGGGGAAACAAAGATATGCATATGAAGAGATTCTGTTCGTCTGTCATGAACTGGACAGCGGCGTATCGGAATGGGATGCATATACCCATTTTGGAGAAAGATGCAGGAGCCGGCAGTATATCAAGCTGTGTTCGCTCCTGACGCAGAATCTGAGAAAGGGCAGCAGCAGTCTTCTGCCGGCCCTGCAGGAAGAAGCGGAACGGGCTTTTGATGAGCGGAAGAACCTTGCAAGGCAGCTCGGAGAGGAGGCGGGAACGAAGCTCCTTCTTCCCATGATCATGATGCTTTCGGTAACGCTGCTGATCATTATTGTTCCGGCATATTACGGATTTTCAATGTAGGTACACGAAATATCTTTCTTCGGCTTGCCGGCAGTTCCGGCTTCCGCGGAATGAGAAATCAGGGAGAGAATTATGCAGTTGATAAAGGATTTTATTTCAGATGAAGACGGCATGGGGACCGTTGAGGTGATTCTGATCATCGTTGTCCTGATCGGTCTGGTCATCATCTTCAAGAAACAGTTGAACGACCTTGTCAAAAAGATCTTCGAGACGATCACAAGTGAAACGAATACGGTACTCGGAAGCTGAAAACAGGACCGGCGGCTACCTGACGGTTTTCCTCGGCCTTGCGCTTCCCGTTATCCTGTCGCTGTTCTTTGTGCTGATCGAAGGCGCCAGGATGAATGCGATACGGATGCAGATCGAATGTGTGACGGATGCTGCCGTAAACTCCGTTCTGGCGGAATTCAACCGGGAGCTTTATGCACAGTATGACCTGTTTTTCGTAGATACATCCTACGGAACGCAGAATGCGGATGAGGAGAATACACGCAGGCGCCTGCAGGAGTATATGGAGAAGAACTTCCGGGGAGAACTGAGTCTTTTCGGGAGCCGCCGGGACTTTACGAATCTTTCGGTCTCTTCCCTGGAGATCACCGGCACGCGTTTTGCGGCAGATGAAGATGCCGGGGCACTGCGGGAGCAGATAACCGCCTATATGTCCGCAGAGCCGATCGGTGAACTGGCAGCAGGGTTTCTTCAGATGTTCGATACCTTCAACGGTTTTGACTTTGATGTTTCCGAGTGGCACAGAAAAAAGGAAGAGAACGACGAGTTCCTTGCCAATGCGACGGCGCCGCCGAAGGATGCGGGGCACACGGACGGGGAAGAAGACGAGGAAGAGGAAGAAGAGGTTCCGGTCGGAAATCCGGGAGATAAGGTGAACGAATATCGTCTGGCACCTCTTCTCTACCAGATCTTCGGAAGCACGTCCAATGTATCGGAAGCATATGTGGACACAGGGACGCTGTTATCGAATCGCGGTATTCATGCCGGCAGTGCGCTGGATCCGGAAAATTCTCACCATTATCAGCGTGCGGATGCACTTTTATTTGACCAGTATGTCATGGAAAAATGCGGGAATTACCGGCATAACGAAAAGAAGAACCTTTTGAAATACCAGGCGGAATACATCCTTTTCGGGGACGGCTCCGACAAAGGAAACCTTGAAAAAATGGCAGCAGCGCTTCTTGCGGTAAGAGAAGCGGCAAACTGTATCTATCTGTTCGGGGATGCCGGAAAAGGGGAGCTTGCCAGGATGATCGCCGCCGTTATCGCGACGGTCCTTCTAAACCCGGAACTTACGGAAGCATTCAAGATCGCGATCCTGTTTGCCTGGGCCTATCTGGAGAGCATCCAGGACCTGAAGGACCTGTTTGCGGGCGGGCGGGTCCCGCTTATGAAGGATGACAGCACATGGAAGACCTCCATATGGGGGATCCTGACGCCTGCGGCTGCGACGACGCCCCGTACCGGCGGAAAAGGCCTGAGCTATGAGAATTACCTCCGGATATTCCTGTATATGAAAGGCGGAAGCATCAAAAATGAAAGGCTGATGGATGTCATGGAGATGGATGTCCGGCAGGCGTCCGGCAACAACGCGTTCCGGATGGACTATTGCCTGGATGCTTTTGAACTTGCGGCACAGGTCCGGAGCAGTTTCGGATACTCTTATGAGATCAGGAGAGCGGTTACCTATAACTGAAGGAAGAAGGTGATGCCCCTTTTGATGCGTACAGTCAGAAATACAACAGATCCTCTCCGGGAGAAAGTGTCGGAAGGGGCATCACCTTCTTCCTTTTTCCTCAGGGCAAGCATGACGCTGGAGGCGGCACTGGTCCTTCCGGTATTCATTTTTTTCATGGCGAATGTCCTGTATATCTTTGAAATGATACGGCTGCAGAGCAACATGCTTTCCGCGCTTCATGAGACAGGGACCAGGATGGCGGAGTATGCCTATTTCTACCGGTACGGACTTTCGGACCTGGCTGTCCTGGGAAATGACGGTATTCCCGGCGGGGGCGGCGACATGTCGGTCACGCCCGGCGATGCGGCTTCCATTGCGATTTCTCTTATCATGTCGGAAGGATATGTAAGGAGCGAGGTCAGCAAATTTCTCGGTGACGGGTATCTTAGTCACTCCTGTCTGGAAGGAGGGAGCGGCGGGATCTCCTATCTGCGTTCTTCCATCCTGGCGGGGGATGACATGATCCGCCTGGTCGCGGATTACCGGGTAAAGCCGTTTATCCCGATGGGGAATCTGGAAGGCTTTTCCTTGCAGAGCCGGTTCGTGGCACATGCCTGGGTCGGCTTTGATGAAGGGGGTGACGGGGGAAGCAGCGGCAGTGAGGACGAGCCCATTGTTTTTATTACGCCAACAGGGACTGTGTATCACAAAACCCGGCAATGTACCTATCTTAAGCCTTCCATAGAGGTCATTCCGGCAGAACTGCTTGGCAGTGCAAGAAACAACGGGGGCGGAAAATACTATCCCTGCGAACAGTGCCGCCCGTCCAGGTCGGGCCTTGTGGTCATAACGACAGAAGGAAACCGGTATCACAGCTCATCATCCTGTTCTTCCATAAAGAGGACGGTCCTCGAGGTGCCGCTTTCTTCTGTCAAAGATCACATGAAGGCCTGTTCAAAATGCGGAGGTGGTTAGAACGCTGATCTTGAAAGTCATCCTGCAGGCGGCCGCCTGTCTGTTCAGTGCAGTGTACGGTATTTTTGACATGAAAAGGCAGAGTATTCCCGTCAGGCTCCTATTGGCGGGTGCCGCAGCGGGGGCGGTGCTGGATATTCTATCCGTGATCTTCGGGCTTTGGCCTGTGACGGAACTGCTGGCAGGGCTTCTGCCCGGAAGCTTTCTTATCTCTGCGGCATTTGTTACGGGAGAGAAGATCGGGTACGGGGACGGTGCAGTATTCCTGATCCTGGGAATGCTGCTTGGCGCGGAGAGGACGTTCGCAGTCCTTTTTGCGGCCTTGTTCCTGAGCGGTATTGCAGGCGGAATCCTTATCATGTTCCGCAGGGCATCCTTTTCCCGCAGGATCCCGTTCATTCCTTTCGCAGCGGTCTGCGTCATAGGTGCGTGCGCAGCGGAATGGCTTTGCGGTGGTATATGGAAATGAAGAAGAACAGTCTATTTTCACAGGAGCAGGAAATGAACGGATATATGACGGTCGAGGCTTCCCTGATCATTCCCATGATCCTGTGCATCTTCGTTATTCTAATTTATGCGGCATTTTTTCTGTATGACAGGTGCTGTTTTAATCAGGATACCTATATCCTGTGCTTTCGGGAAAGCATCCGCAAGGATGAGGAAACGGTGCGGGGACCCGATCCGCAGAAGGCGCTGGAAGGCAAGAACCGCCAGTTCGGGACAAAATATTTTGCGGCGCGGAATGTTTCCGTCTCCTCATCCGCGGACAGGGAGTGGGTCCGGATCGAGGGGAGTGCTTCGGCACTGCCGCCGGTCTTTGGGAATTATTTCCTGATGCCGGAGAATATATGGCTGATGCGCTTCGGTAGCAGTGCGAGATATTCGGACCCGCCCTTCAATATCCGGGCATTCCGGCGGAGAGTCTTTCTTGTAAGCAAGGCGGCACAGTACATCAAAGAACACCAGGGGGTCGAATGAGTGTAGATTACAGTTATTACAGTGATTCACAGCATAATTACCTGATCATACAGTGCCCGGAGAATACGTCGGATTACCAGTACAGAATGATTGCAGTGAATCATATAAAGGGGCTTATAACCTGCAGCCTTCGATCAATCGACGGGTTGAACTTCCTTTATTATGACATTACGTCCCATCAGAGCATGGATGCCCTGTTCGAGGACCGTGAGATCGATCCGCAGATGATGCGGGGGATCCTTTACGGCCTTGTTTCCGCGATGGATTCCCTGGCCCACTATCTTCTGGATGCCTCCAGGCTTCTCCTTCATCCGGAACTGATCTTTTTCAATTATGAAACAGGTCAGTACCGCTTCCTGTATTATCCGGAAGAAACGGATATTTCGACATTTCATGTACTGGCGGGCTTTCTGGCAGGGAGAGTAAAACCGGACGACAGGGAGGTGGCTGCCGGAATCTACCGGCTGTACGAGCTTTCGGAAAACCCCAATTTTCTTCTGTCGAAATCCGTCCTGGACAGGGAGATAGGAGAGGGTGCCATACCGGAACCGGAACCGGAGCCGGCGTATGCCGCAAGAGAAGGAAAACGTATGGAAGCGGATGATTTTCCGCCGGCGCAGGATCTGTATGATGATTATGGAGATGAGGAGGAACTTCCGGATGATTCTGAGCGGCTTAGCGAGGAAATGGAGGAGGGCCATAAAAAACTGGGAAGGATCATGTTCCTTTCCATATTTTTCCTGTGTCTTGCCATTATCCTGGAAGTGATCCGCAGGGTCCTGCCGCTCGACGAGACCACAGAGCTTCTGGACCGCGCCGGAATGGTCTCTTTCCTGGCCTTTGCGATCATTACGGCCTTTTACGGAACATGGCTGAGCAGAAAAACAGACCGGACGGAGAATGAACTGGAAGAGAGACAGGAGACGGTCAGGAACCGCAACAGACAGGTCCTGACAAACGAATACTCCGCCGTCCGTATCCTGCCGGGGTATGCTGACGGTCCGAAGCCGGAGTATATCGGAGAAACACCGGGGGTCTATGCGGCAAAAGAACCGGAAGGCCCCGGGAAACTGTATGGCCAGGGAAGTGCACGAAGATACCGGGTCGATCTCGAAAACCTTCCGTGTACGGTCGGGACCTTAAAAGGGTTCTGTGATCTTTTAATTGCCGATCCTTCGGTCAGCGGTCTGCATACCCGGTTTTTCGAGGATGAAGAAGGTAAGATCTGCATGGAGGACCTGAACAGCACCGCCGGGACTTTCCTGAACGGCAGGAGGCTGATCCCGAAGGAATCGGTTGTCATCATGCGCGGAGACGAGGTGAAGATCGGGGAGATTGTCTTTTACTATCAATAGCTTTTTTATAAATCTGCCGGTGATGGCCGTCGCGCCCGGACGGTAATCTGTGGTATCATGATGGATACATGAAAGAGCGTGCTTAACACAGCACGTGCCGGGAGGAGGCTATCTATGAAAAACGATAACTGTATTTTCTGTAAGATCGCAAACGGCGAGATTCCCTCCAGGACTGTTTATGAGGATGACAGTTTCCGTGTGATCCTTGATAACGGCCCTGCCACAAAGGGACATGCACTTGTTCTTCCGAAAGACCATTATGCGGATCTTTTCGAGATCCCGGAGGATGTAGCGGCAGCAGCCATTGTTACTGCTAAGAAGGCAGCGGCACTTCTGAAGGAAAAGCTTCACGCGGATGGCCTGAATATTGTTCAGAACAACGGAGAGGCAGCGGGACAGACAGTACCGCATTTTCATATCCATATCATTCCGCGCTATGTTGATGACGGGCAGCTGATCGGTTGGAAACCGGGAAGCCCTTCCGCGGAAGAACTGGACGGCGTACTGGACGAGATCAGGGGATGAGCGGACGGCAGACAGGTGCTGCCTGATGTATAATTATGTTTATTCGTGTATAAGTATTTAAATAGGAAGAAACAGGTACCATATCCTGTATGCCTTCCCGCGAATGACCACAAATTCAGAGAGTAAAGGAAGCCTCATGCGTGATCTGAATGTTGCAGTTATAACCGGAAAAATCAGAGACCTGTGTATCAAAGCGAACTACGGCCTGTCAGAAGATATGTGCCGCAATCTGGACAGGGCGGAGGAGTCGGAAACTTCTGCCTTGGGGAAACAGATTCTCGGCCAGCTCAGGGAGAATCTCAGGATAGCAGGCGAAGACAACATCCCGATCTGCCAGGATACCGGAATGGCGGTGGTCTTTCTGGAACTGGGCCAGGAGGTGCACCTTACGGGCGGAGACCTGGAGGAAGCGGTCAATGAAGGTGTCCGCCTGGGATATACGGAGGGTTATCTTCGGAAATCCGTGGTAAGCGATCCGCTTATCCGTACGAATACCGGGGATAATACGCCGGCTGTCCTGCATGTCCGGATCGTTCCCGGAGAGAATGTCAGGATCACAGTGGCGCCCAAAGGCTTCGGGAGCGAAAACATGAGCCGTGTGTTCATGCTTAAGCCCGCAGACGGTGAAGAGGGTGTGATAGAGGCCGTGGTACAGGCGGTCCGGGATGCCGGGCCCAATGCATGCCCGCCCATGTGCATCGGTGTCGGAATCGGCGGTACTTTCGAGAAATGTGCCCTGCTGGCGAAAAAGGCACTTACGCTTGATACAGAGGCGCGCTCGGAGATTCCGCATATCGCTTCCATGGAGGATGAGATCCTGAAAAGGATCAATCAGACAGGAATCGGGCCTGCAGGACTTGGCGGTGCAACAACGGCATTTTCCGTCAGGATCCTGACGTATCCGACGCATATAGCAGGACTTCCCGTCGGTGTGAATATCTGCTGTCATGTTAACCGGCATGAGAGCTGCGTGCTCTGAAAGCTGCAATACCGTAAAGGAAACAGGTATGAACCGATATATAACAACGCCGCTTACAAAAGAAAAAGCAAGGGAATGCAGGGCAGGCGACATGGTCTTTATCACCGGTACGATCTATACTGCCCGGGATGCCGCGCACAAGCGTATGATCGAAGCGCTTGACAAAGGAGATGCGCTCCCCTTTGATCTTACGGATAATATCATATATTATATGGGACCTTCACCAGCCAGAGAAGGCGCCGTGATCGGGTCCGCCGGTCCCACGACGGCAAGCCGTATGGACAAGTACGCACCGCGGCTCCTTGATCTTGGACAGACCGGGATGATCGGCAAAGGAAAAAGGTCCGTGGAAGTTAAAGATGCCATTATCAGAAACGGAGCGGTGTACTTTGCGGCGATCGGCGGAGCAGGAGCGCTGCTGTCCAAAGCGATCACGGGATCAAGGGTGATCGCGTATCCTGATCTTGGAACAGAGGCTGTCCGCGAGCTTACCGTCAAAGACTTTCCTGCCATTGTCGTGATCGACAGCGAAGGTCACGATTTGTACAAAGAGGTCCTCGAAGGCACTACATCTAGCGATTGACAAACATTTTTGCCGACGGTATAATTTTAAATGCTTGCTAAAAAGCGATGCTTTAATAAGCAGGTAAGGAGAAATACTCAAGTGGCTGAAGAGGCGCCCCTGCTAAGGGTGTAGGTCGGCTAAAACCGGCGCGCGGGTTCAAATCCCGCTTTCTCCGTTTTTTATTTGCAGAAAAACCACTTGCAAATAAAATGATTCGGTGATAGAATACCATTTGCTGTCAGAGAAACAGCCGAGTGGAGAAGCTTCACAAACAAAAGTTTTAAAATAATTTAAAATTGTTGTTGACAAGCGAATATCACTGAGATATACTAAATGAGTTGCGTCACTAAGACACAACACTTCAAAACCTGCCTTGCAGGTGCG
>CAMNCY010000001.1 GCA_946534785.1 uncultured Lachnospiraceae bacterium | reverse complement strand
AATAGTTCATCATGGAGAACATGCCCTTCTTCATCTCGCCGCCGTACCATGTGTTCAGGATGACCTGCTCACGGCTTGTAACGTTGAAGGCAACGCAGGTCTCGGAGTTGAGGCCGAGCTCTTCGTAATTGGCAACCTTTGCCTTGGAGGCAGCGTAAACAACGAAATCAGGCTTGAAGTTCTCCAGTTCCTCTGCGGTGGGCTGGATGAACATGTTCTTTACAAAGTGTGCCTGCCATGCGACTTCCATAATGAAACGGACTGCCATGCGGGTATCCTTGTTGGCGCCGCAGAATGCATCCATGACGAAAAGTCTCTTTCCGCAAAGCTCGTTCTTTGCAAGATCCTTTACGATGTTCCATGTGTCGATGGTCATGGGGTGGTTATCATTCTTGTAGCCCTCGGATGTCCACCAGACAGTGTCTTTGGAATTCTCATCAACAACAATGTACTTATCCTTGGGAGAACGGCCTGTATAAATGCCGGTCATGACATTGACAGCACCAAGCTCTGTAAGGGTACCCTTGTCAAAGCCTTCCAGCTCGGGCTTCATCTCTTCCTCGAACAGGAATTCATAGGAAGGATTGTGGATGATCTCTGTCGCACCGGTAATGCCATACTTTGTTAAATCTACTACTGCCATATTCTTACCTCTTTCTTGGAAAATCCGAATCTGGTCCCCGCAGACCCATGGAGCTGACCTGTTACTTCATGCCGCAGGGATTGTCATGATTTTATCAATCCTCATTATACAATATGCAATTCCAAAATCAATATGATCTTTCGCAGGAACCCCTAATTATTCCTGACCAGTGCATTATATACATCCCTTTTGGAAATGCCCCGGTCGGCCGCCGCCGCCTTCATGGCGCTCTTCCGGTCCATCCCCCGCGCCTCATACATGGCGACATGCTCCGATAACGGCATGTTCTCAAAGGATTCCTGCTGCTCCTTCATCTTTTCCTCCGGGTCCTTTCCGGAAAGGATGAGTACATATTCGCCGCGGGGCTCATTTTCCTCATAATATGCAATCGCATCGGAGATGTCCGGGAAGGGCAGGGCCTCCTCGTATTTCTTCGTAAGTTCCCTGCAAAGCACGATCCTGCGCTTTCCCAGGGCATCGGAGAGCTCCTCCAGGGTCTTTTTCAGGCGGTGCGGCGCCTCATACAGGATCGTTGTCCGCTCTTCCTGTTCCAGCGCCTCCAGGATATGGCGCTTTTCCTTTTTTTCCTGGGGAAGGAAGCCTTCAAAGCAGAACCGCCTGGCGGGCATGCCGGACATGGTGAGGGCCGTGATCAGGGCGCAGGCGCCGGGAAGGGAGGTCACGCGGATCCCCTGTTCCAGGCATTTCGCCGCCAGGACTTCGCCCGGATCGGAAATGGCGGGCGTTCCCGCATCGGTCACCAGGGCGATGTTCTCTCCCCCGGCAAGGCGCGCGATCAGCTCGTCCGCCTTTTCGTATTTATTATGTTCATGATAACTGGTGAGAGGCCTGCGGATCCCGTAATGATTCAAAAGCTTCAGGGTATTCCGGGTATCCTCGGCGGCGACCAGGTCCGCATTTTTCAGGGTCTCCAGGACTCTCAGGGTGATATCGTCCAGATTCCCGATGGGGGTCGCACATAAAAATAAAGTTCCTGCCATATTTTCTCCCGCAGCCGGTCTGTGCATTCTTCAGTATCCGTAGATCTCCGTGATCTCTTCGGTATACTGTCCCGGCGATCTGTACACGATCAGCGGTTTTTCCACCGTCAGACGCCGGTTCCCTCCGCGCACGCAGTCCAGAAGGACCATGTTCGGCTCGTGGTCAACATACGGATAGACGAGCCGCATCCGTTTCGGCTCCAGGTGCTGCGCGCAGAGCTCCGTTATGAGCTCGGGCAGGCGGAACGGCCTGTGTACCAGATAGAAATGACCGCCCGGGCGCAGGAGCCTTCCCGCCGCCTTTGCCACATCCGCAAAGGTGCAGAGGATCTCATGGCGCGCGATCGCTTTCCCCTCGTTCTCGCCGGTCAGTCCGTGACGGTTCGTCATATAGGGCGGATTCGACGTGATAACATCGAAAGAAGCAGCCGCAAAAACTGTGCCTGCTTCCCTGATATCTCCGACCACTATTTCGATCCTGTCCTCCAGATGGTTCATGGCAACGCTTCTTCGGGCCATGTCCGCGCTCTCTTCCTGGATCTCCAGCGCGATGAAGGAGCGGGCCTTTGTCTTCGCCGACATCAGGATCGGGATGATGCCGGTCCCCGTTCCCAGGTCCAGCACCCTGTCCCCCTCCTTCGCCGCCGCGAATCCGGAAAGGAGCACCGCATCCATTCCGAAACAGAATCTGTCTGTATCCTGGATGATCTTCAGATGGTTTCTCTGCAGATCATCCACCTTCTCTCCTTCCTTCAGAAGGATCTCATTCCTGCTTTCTGTCATTGCCGCCCTGTCCGCCGCCCTGGCTGACGTTCTTTCCGGCATTCTTTCCGGCGTTCTGCGTGCGCGAACGGTCGCCTCTTCTGCGTCTCGAGAAACGTCTTCCTTCCTGTTTTTCACGCTTTTCTTCCGGCGCACCTGCCGCAGGCTGCGCGCCTTCCTTTCCGGAGGCGTTCCTTGCGGCCGCATTCGCGTTTACGCTGCGCTCCTGCGCATCCTTTGCCTGGTTCTTCTGTCCGTCCCTGGGAGCAGGCTTTTCCCCACCGCGCCGTCTTCCGCGGCCTTCGCGGGAACCGCCCTGTGCGGCACCCTTGCCGGATTCTTTTTCCGTATCCCGGGCAGCCGGCTGGGATGAATGCACCACCGCCGCCTCATTTCTGTGGAGTTTGGGCCTTGCCGCCCCGCGGCGGCGCCGTCTTAAGACCGTGATCTCATCCGCACCGTATTCGTGCAGTTCTTTCTCGTCTTCGATCTCCACCAGGATCCGTACTCTCTGGCGCAGCACATTTACGCTCTCCACTTCACCTTCGAGGCCGTCGCTTCCGCGGACCTCGTCGCCGACCTTGGGGAGCCTCCGGTTGAGTTCCTCGTAGGTATCTTCCTCATTCTTGAGGCAGCACATCAGTCTTCCGCAGACGCCCGAGATCTTCGTGGGATTCAGGGACAGGTTCTGCTCCTTGGCCATCTTGATGGAGACCGGTATGAAGTCGGACAGATAGGTATGGCAGCACAGAGGCCTGCCGCAGATCCCGTATCCGCCGAGGATCTTGGTCTCATCCCGCACGCCGATCTGGCGAAGCTCGATCCTGGTCCGGAAGATCCCCGCCAGGTCCTTGACCAGGTCGCGGAAATCCACTCTTCCGTCCGCCGTGAAATAGAACAGGATCTTATTATTGTCAAAGGTGTATTCGGCATCGATCAGCTTCATGTCGAGATTGTGGCGCCGGATCTTGCCAAGGCACACCCTGTAGGCTTCTCTTTCCTTCTCCCGGTTCTCCTTCTCCTTAGCATCGTCCGCTTCCGTGGCAATGCGCAGGATCTGCTTGAGCGGCGCCTTGAACTTCTTCCTGTCGATCTCCATGGGATTGGAGACGACAAAGCCGTATTCAATGCCGCGGGCCGTTTCCACGATGACGTGGCACCCTCTTTTCACCGGAAGGTCGCCGGGCGCAAAATAATAGATCTTCCCGGCCGTGCGGAAGCGCACGCCCACGATGATGGCAGTGGCCGGTCCGTCCGTTTCCGCTTCCTCTTCCGTTTCCGCCTCGTCCCCGAGAATGTCATCGTCCAGGCCGGCCGGCATCGAAAGCTCTTCTTCCTCTTCCTCTTCCAGAAGCGCCTCCTGTGCGCCGTCCTCTTCGCCTGCGTCTTCCCCGGCAGCATCCTGCTCCCCGGGCATGACCTGTGCTTCTTCTGCGGCGGCCGTCTGTATTTCTTCCTCCGCCGGCATGTTCTCTTCCTGTCCGGCAGGTATTTCCGTGGTCCTTATCAGTTCTTCCATCTTTATTCCTTTATATTCTGTGTTCCGTATATTCCGTATTCCGGGCATGCAGGATATCCCGGATCGTCAGAAGCATGAGCTCCATGACCAGCGCATCGTTTCCGCCGGTCTTTCTTCTTTGCTGCGCAAGGTCAAAGGCCTGCCGGATCTGCTCCAGATCCGCGTAGGACACCTGCTCTGCGGCGTTACTAATATACTTTACTTCTTCCTGAAAAATCAAGCGTTCCGGGTCCTGTGTGCTTTTCCAGACGAGGAGATCCCGGAACCAGCTGCGGGCGATATCCGTAAAGTCCTCCGAAACGGCAGCGGAAAACTCCGAAATGTCGAGGCTCGGCATGTCCGCAAGTCCCTTCAGGAACCGGACCGTTTCCTGCCGGATCCCGATCAGGGATTCATCCGTAAGAAGTTCCATGGCCCTTCCCTCGTTGCCGTGGGAAAGTCGCGCAGCCATAAGCGTATCCCGCACGGGAAGCCCGGTCCTGTCCGCGAGGCTTTCCGCCAGTACCGCATCGTCCACCGGGAGGAGGTTGAGCACCACGCTCCTGGAAAGCACGGTGGGAAGAAAGCTCCTCAGGGCGGTGGAAAGGAGCAGGATCACCGCATAGGCGGGCGGCTCCTCCAGGGTCTTCAGGAGGGCATTCTGCGCCTGCAGCGTCATCCGGTCCGCATCCGGCACGATATAGATCTTCCAGCTGCTCTTGTAGGGCTTTATGCGGATGTCGGAGCGCATGTTCCGGATATCCTCCACGCCCAGGGCTTTGGCCTTTCCGTCCGTCCCCGTGCTCCCGCTTACGACGGGAATGATATCCGGATGGTTCCCGCCGGCCGCCTGCCTGCAGGAGGTGCAGCTTCCGCAGGGCTCGAATCCGTTTTCGGTCTTCTGCGGCTGCTCACACTGAAGGAGGGAAGCAAAGGTGAGGGCAAGCCGCCCTCTTCCGGAGCCCTTCTCCCCGTTCAGGATGTAGGCATGGGAGACACGGCCAGTCAAAGCCGCATTCTGCAGATGTTCCTTTATGCTGTTCTGTCCGTATATATCTGAAAAACGATAACTCTGTTCCATGTGCGGTCATCCCGGTCCCGGGTCAGCCGGAGGTCTTTTCGCGGATGAACGCCGCGATCTTTCCGGTGCATTCCTCCAGGTCCGTATTCTCAAAGCGGTCCCGGATCCCGGCTTCTGCCAGTTTTTCCTCCGAAAAATCCGCCGCGTCGGCAAGAAAACGCCGGCACATCTCTTCGTATGCTGGCTTCTCCTGCTTTCTTTCCCTCTTCAGGGCGCGTGCAAGGCGCTCCCCGTCATCCAGATGGATGTATACGGGCAGAACCGCCTCCTCCCCGAAGTAATCCCGGATGGAGATACAGGACTGCGGCGTCCCGATCATGAGATAGCTTGCCTTCTCCAGGTCGATCTGTCCGTCATCCGCCGTAAAATAGTACCAGGTACCGAAGACCGTATCGTAGGCCCTGGCTTCGATGATCTTTCCGCTTTCCTTTAAGGAAAAATACTCTTCCTCGCTGCAGAAATGGTAGGCCTCCCCGTCCTTTTCTCCCGCCCGGACGGGACGCGTCGTATACGGTACGACCTTCTTCAGAGGAAGATCCTCGCTTCCGAGAAGCTTCTTATATATCGTATCCTTGCCGGAGGAACTTTTCCCCGTCAGTATGAAAATGCGATGCATACCGGACCGTGCGCCTTTCCGTCTGCCTGTCGGATCCCCGGAAAAACCCCGGACGGATATGCCTGCAGACCATATCAGTATAACAAAATATCAGCAGGGTGACTAGAATACCAAAGCACCATTTGCTATACTGTTACAGACTCAAGTATAAATGCATGGCGGGAGAGAATCGTCCCGTCTTATGTCTATTGAAAGGAGACAGAAATGATCAACACTCATGTAGTCGCCGAGGATACCGTCTGGGTCGGCGGAAGCGACCGGCGTCTTGCCCGATTTGAGAACCTGTTCCCGCTTCCCAAAGGAGTTTCCTATAACAGCTACGTTGTCCTGGATGAAAAGGTCGTCCTGTTCGATACAGCCGACGTTTCCGTTGCAGACCAGTATCTGGAGAACCTCCGGGAGACCCTGGGCGAAAGAAAGCCCGATTACCTTGTGATCCTTCACATGGAGCCGGACCACTGCGCCCTGATCCGCACCGTTACCGACCTGTATCCGGATATCACCCTCCTGGGCAGTGCAAAGGCCCTGGATTTTCTGAAGCAGTTCTTCCCCTCGCTTGCGGATTTCCCGAAGAAGGAAGTCCTGAAGGAAGGCTCCGTTCTCTGCACGGGAAAACATACCTTCCGCTTCGTCGCGGCTCCCATGGTCCACTGGCCGGAAGTCCTGTTCGCCTATGACGAGACGACAAAGGCCCTCTTCAGCGCGGATGCCTTCGGCACCTTCGGCGCCCTGGAAGACGGCATCTTTGCCGACGAGTATGATTTTGAAAGAGAATTTCTGGATGAAGCCAGGAGATACTACGCCAATATCGTGGGCAAGTACGGCCCGCAGGTACAGGCGGTCCTGAAGAAGGCGGCAGGCCTTGACATCGCCCTCATCCTTCCCCTGCACGGTCCCGTATGGCGCACCAATATCGCATGGTTCATCGACAAATACCAGAAGTGGAGCACCTATACGCCCGAGACAGACGATATCCTGGTGGTATACGGAAGCCTGTACGGACATACCGCAAGCGCTGCGGAGAGATTCGCCGTTAAGGTCCGGGAAGCAGGCGGCAAAAAGGCAGTCGTCTATGACGCCAGCAAAACCGACGTTTCCTTCCTGATCTCGGAAGTATGGCGCTGCGCGAAGATCGTCATTTTCTGCCCCACCTACAACAACGGGATCTATCCTCCCGTCAAAGAATTCATTGAGGACATGGCAGCCCTGGGCGCTGCGAACCGGACTGTGGCTCTGGCAGAGAACGGCTCCTGGGCACCGGCATCCGGCAAGCTCATGCGCGCGAAGTTCGAGGAGTTCAAGAACATCACTGTCCTTCCCGACACCTTCTCCTTCCGCAGTGCCCTGCACGCGGCGGATGAAGAGCGTCTTGACGCATTCGCAAAGGCCGTTGCGAATGCCTGAAGGCCGCGCAGTTCAGACTGGAAAGGAAACATATCATGATCTATAGGACACACGGCACCTGCTCCTCGAAGATCGAGGTGGACATCGATGCCGATCACATCATCCGCAGTGTTGCTTTTACGGGAGGGTGCAACGGGAACCTCAAGGGGATCAGCTCTCTTGTAAAAGGAATGAAAGCGGAAGATGTTATTGAAAAGCTGCAGGGGACCATCTGCGGATTCCGGAACACATCCTGCCCGGACCAGCTCGCGCTTGCTCTGAAGGCAGCCATTTCACAGGCTGACTGACGTGTCTGCCGAAGGAGATGTTCATGGGAAAGAAAATCGTTCTGACCGGCGGCGGTACTGCCGGTCATGTCACACCAAACCTGGCGCTCATCCCGTACCTTCGCAAGGAAGGCTATGAGATCGCCTACATCGGTTCCATCGGCGGGATCGAGCAGAAACTCATCGAGGATTTCGGCATTCCGTATACCGCCATCAAGACCGGCAAGCTGCGCCGCTATTTTGACCCGCAGAATTTCACGGATCCCTTCCGTGTCATGCAGGGCTTCCACGAGGCCCACAAATTCCTGAAGGAATACAGGCCGAATATTATTTTTTCCAAGGGCGGCTACGTCAGCGTCCCGGTCGTGCATGCGGCATCCCTGATGAGGATCCCTTGCATCTGTCACGAATCGGATCTTACGCCCGGACTTGCCAACAAGCTGTGCACGCCCTTTGCGGAAAAGATCTGCTGCAACTTCCCCGAGACCATGAAGGAGCTGCCGGAAAGCAAGGCAGTGCTGACGGGGACCCCCATCCGGGAGGAACTGTTCAAGGGCGATAAGGAGACCGGGAAAAAGCTCTGCGGCTTTACCGATGACAAGCCCGTGCTGATGGTCATCGGCGGAAGCCTCGGCGCCGCCTCCGTCAACCGTTCCGTCCGCGGCGCACTGGACGGGCTCCTGAAGGACTTCAACGTGGTGCACATCTGCGGCAAGGACAAGATGGACAACCTGATGCTCACGATCCCGGGCTACAAGCAGTTCGAGTATGTAAAGAACAACCTGAACCACCTGTACGCCATGGCGGATATCGTGATCTCCCGGGCCGGCGCCAACGCGATCTGCGAGCTGCTCGCCCTGAAAAAGCCCCACATCCTCGTTCCGCTCCCCACAGGGCGCGGTGACCAGAAGCTCAACGCCGCTTCCTTCAAGGCACAGGGCTACAGCATCTGCGTCGATGATGACGACCTGCCGGACGTGATCCTGGACAAGGTCCATGAGTTGTATGAGAACCGGCAGCATTACATTGATGTAATGGCAAAGAGTTCCCAGATCAATTCGGTTCCGATCATTATGAACATGATCAACGAACTGGCAAAATAATGATGATCTGCATAATGAAAAACGTGCAGGAAGGGCATTCCTTCCTGCACGTTTTTTATTCTTGTTTCAGCGTACAGTCCCTTTGACTGTGCCGGATCTCTTATTTGCTCAGGTCGATGCTCCTGATCTGCTTTCTGAGCGGAAGTACGCTCTTGGCATTTACGGAAAGTTCATCCACGCCCATTCTGAGGAAGGTCTCCGTAAGCGACAGGTCTGCGCCGAGCTCGCCGCAGATGCCGACCCATGTATTGTGACGGTGTCCTGCATCGATCGTCATCTGGATTGCCTTAAGGACGGCCGGATGATGTGTATCTGCAAATCTCTCCAGCTTCGCATTCTGGCGGTCGATCGCGCAGGTGTACTGTGTCAGGTCATTGGTTCCGAGTGAGAAGAAGTCCACTTCTTCCGCCAGTTCGTCCGCGCAAAGGACTGCTGCCGGAGTCTCCACCATGATACCGATCTGGATATTGTCGCTGACCTTTACCCCCTCATTCTCCAGTTCTCTTCTGCACTCTGCGAGGATCTCCTTGCACTCACGCACTTCCCACTTGCTGATGATCATCGGGAACATGATGCCGAGATTTCCGTAAGCGGATGCACGCAGAAGAGCCCTTAACTGTCTCTTGAAGAAGTCTTTCCTTGTAAGGCAGATACGTACGGCACGGAAGCCCAGCGCCGGGTTCTCTTCCTTGTCCAGGTTCATATAATCGATCGTCTTGTCCGCGCCGATATCGCAGGTACGGATGATGATCAGCTTGGGCGCCAGTGTTTCCAGAACGCGCTTGTATGCCTGGAACTGCTGCTCTTCGGAAGGGTCTTCCTTACTGTTGAGATATACGAATTCTGAACGGAACAGGCCGACGCCTTCCGCATCGTTCTGCTGTACGGATCCGATATCGGCGGGACCGCCGATGTTGGCATAAACATGGATCGTCTTTCCGTCGATCGTGGTATTGGTCTTGCCCTTGAGCTCCTGAAGGAGCGCTTCCTTCTTCAGGTCCTCATTTCGCTTTGCGGTGAGGGATTCCAGAAGATCAGGGGTAGGATCGATGTAAACACAGGAATTATAACCATCCAGTATAGCCATCTTGCCGTCCCAGTCATCGGCAATATCCTTGCACTGGATCAGTGCCGGCAGGTTCATGCTGCGGGCCAGGATGGCGGTATGGCTGTTGGAGCTGCCTTCCCTTGTGATCATGCCCAGCATCAGCGACTTGTCCAGCTTGACCGTCTCCGAGGGAGCCAGGTCTTCCGCTACCAGGATGGAAGGTTCTGTTCCCTGGAGGGAACTGGTGTCGATTCCCAGGAGTGCTTCGACGACAGCGTTTCCTACGTCGATCACGTCCGCGCTTCTTGCCTGGAAATACGGATCATCCATTTCGCTGAACATCGTGGCCACATTGTCAAAGCCGTGTTTTGCCGCATAATCTGCCGTATGCTTCTGGTCTACGATGATCGTCTTGACTGCATCCAGAAGATCGTCATCATCCAGCATGTCCGCGTGGAACTGGAAGATCGCCGCGCTGTCTTCGCCGGCTTCCACAACAGCCTTCTCATACAGGACCTGCTGCTGTGCCTGCACCTTCAGGCGGGCGTTTTCAAACCTTGTCAGTTCCGGAATGGCGTCTTCTACCAGGCTCTCATTGATCTTGTACTCAGGTGTCTTATAGATACGGATCTTTCCGATCCCGATTCCGTTCAGTATGCTAATCCCCGTTGCAACCTGCATATATAACCTCCCACAAAGAAAGCGCATCGGAACCCGCAGGATCCGATGCGCAGACATTCATTACCCAAAAGGATCTGCTATCGGATCAGAGATTGTCCTTCATGAACTTCTCGATCGCAGCAGCTGCTTCCTCTTCGTCAGCGCCGTCTACAGTAACAGTAACGGTATCACCCTGCTTGATGCCAAGGCCCATAAGTGCCAGGAGCTTCTTCGCATCTGCGGACTTGCCTGCTTCTGTAGCGATAGTGATCGCACTTGCGTGTGCCTTGACTTCCTTTACAAGAAGTCCTGCGGGACGTGCGTGGATACCAACGGGATCAGTTACCGTAAACTTAAACTCTTTCATGATAAGCCTCTTTCTGCGCTCAGCGCTTTGTACTCACATCGTAAAGACTCTGATTCAGAGTGATTACTATTATATCATACCCTGTGGTATTTGCACTTTCAGATACCGTATGTCGTATCCTCATAATCATCGCTGTTGGTCAGGAGCACGACGACCGTGTCGGGATGTCCTGCAGCCTTGATCTTTGCCTTTGAGAAGGTAAGGATCTTCTGGCCCTTCTTAACGGTATCGCCTTCCGATACCAGCGGTCTGAACCCGTCGCCGTTCATCTCAACGGTATCAACACCGACATGGATCAGAAGTTCCATATCACCGGCTCCGGAAATACCGATAGCGTGTTTGGACTCGGCAACGGAAGAGATCGTGCCGTCCATAGGCGCGTAAACGGTCTCCTCGTCCGGCTCGACGCCGATGCCGACGCCCAGCGCACCGGATGCGAAGGTGGGATCCGGGATCTCATCGTAAGGGATGACCTTGCCTGCTACAGGCTGTCCGATCTCACCTGCAGAGCAGCGGATAACGGAAGTGTTCACAATATCAGGCATCTCCTCTTCTGCAGGTGCGGGAGCAGCTGCAGGAGCGTCATCTGTCTCTTCCTTCCACAGTACGAAGGTCAGTGCAAAAGCAACGCCTGCCGCGATCGCCAGCATGATCACGTAAACAGGTATATTGTCGATCGCAAGAAGTCCGGGGATACCGGTCACGCCGTATGTGGTAGCGCCGATCTTGGAGATGGCGCCGAACCATGCGCCGGCAGCGCCGCCGATCATACCGAATACGAACGGCTTCATGAAGCGGAAGTTGACACCGAAGATCGCAGGTTCTGTAATACCGAGGGATGCGGAAAGCGAAGACGGAAGTGCAACAGCCTTTGTGCGGTTGCTTCTGGATTTAACGGCTACCGCAAGGCAGGCGCCGAACTGTGCAAAGTTTGCGGCGGATGCGATGGGCATCCAGATATTCTTGCCGGTCTCGGCGATCATGCCGGCCTCGATGACATTATACATATGATGCAGGCCCATGACGACCGTGATGGGATAGATCGCGCCCATGATCATGGAGCCTATACCGAAGCCTACCGTGATCAGAAGCTTTGCTCCGGCCAGTACATAGGTCTCAAAGGTGGAGAAGATGGGACCGATGATCGTGAAGGTTACGAATGCCGTGATCAGTACGGTGGTAAGAGGCGTTACGAACAGGTCCAGCATCTCCGGAACATGTTTATGCAGCCATTTTTCTATCATACACATCAGCCAGACCGCGATAATGACCGGTATGACGTGACCCTGGTAACCGACTCTCTTTACATTGAAGAACAGAAGCTGCCAGGTGGGAATGCTCTCCGCCGTACCTACAGCCCATGCATTGATCAGGTTGGAGTGGATCATCATAAGACCCACGACCGCCCCCAGAAAAATATTGCCGCCGAATACGCGGGCAGAGCTGATCGCAACGATGACAGGCAGATATGCAAACGCCGTATTGGCAACCATATCCAGCCAGTTATACCAGTCTGTTTCTCCGAAGCCCGGGATCGCTTTGCCCAGCGCTTCGACAAGGCCCATCATAAGGCCGGATGCCACGATCGCGGGAAGGATCGGTACGAATACGTCGCCTGGCGTCTTCAGAAGCCTTTTCCAGAGAGGCATCTGCGCCGCCGCTGCCTTCTTGGCATCATCCTTGGAAGCTGCGGAAAGGCCCGTTACCGCCAGGAATTCGTCATACACCTTGTTGACGGTTCCCGTTCCGATGATCAGCTGCAGCTGACCGTTGGACTCGAACATGCCCTTTACGCCTTCCACATTCTCCAGTGCTTTCTTGTCCACCTTGCCGTTGTCGGCAATGACAAGACGCAGTCTTGTTGCGCAGTGAGCCGCCGTAGCCACGTTTTCGGCTCCGCCGATATGGCTGACGATCTCTTCCGCACATTTACGATAATCCAGTGCCATAACTCCTCCTTATCCCCCCATATGAAACAGCGAAATCGTTTTCAAATCTATTCTAGGAGCGTGCATATTATTTGTAAATTGACTGAACCAGCAATGTTTCCGTTTTGTTTTTGTGCATAATGACAGACTTGATCCCCGTATCGGGATCTGTTGTAGGCAGAATACCGAAAACGTGACTGTTTCAGATCAGTCCGAGGTCTTTAAATCCCTGCCACAGGCCGTCCTCTTCCACTGCGGGACAGATCCTGTCACTGTATCCCTTCAGGGTTTCCGATCCGTTTGCCATGCAGACGCCGATGCCTACGGTCCGGATCATTTCCAGATCATTCATGCTGTCCCCGAACCCGATCGTATCCTCTACCGGGATCCCTTCCTTTTCGCAGATGGCAAGCACACCTTTTCCCTTGTCAAAGCTGCGGCTGATGATCTCACCGTTTACACAGCCGTGCTCGGGTATGTCCTGGATCGCAAAACTGAAGTCCTTTTCCAGGAGTTCTCTGGCTTCATCGAGCTGTTCGGCCTTCGGGCACATGATCACGATCTTATGAACCGGGCTGCCGTCATATTCCTCCATGGGACGGATCCCCAGACTGCCGGCCAGTGCCTTGCGCCACCTTTCGATCTCACTGTTTCCTTCCGGCTGTCCTTTCAGGAATTCCTCCAGATTGGAGTCGCCCCAGGCGCCGGTGCTCGCCTCGATCGTACAGAAGACGCCGTTTTTATGCAGGACTGCCAGGGCAGCGTCCCTTTGCTCATCACTCATCGGATCATCATAGATGACCTCATCCCCGACCACCACATAACCCCCGGAACTGGCTACGACTCCGTCAAAGCCGTAAACCAGAAGGGGCGAGAGCATGTTCCAGTTCCGCCCGCTGCACAGATATACCTTGTGCCCGTTTGCCTGCGCCTGCCTGACCGCCTGCACCGCACTCTCCGGCGGGACATTTGTCCCCGGCACGGTCAGCGTCCCGTCAATATCCAGAAACACCAGCTTTCTGTTCATCTTTTTCCTTCACCTTTCTCTTTATTTCCGCCGGGAAACTTCTTTTCAGACAGATCCCCGGTCCATGATCGTATACTCCAGCCGTACCTGCCGTATGGGCCCCGCATCCTCTCCGGCTGCGATCCTCTGCAGCAGCATATCCGCAGCTATAATCCCGCATTCATGGTAATACAGATGCACCGTTGTCAGGGGCGGATCAAAAATGCTTCCTGCCCAGCTGTCCCCTACGCCGGCAACGCTTACGTCTTTCGGGACGGACTTTCCCGCTTCCTTGACGGCACGCATGGCGCCCAGTGCGATCTTATCGGTGGCACACAGGACCCCGTCCAGATCCGGATGATCCGCCAGCACCCCCTTCATCTTCAGGTATGCGTCACGGGCTTCAAACGCGGACACCGCCCGGGGCATGTTCTCCGCAGGATACCCTGCTTCTTCCCATGCCTTTGCTGCGCCTTCGCGCCTGGCAAGGCCTGCTGCCAGGTCTTCCTCCGTTACGCCCAGATAGGCCACCTTCTTCCTGCCCCTTTGGATCATCAGCTGCATCAGGTCTTTCATGGCATGATAATCATCGTGATACACACAGGGAAAACCCGTAAACTTCTGACCGGTGATCACCACCGGCTTACTGCCGGCACGGATCGCATCAGCCATCATCGGTGTCATGACCGTTCCCATCAGGATGATCCCGACCACCTGGCTGTTCTGCATCAGGTCCAGATAGCGGATCTCCTTATCCCGCTGGCTTTCGGTGCTGCCCAGGATCGTAAGGTGATCCCTTCCCTGAAGATATTCCGTAACGCCCTCCACGATCTGGGAAACGGAATCCGAATTGATCTTCGGAACGATCACTCCGATCTGCCCGCCGCGCCCCGTCCGCATGGACTGCGCGGTCATATTGGGCCGGTATCCTGTCTCTTCGATCACAGCCCGTATCTTTTCTTTTTTGTTCTCACTAAGGGAGCCGCCGTTGATATAACGGCTCACGGCTGCGGTAGATACGCCCGCCAGATTAGCCACTTCCTTTATCGTCATACAGTTATTCTCCGGTAAATGAGGTGTGCCCTGCCTGCAGGCCCTTCGGGCATTTGCTTACTGAATGGTTTTAACAGGGTTTCCCTCCTTCTCAAAAGAAGTAAGAAGCCATGCAAAACTGTAGCCCGGGACACCGACCGCCTTTGCGGGACGGCGGGCGCCGCTCAGCATATCGTAGTAGTCCTCCGCCTCGTTGATCCAGGCAGTCTGGTCGAATTCCGAGAAATTAAAGAGCGCAAGCATCTTTTCTCCCCTGTAGTATCTTCCGATCCCAAGCACATGATCGTTCCAGGCTTCCACGATCCAGGTGTCGGCATTGCTGCTGAAAACATCGTAAGCTGCGCGGATCTTCCGAAGACGGCTGATCATATTGAACAGGAGTCCCTGCACACTTTCGGGATCCTTTCTTTTTTCGGCATCCTCCCAGTTAAAATCCCCTCTGTGAAGATAGCGGGAATCCTCTGCCTTCAGGGGATCCTTATGATAGCTGTAATCGTTGAGCTGTCCGATCTCATCGCCGCTGTACAGTACCGGTACGCCGCTCTGGGTAAACAGGAACGCATGCAGCATGATGTCAAGACGGATCGCTTTGGCAAGCTTGTCCACATTCTGTTCGTATTCGGCCGCTTCTATGCCGCAAAGGGAAGCTGTCGTTCCACAAAGACGTGCATCCCTGAGCCGGGGATCGTCATTATAGAGCTCTCCCCTGGAATCGCTTCCGTACCAGTCTCCCTTCAGATAATCGTTCAGGAATTTCTTATGCTCCGCCTCTTCGATCCCGAACTGTTTCAGGAATTCATAATCAAGTCCCCATCCTATATCGTCGTGGCAGCGCAGGTAATTCAGGAAAGTATACTGTTTGGGCAGGGCAAAGATCGTCCCCAGCTGATGCTTCAACAGGCGTACGTCCCTTGTCGCGACCGTGTGCCAGGTGCTGGCCATGGTGGTGACGTTATACAGCATATGGCATTCCGGCTTCTCCACGGGTCCGAAATAGGGAACCACCTTGGAGGGCTCCATGACGACCTCCCCGAGGAAAAGAGTACACGGACAGACGATCTCTGATGCCATGCGCATGATCCGCACCAGCGTATGGACCTGCGGGAGATTCCTGCAGTTGGTGCCGAGTTCCTTCCAGATATAGGGTGTCGCGTCCAGGCGGATGATATCCACGCCGTTGTTGCACAGAAACAGCATGTTGGCAGTCATATCGTTGAACACGACGGGATTGCGGTAATTCAGGTCCCACTGGTAGGGATAGAAAGTCGTCATGACGACTTTACCCGCCTCTTCGCACCAGGAAAAATTACCGGGAGCCGTCTGCGGGAATACCTGGGGGACCGTCTTCTCGAATTCATTCGGGATATCCCAGTTATCATAGAAGAAATACCTTTTCTGATATTCCCTGTCTCCTGCAGCTGCCTTCTTCGCCCATTCATGATCCCTGCTGGTATGATTCATGACAAAGTCAAGGCAGACACTCATTCCTCTTTTATGACATTCATCTGCAAGATCCGACAGATCCTTCATGGTCCCCAGCTGCGGCTGTACTTTTCTGAAATCCGAGACCGCGTACCCGCCGTCACTCTCACCCTCCGGGCTCTCCAGAAGGGGCATGAGGTGGATATAGTTCACCCCGCACTCATAAACATAGTCCAGGTGCTTCTTCACGCCTTTCAGCGTCCCTGCAAAGCAGTTCGGATACATCTGCATCCCCAGGATCCCGTTCCCTGAATACCAGCCCGGATCTTCCATTCTGTTCCTGTCCCATTTCTTCAGTTCGGGTCTTCTGTCTGAGTAGTATTCATAGAGCATGTCACAGAAATAGGTCAGCGCCTGCTCGTCCTCGTTGTACAGCTCGTAATACAGCCACTTCAGTTCTTCGAAACGGAGATCGAATCTTTCACGAAACTCCGCATCCCAATGCCTGTCTTCAAACATAATCTGCCTTTCCGCCCCGCCGGGCAAACCAGAAATGAAACTGTTTTGAAATCGTTATCATAATGAAATTATAAGAAATCCGCGTCGGATTACCTAGAAGCGGAACTGCAAAAAAAACAGGACTGTTATTAGCAGATTTCAACAAAAAGACCGCACCCTTTCGGGTGCGGCTGTGCAAAACTACCTGGAAATATTATCCGGCGGTCAGATCTTGTTGTCGGAACCGAGAACGTCCTTGATCTTGTGAGCAACGATATCATATACGTTCTTGCGGCCGTCGGCAATGTACTGACGGGGATCGAAATGATCCGGGTGAGCCATGAAGTGCTGGCGGATACCTGCTGTCATGCCAAGACGAAGATCGGAATCGATGTTGATCTTGCAGACTGCGCCGCGGGCTGCTTCACGAAGCTGATCTTCCGGAACACCGATGGCATCCTTCAGAGCGCCGCCGTTCTCGTTGATGATCTTGACATATTCCTGCGGAACGGAGGAAGAGCCGTGAAGAACGATCGGGAAGCCGGGAAGTCTTCTGGAGACTTCTGCAAGAACGTCGAAACGAAGCTGCGGCTTTGTGCCGGGCTTGAACTTGTATGCGCCGTGGCTTGTGCCGATAGCGATCGCCAGAGAGTCAACGCCGGTCCTCTTGACGAATTCCTCGACCTGGTCGGGATCTGTATACAGAGCCTTCTCAGCATCAACAGCGACGTCATCCTCAACGCCTGACAGAGTTCCCAGCTCAGCCTCAACGACTACGCCGTGCTCGTGTGCATACTCTGCGACCTTTCTGGACTCTTCGATGTTCTCTTCGAAGCTGTGGCCGGAATAGTCGATCATAACAGAAGTAAAGCCGTTGTCAACGCAGTCCTTGCAGACTGCGAAATCTGCGCCGTGGTCAAGATGAAGGACCATGGGAACTTCCGGATGAAGAGAAAGCGCAGCATCAACCAGCTTTACGAGATATACGGAATTGGCATACTTTCTGGCGCCGGCAGAAGCCTGAAGGATCACGGGGCTCTTTAAAGCTGCTGCAGCATCCGTGATTCCCTGCACGATCTCCATGTTGTTGATGTTGAACGCGCCGATCGCATAACCGCCATCATAAGCCTTTTTGAACATTTCTGTTGATGTAACTAACGGCATAATAAGTACCACCTTTCTTAATGAATGATAACCTGACAAATTATCAGCAATACGCTAGAAAGCATTATACCGCAGCCGAATCAAAAAGAAAATAGCCTGTGCCGAAACCGCCGGGCACAAGTCATTTCCCGTATAACGAAAAAAAGACAGTGCTTGGGGGGCCTGTCTTTTTCGAGAAGTAAAACTTCTGTATGGGGTATAGCAAAAACTTATATAATGTATTGGGGGGTTACAAGTAGTATACTAGCACCCTCCGTTTTTTTGGTCTAGGCGCAGAATCAACAAACATCACAAATCGGCCGTTTCGATTTTGTGCATTTTAAACATATTCACCTGCCGGTGCCGCCGTAAACAGCGCATTGAACTCTTCGCCGGTGATTTTTTCCTTCTCGATCAGAAGCTTTGCGGAGGCATGCAGTACGTCCAGATGCGCCATGATGATCTCTTTGGCGTCCTTGTAGCACTGGTCAATGATTGCCTTGACTTCCCTGTCGATCTCACCGGACATGTATTCGCTGGTCCTGGATGTATGGCCCAGGTCATAGCCGAGGAAGACGTCCTCCCCTTCCTGTTCGTAGTTGATCGTGCCGATATTGGCAGACATGCCGTAGCGGGTGACCATCTGGCGGGCCTGCGCCGTGGCCTTCTTGATGTCGGAGGAGGCGCCGGTGGTGATATCGTCCAGGATCAGTTCTTCCGCTATGCGGCCGCCGAGGCTGACCATGATGTCATGCAGCATGCGGCCCCTGGTGGCGAACATCTCGTCCTTTCCGGGAAGCGGCATGGTGTAGCCGGCTGCTCCGTTCCCCGTCGGAATGATGGATACCGTATAGACCGGTCCCACATCCTCCAGTTCATGGAACAGGATCGCGTGTCCGCTTTCGTGGTAGGCCGTGATCCTCTTTTCTTTCTCCGAAATGATGCGGCTCTTCTTCTCCGCACCGATACCGACCTTGATGAAGGCTTCCTTGATGTCATCCTGGTTCAGGTATTTCCGGTTCTGTCTTGCCGAACGGATCGCCGCTTCGTTCAGGAGGTTCTCCAGGTCCGCGCCGGTAAAGCCCGCTGTCGTACGGGCGATCTCTTCCAGATTGACGTCATCGGAAAGCGGCTTGTTCCTGGCATGGACCTTCAGGATCGCTTCCCTTCCCCTGACATCCGGCCGGCTGACCGTGATCTTTCTGTCAAAACGGCCGGGACGAAGGATGGCGGGATCCAGAATGTCCGCCCGGTTCGTGGCAGCCATGACGATGATGCCTTCGTTGATGCCGAAGCCGTCCATTTCGACCAGCAGCTGGTTGAGCGTCTGTTCTCTTTCATCGTGTCCGCCGCCGAGGCCCGTCCCCCTTCTTCTTGCCACCGCGTCGATCTCATCGATGAACACGATGCAGGGAGCGTCCTTCTTGGCTTCTTCGAACATGTCGCGTACGCGGGATGCGCCGACGCCGACAAACATTTCCACAAAATCGGAACCGGAGATGGAATAGAACGGCACCTGCGCCTCTCCGGCGATCGCCTTGGCCAGGAGCGTCTTACCGGTACCGGGGGCTCCTTCCAGAAGCACGCCCTTGGGGATGCGCGCGCCCACGGAGGTATAACGGTCCGGGTTCTTTAAGAAATCCACGATCTCCTGGAGATCTTCCTTTTCCTCATCCAGGCCTGCCACATCCTCGAAGGTGACTCTGTCCTTGTCCGTGGCCCGCCTTGCGCGGCTCTTGCCGAAATCCAGCATCCTGGCGTTCCCGGATCCGCCCATACTCTGCATATTCATAAAATAAAAGAAGAACATGCAGATGGCTGCTACCAGGAGGAGCGGAAGCACGGAAGTCAAAAACCAGCTTTCCTTCGGGACATCCCTTACGATGGGATCCAGTCCGTGCTGTCTTGCCAGCTGTTCGATCTCCCGGATATCCGTTGCATAAAGCGTACGGATCTCTCCGGAGCCCAGCGTAATGCGCGCCGTGCCGGTAGGTGTTTCCGCGTTCGGGACGATCTCGACGTCACTTACCCTTTTCCCGTCCATATCCTGTTCCAGGGCGGCAAAGGTATAGGGTGTCTCCGCCTGCTGGAGCGAGGTCCTCGCGAACTGCAGAATGAACATCATGATCAGAAGAAGCAGAAGACCTGTTCCCCATCTGGAGCCGAAGCTTCTTTTTTCGTTGTTCAAAATTCTATACTCCTGTCATCAATCATCGAACTCTATTACGCCGATGTACGGAAGATTGCGGTATTTCTCGTCATAATCCATTCCGTAACCGACCACGAATTTATCCGGAATGACAAAGCCCGTATAGTCCACCGTAAGGTGCACGACCCTGCGGTCGGGTTTGTCCAGAAGCGTGCAGTAACGGATGCTGGCCGCACCCTTGCTCCTTAAGAATTCGCCCAGGAATGCAAGCGTCCTTCCGGAATCCACGATGTCTTCCACGATAATGACATTCTTTCCCTCGATCGACTCGTCCAGGTCCTTGCGGATCCTGACCGTGCCGCTGGACTCCGTTGCACCGCCGTAACTGGAAGCCTGCATGAAATCGATCGAGACCGGCACTGTAATCCTCTTGGCCAGTTCACACATGAAGAAGGTCGCACCCTTGAGAATTCCCACAAGGCGCACTTCTTTTCCTTCATAGTCCCTGGAAATGATCCCGGCCAGTTCATGAATTCTCTCATCCACCTTCTTCTCGTCGATCAGCTCCACAATCTTTTCTGCCATTTTTCCCATCCTCACTCCGGATCTGCTCCGGTCTCAAAGCGCCGCCCTGATTTCCAGTATCGTCTTCGTCGTTTCCCCGACATAAAAACGGGCGTTCATCCTGCTGCCGAACAGCCAGAGGATCTCATCTCCTGCTGCCGGCATCACGATCCTGTCCCTGTATTCCGAAGGAATGTGTTCATCGATCATCAGGCGGCTGATCTTCTTACTGCGGCCCTCCGCATCCAGGATGATCCTGTCCCCCGGAAGGCGTGTCCTGAATACAGGTAACATTCCAATTTTATCATAATCAAACCATTTCGTATACTCGCCCCGGGGCACCCCTGCCATGTTGCCGGAGAAGGGAAAGGTCCGCACCTCATAGGCTTTCTCCGACAGCGGAAAGGCAGGCAGGCAGGCCTTCCCGGGATCCTCCTTGGGATCCGCCGGCGGCGCACCCCCGAAGTCTTCACCGGCTCCTCTCTTTTTCCGGACCCTGAGGCGCCCTGCCGAACAGACCGCCGTAAGGCCGCCGGGCAGGTCCGCTCTTCCGCTCTCCGGATTCCCGCAGAGGGCAAGAAGGGCGTCCACATGGACTGCGGCAATGTCCTTCTTTCTCCCGGCCGCTGTAATGAGGAACCGGTACAGCACCCGCTTTTGCATAAAGAGCGGAAGGGCCATGAGAGAACGTACCGACAGTACCGCCCTGCTATCATCCGGATCACCGGAAGGGAGACTTTCTGCATCGTTCTCCCAAAGGCACTCCGTCAGGGCTTCTTTCGTCTTTTCCTCCAGGAACCGTTCCGTTTCTTCCGCCTCTTCCGCAAAGGCCGCGATATGCCGGATCGTTTCCGTATTTACATTCTCCGAAAGCGCCGGCAGGATCCTGTGCCGGATAAAGTTCCTGCTGTAGGAAAGATCTTCGTTCGTCTCATCCTCCCGCCAGGAAATCTTCTTTTCCTTCAGCCATGCTTCAATGGAAGCGCGGTCCGCCGAAAGGAGCGGACGGATGATCCTGCCGGATACGGGCAGGATCCCGCGGGCGCCGGAAAGCCGGCTTCCGCGGCAGAGATGGAACAGGACCGTTTCCGCACAGTCCTCCACATGGTGCGCAAGGGCGATCCTGCAGGTGCCTGTCTCTTCTCCTTCGAAGTTCCTGCAGGCTTCCTCAAGGCATCCAAGGCGCAGGATGTGCCCTGCTTCTTCCACGCCCATGCCGTGGTGCTTTGCATATTCTCCGACATTCAGGTGAAAGACCTCCAGCGGTACACCGAGCTTTTCGCAAAGATCCCTGACATACACCTCATCCTCATCCGCATTCTTTCGAAGCCCATGATGCACATGAACGGCCCGCAGGGAAAATCCCATCCGGTCCGACAGTTCCCGGAGCAGGACGAGGAGACAGACGGAATCCGCGCCGCCGGATACACCGGCGACGATCTTCCCGCCTCTTTCCGCCATTTTGTGGCGCTTCATATATTCTTCTGTGATGCCGGCGAGTGAGTTCAAACAGGCCTCCTTCAACCTGCAGACCGGTCCCGGCGGGCTTTTTTGCCTGCCGGGACCGGTCCTGTAATCCGGTTTATTTTCAGATGATACTACTTGCTTTCATTGTGGAAAATGATCTCATCCTCCCGGACGAGGCCCAGTTTTTCCCGGGCCATTTCTTCCACGTATTCATCTGTCTGGGTGTATTTTCCGTATTCTTCGATTTCTTTTTCCCGCTGCTTTTCCTTCTCGATCTGGGTCTGGAGTTCCGTCTTTTTGGCATCAAGCTCCTTGAGCTTTCCGTTCAGGAAAATACCGCGGATCCCCCCTGCGACGAAAAGCACCACAAGCACCAATATGGCCAGGAACATACTGAATCTGTTCTGGTTTTTCTTCCTGTAGACAAATCTTCTTGCCATGTACCCGCCTTCTTGTCTGATTTACGGAACCGGTCACGACTGCCGGCCGGAAATACTCCATATACTTATATTTTAGTCAGGTTCCTCCGGTTGTGCAATCACCTGTCGTCCCTTCGCCGGAACAGGTGGTATTCATGCTCCGCTTCGCCCATGACCTGGTAAAAGGTATCGATCTCTTCGTAACGCTCCGTCAGGAACTCCGGATAGCCGTCCCGCACGACCACGTAATCCGTTGCGCCTTCCTTCATATATCCGTGCTGGGCGATATAAACGTCCTCAATGGGAAGCGTCTGGGTCTGGAACCAGTAGCAGGTGGGGACGATCCCCGCCGCCGTATATAGCCCGCAGTCCAGACAGTTGTAATTCAGAAGCGTCGGCTCTTCCAGGCCGTCCCTTTTAATATCCCCGGCGAAACGGGAAAGGAATACATCCTCCTTCCCGTAGGAAAGATAATACCGGTTCGGTGTAAGGACAAAGACCAGCACCAGCGCCGCTGCCGTGCAGGCCGCCGGAATAAGAAGTCTTCCTGTCCCGGCCATATCCTTTTTCAGGATCTTCTCCGCCGCCGTCCCGGCTGCGATAAAGCCGGCCGGTGCAAAGACCGTAAGGGGAAAAGCATAATACGGAAGATGGGATCCGCCGATATAGATCCCAAGGAACGTAAAGCCAAACAGGATGATCAGGCACAGGCGCTCCAGAAGGGCCGCATGCTTCCGGAAGAGCATGAAGGCCATGCCCGCGGCAACAAAGACGAAATACTGGAAGTTGTCCCAGAACAGCCAGTACAGGATCTTGGCCATGTTATAGACCTTGTCGTACAGGGATTCTCCCTTGTCGTTGGCCCCGAAGGTGCTGTAGAGAAAAACATTGGTATAGACATATACCCTGTACCAGTCGTCCAGCGCACCGATGATCCCGAAATACGCGATCCAGGGAAGGGCCGGAACCGCCATTGCGATAAGGAAGACGGCGCAGGACTTCAGAAACCGCAGGATCCCCTTCGAATGGAACATGACAAGGACCATAAAGGCAAAATAATACCCGAGGAGCGTGAATTTGACGCAGGCGGAAAAACCGCAGCAAAGGCCGGCGGCAATGATCTCGTCCCATGCATAGGGGGCCCGGGAGGCGTTCTTTTCATGCCGCAGCACGATGTACATCGGCAGGAGCAGGAAAGGAAGGCAGATCTCTTCGGCGCACCCGCCCCAGTAAAAACTGAAGGAGGAGAACGAAACGCCGAACACAAAAGGAAGAAGAGAAAGCGCGGTGCCCTTCTTCAGATAAAGCCGCAGGATCCCGTACATACAGGCAAGATCCAGGATCCCAAGGATCACCTCCATCAGGAAGACGCCGGTGAAATCCGTATAGGAGACCAGGGAGCACAGTCCGTACAGGAAATAGAGATAGGGGCCCTTCTGGTCGAAGAGGTCCCGGTAGATCACCGTCCCCCGGAACATGGATTTTCCCATGGAAAAATAACTGTTCGCATCATCCCAGTTATTATAGGGATACAGGAACGAGGATCTGGTGCATATGAGAAGAAGAAGGAAGGAGACTGCCGCAAAATAAAGGAACAGCCGCCTTTCGCGGTACGCGGACCGGAATGTGTCTTTGATCATCATGATCTGCTCCGTTTCACAGATATCGGAAAAGCTCTGCCGCTTCGTTCTTCCTGACCACTTCTTCCACGGCCAGGACCTCCGCACGGACCTCACGGTCTCCGAAGGTGATCCCGATGATATCGCCCGGCTTTACCGGAGACGAAGCGCGGGCCACTTTCCCGTTCAGGGTCACCCTGCCGTTGTCACAGGCTTCGTTGGCCACCGTTCTTCTTTTTATGAGTCTTGAGATCTTCAGGAACTTATCCAGTCGCATAATACTCCCCGTCTGCTCCGCCGGCCGCTCTTTGGCCTTATCACGTACAAACAACGAACGGCCGGTGAGCATATGCTCGCCGGCCGGTGATTATTTCTGTTCAACCAATATTAGTTGATGGCATCCTTCAGGGCCTTGCCAGCCTTGAACTTAGGAGCCTTGGAAGCTGCGATCTCCATAGCCTCGCCAGTGTGAGGATTGCGGCCTGTTCTTGCTGCTCTCTCAGAAACTTCGAATGTGCCGAAGCCAACGATCTGGACCTTCTCGCCCTTCTTCAGTTCTGCTGCTACAGTGTCGACAAAAGCCTTAACAGCCTTTTCAGCGTCCTTCTTGGAAAGCCCAGCTGCCTCAGCAACAGCTGCTACTAATTCGGTCTTGTTCATATTATTCCCTCCTGAATAAATTAACATAATTCTATTTCCCAAAATCCCAGAGAAATAACCTATCAATATTTATAAGCGTATTTACTTTGTTTGTCAAGAAATATCCTCATTTTTCAAGGTTTTTCGGGCTTTTCGGCCCCTCCGGGCAGAAAAGTTCCCAGCAGGTACTCCCTGCTGTTATGGGAAGGCTCCCGGAGTACATCCTGCAGCATCCGGTCCAGAATATCCCCCATCTCTCTCCCGGGTTTTACCCCGCAGAGAATCAGGTCCTTCCCGTTGACCGCAAGGTCCTTCTGGCCAAGGCAGTCGCCCCGCTCCAGGATCTCATCATAGATCGCCTGGATATCGTCCAGGTATCCGTTTGTCTTTATTCTGGTCGCCTCCGACTTGGCGGACACATCGGCCCGCATGACCTCCAGAAGAAGGGGAAAAACATCCTCTCCGACGGTAAATACGGCCTTCCTTACGCCGGCCCCGGTCATACGGATATCCATGTCGTGATACCTGACGAGCCGCACCACTGTCCGGATCGTCTGATTGTCCAGCTTGAGCCTGCGCAGGATCCGGTCCGCCATTTCCGCGCCTGCCGCGTCATGTCCGTAGAAATGATCGATCCCGTCCTCATCCGTTGTCAGGCAGACAGGCTTTCCGATATCATGCAGCAGCATCGTAAGCCGGAGCACGGGATCCGGACGGATCGCGCATACGGTCCGGATGATATGCTCCCCCACGGAATACTGATGATGGGGGTTGTCCTGGTCGCAGTCCATACAGGCATCGAATTCCGGAAGGATGACCTTTGTAATGCCGAGCCTGTAAAGATCCGCAAGCTTCTCCGGACAGGGGGATACGAGGAGCTTTATCAGCTCATCCCGTATTCTTTCCGCACTGATCTTCGTAAGCTGCGGCGCGTGATCGCGGATGGCTTCCTCCGTTCTGCCTTCGATCTCATATCCCAGCTGTGCCGAGAAACGGACGGCGCGCATGATGCGGAGAACGTCCTCTTCAAAACGGCGGGAAGGTTCGCCCACCGCGCGGATCTGTTTCCGTTCGATATCGCCCAGGCCGTCAAAGAGATCGACAACGCCATCGGCATCGTTATATGCCATGGCGTTGATCGTAAAGTCCCTTCTTTTCAGGTCTTCTTCAAGGGAACGGGAAAAGGTCACCTTATCCGGGTGCCTGCCGTCCGCGTAGGCGCCGTCGATCCGGTATGTCGTGACCTCGAACTGTTCCCTGTCCATAAGGACCGTAACCGTGCCGTGCTTTAAGCCGGTATCGATGGTCCGCGCAAAGAGCTCCTTGACCTCTTCCGGGAGCGCTGACGTCGTGATATCCCAGTCGTGGGGCGTTCTCCCGAGAAGGCTGTCCCGGACGCATCCGCCGACCGCGTAGGCTTCATAGCCCGCATCCTGCAGCCTTTTCAGGATCCTGTTTACTTTTTCCGGAAGTATGATCTTCAAACATTTTCCTCCGACTCATACCGCCCGGCTCATCTGTCCTTCAGTATGCTTAATATGCCTTGCCCCAGTAGACCATCTTCGTGGCCGGCCTGCCGCAGCAGACGCAGGTGTCCGCGATCTTTTCCTGTTCATAGGGGATGCATCTGGAGGTAACGCCGTACAGCTCCTTGATCTTTTCCTCGCACTCCCTGCTGCCGCACCACATGGCCTTGACAAAGCCCGTCTTTTCTTCAAATGTCTTCTTAAAGGTCTCGGTATCCTCTGCCTGATAGGTATGCGCCTGCATATGCGCGAGCGCCCTGTCATACATATCCTGCTGGATCCGGGGCAGGAGCTCCGCCACCTTGTCCGCAAGACGGTCGATATCGCACTCGATCTTTTCGGAAGTATCCCTTCTTACGATCACGCAGCTGTTCTTCTCAAGATCCCTGGGACCGATCTCCACACGCAGCGGGATGCCGCGCATTTCCTGTTCGGCATACTTAAAGCCCGGGCTCTTGTCCGTATCGTCGACCTTGACGCGGAATCCCTTCAGGATATCCGCCATCTCATATGCCTTGTCCAGTACGCCTGCCTTCCTCTGCTGGATCGGGATGATGCAGACCTGTACGGGCGCGATCTTCGGAGGGATCACAAGACCCCTGTTGTCGCCGTGCACCATGATCATGGCGCCGATGACTCTGGTCGTCATGCCCCAGGATGTCTGCCAGACATACTTGAGCTTATTGTCTTTATCCGTAAAGGTGATATCGTAGGCTTCCGCGAATTTCTGTCCGAAGAAATGGCTCGTGCCGCTCTGCAGGGCACGGCCGTCATGCATCAGCGCTTCGATGGTATAGGTGGATTCCGCGCCTGCGAATTTCTCCTTATCGGTCTTGCGGCCCTTTACTGTGGGGATCGCCATGTCCTCCGCCAGGAAATCCGCGTAGACATCCAGCATCTGCAGCGTTCTTTCTTCTGCCTCTTCCTTTGTAGCGTGGATCGTATGGCCTTCCTGCCAGAGGAATTCCCTGGAACGAAGGAAGGGTCTTGTCTCCTTCTCCCAGCGCACTACCGAGCACCACTGGTTGTACAGCCTGGGAAGATCCCTGTAGGAGTGGACATCATCTTTATAGAAATCCGAGAAAAGGGTTTCCGAGGTGGGCCTTACGCAAAGGCGCTCCGTCAGCTCCTCTTCGCCGCCGGCAGTGACCCATGCGACTTCCGGTGCAAAACCGTTGACCAGCTCGCCTTCCTTGCGGAGCAGGCTTTCCGGAATCAGAAGGGGCATATAGACATTCTGGACGCCTGTTGCCTTGAAGCGGGCGTCAAGATGGCTCTGGATCGCCTCCCAGAGAGCATAGCCGGCCGGCTTGATGACCATGAATCCTTTGATATGGGAATATGCTATCAATTCCGCTTTTGTACAAACATCGGTATACCACTGTGTGAAATCCTCATCCATGGATGTGATCTCCGCCACCAGCTTCTTCTGATCTGCCATATCTTTCTCCTCTTTATGACCTGCCTTGGCAGGGAATCGTATCAGTTTATGGTAAAAAAATCGCCGCCTTTTGTCAATGCCCGCGCGTGCCGAAGCCCACAGATACGCCGTCTTTTTACCATAAAAGGGCGGCTCCTTTTCCTTAACGGATCCGGAGCCGCTCCCCATTGTCAGAATGTATAGGACGAATCCCGGCTTCCCAGCCCGAGACGGTTCATGGCGGAGAATACCGCCCTGACAGACGCCCTTGTGATGTTGGAGCTTACGCCTACGCCGTAGGTGGCCTCTCCGGTGTCCGCGTTCAGAAGGTGAATGTAAGCTGCCGCCTGGGAATCGGAACCTGCCTGGAGTGCATGTTCCTCATAATCCAGGATCTTGACATTGTAGCCGAGGTTCTCCATAATGCCGCGTCTTGCCGCATCCAGGGGTCCGTTTCCGATCGCCGTGAATTCTTTCTCCACGCCGGCATCCGTGAAACGGATCGTGACCTCCGTATCGAATTTGCTGACCCGGTCCTCCGTATCCGAATGCTCCGAAAGATCTACCATCTTCAGCTTGCGGAAGTGAAGAGGCTCTTTCCTGTCCAGATACTCATTGCGGAACTGCTGCATGATCTCGACGGGGCTGACCTCACCTTCCTTTTCGCTGATCTTCTGGATGACGTCCGCGAACTCCCTGTGCATGGCCTTGGGAAGCTTGAAACCGAAATAGGTATCCATGACAAAGGCAACGCCGCCCTTTCCGGACTGGGAGTTGATCCTGACGATCGGCTCGTATACACGGCCGATATCCGAAGGATCGATGGGCAGGTACGGGACCTGCCAGATAGCGCTGCCGCGGCTCTTCATGGCCGCCACGCCCTTGTTGATGGCATCCTGGTGGGAACCGGAGAATGCAGTGAAAACAAGGGATCCCGCATACGGGTGCCGGGGATCGACCTTCATCTTGGTCAGGCGCTCGCAGACTTCGATGATCTCCTTGATATCCTCAATATGAAGCTTCGGATCGATACCCTGGGAGAACATGTTGTAGGCAATATTCAGGACATCGACGTTGCCGGTCCTTTCACCGTTCCCCAGAAGCGTTCCTTCCACTCTTTCCGCGCCGGCAAGAAGGGCCAGTTCCGCGGCCGCGACGCCCTCACCCCTGTCATTGTGGGGATGGATGCTCAGGATGATGGAATCCCGGTCCTTGAAATGCTTGCTGCAGTACTCGATCTGGTCCGCATAAACGTTGGGTGTCGTCATTTCCACCGTGGAAGGAAGATTGATGATCATCGGGTTCTCCTTCGTCGGCTGCCAGACCTCCTGGACCGCGGTGCATACCTCTACGGCATAATCCATTTCCGTGCCCGTGAAGCTTTCCGGGGAATACTCGAGAATGATCTTGCCCGGGAAATTCGCGGCGCGCTCCTTCACCCACTTCGTTCCCTGGACCGCGATCTGCTTGATCTGCTCCTTGTCCATGTGGAAAACAACGTCTCTCTGGAGCGTGGATGTGGAATTGTAAATATGTACGATGGCCTGCTTACAGCCCCGGATGGACTCAAAGGTGCGCTCGATCTGCTCCTCCCTGCACTGGGAAAGGACCTGGACCGTAACGTCGTCCGGGATCATCTTCCTCTCGATGAGCTGACGGAGAAAATCATATTCGATCTGGCTGGCAGCGGGGAATCCCACTTCCACTTCCTTGAACCCCAGTTTCATCAGCAGGTTCCACATTTCGATCTTTTCGCTTACGATCATGGGATCGATCAGGGCCTGGTTTCCGTCGCGAAGATCCACACTGCACCATACAGGCGCCTTCATGATCTCCTTATTCGGCCATTCTCTTTCCGGATAATCCATTACCGGGTTCCTCTGGTAACGCTGATAATTTAACATGATTTCCTCCTCGCCGTTTTGCCGGTCTTCCGGCATTTACCGCTGCAATATAAAAGCCTGCCCGGATACGATCCGGACAGGCGTACTGTCATTTCATTCTGTTACTCTCCGAGACCGCTCTCGATTGCCGATACAAGAGTGGCCAGCGCCTCCTCTTCGTCTACACCGTCACAGAACAGCTCGATCTCATCCCCGGATTTCACACATGCGCCAAGAACCGATAAAACGCTCTTGGCATTTGCGGTCGTATCTTTAAAAGTGAACGTAATGGAAGACTTGAATTCCATGGCGCTCTTACATAGGATGCCTGCCGGTCTCAGGTGTAAGCCTGTGGGATTTTTAATTGTGACTTTCTTGCTTACCATAATTCTTAACACCCTGTTACGATCAACATCATGGGCTTCGGCATTTTTTCGAAGCCTGTTTTTATATACTAACAGATTTATGCAGTTTATGCCATAACTTTTTCAATAAACGAAGCGAGCTCTTCGGCCTTCTTCTGGATGACCTCCTGATCCTCTCCTTCGATCATGACACGTACGAGCGGCTCTGTTCCGGAGGGACGGATCAGGACACGGCCTTTTCCGGAAAATTCCTTCTCCAGCGCTTCGATCCTGGCAACGACTTCCGGAAAATCGGTGTAATGCTCCTTCTTGCTGTTATCGACCTTCGCGTTCACAAGGGACTGGGGATACTTCTTCATGATCGTTGCAAGCTCGGAAAGAGGTTTTCCCGTCTCCTTCATGACCTGGAGAAGGTGGAGGGCCGAAAGCAGGCCGTCGCCGGTCGTATTTTCCCCGAGGAAAATAATATGTCCGGACTGCTCGCCGCCGAGGTTGGAATCGATTTCCTTCATCCTTTCCAGGACATAGCGGTCTCCGACCTTTGTCCTGTCGATGTTGATGCCGTTCTCGCTTCCCATGATGAAGAAGCCGAGGTTGCTCATGACCGTTACGACGATTGTATTATTATGCAGCTTTCCCTGGGCCTTCATGTGATTGCCGACGATGGCCATGATCTTGTCGCCGTCGACCAGCTCGCCGTTCTCATCCACGGCAAGGAACCGGTCCGCATCGCCGTCAAAGGCAAGTCCGGCATCCGCCTTTTCGCGGATGACCGCTGCCTGCAGCTCTTCCATATGGGTCGATCCGCAGTTCCGGTTGATGTTGATGCCGTCCGGATCGTTGTGGAGCGGGATGACTTCCGCGCCCAGCTTGCGGAACGCTTCCACGTTCGTGATATAGGAAGCGCCTTCCGCCGTATCGACCACGAGCTTTACGCCGTTCAGGTCCACACGGATCGTTTCGATCGCGTGGTCGATGTATTCGCGGTAGGCATCCATCCTGTATTCAATACGTCCCACGTTCTCACCCGTGGGGAAGTCAACGCCTGCCATATCGCTGCGGATCACCGCTTCGATCTCATCCTCCACGGCATCGGGAAGCTTGAAACCCTCTCCGTCGAAGAACTTGATCCCGTTGAATTCCATCGGGTTATGGGAAGCGGAGATCACGACGCCCGCATCCGCGTGGTGCACCTTTGCAAGATAGGCGACCGCGGGTGTGGGAAGGATCCCCAGATAGATGACGTTCGCGCCAACCGAACATGCGCCTGCCATCAGGGCATTGGCCAGCATGTCGCCGGAAAGTCTGGTGTCGCATCCGACCATGATGCAGGGCCTGTGGCTGCTTCCCTTCGAAAGTACATATGCACCGGCCTGTCCCAGCTGCATGGCAAGCCCGGCGGTCAGTTCATCGTTGGCTACGCCCCTTACTCCGTCGGTTCCGAACATTCTGCTCATTTGTTTTCCTCCGTGTCTTTCAATGCTGCCTGCCTTTCCGACAGCCGGCATCAGTTATCCTGGTCCGAGACAGGCTGTGTCAGCCTGACCCGTGCCGTCAGTGTATTTGTCATGGTCATTCCGTCAGGCAGCAGCACGTTTACATTTCCGGTAAAAACGCCGTCGTTCTGTCCGGAAGGCTGCATTGCGGATACGTCCAGTGAAAGGGCGACCATATCCGAAGTCAGGTTCGAGATCACATCCGCCAGTCCGGAAATGCCGATCCGGAATTCCGGCCTGTCATAATTGGCCGTTCCCGTAATGCCGTCCGTGACCGAAAGGATCTCCGCATAATATCCGTCCGGGATGTTCAGCAGTTCGATGTCCGGTATGACCTTGGCGACCGCCTGCTCATCGGCCTCCTCGATGCCGACCCTGACGTGTACGATTCCGTCGAATTCGGAATTTGCCAGGGATACGCCCTCGGGCAGGTGGCTCCTGATGTCCACGTCCGCCTCATAGGAGGTATCCGAATTGGAAATATTGATCTCGTTGGATGCGATCGTGATACTGTCGATGCCCGCAAGGACACTGCTCCTGCCCATGATGCTCACCGTTGCGGGATCCACGGTCACTGTGCCGTTCTGGAGATGTCCGGATGCCGGTGTCCCGGTGATCGAAACGTAAACCGGTACCGTCTTGACCGGCAGCAGAGTCGCGCTGACCTTTACGGAAGTAATATTCATCGTCAGGTCAGACGTGTCGATCTGGTTCCCGTCCTTATCCAGAAGGCGGATATCCGAGTAGGTACTGATGGATCCGGTAGCACCCGATACGTCGACCGTGGCCGACGCGGATGCAACGCTGGAAACGATCGATTCCGGACCGGATACGCGGACCTGGTTCTGGTCCGGCGCGATCGAGCTGATGACATAGCCGTCAGCCGGCGTTCCGTTGGTATAGGTAGAAAGCGTGAACATCGAAGTCTTCTTCTTTTCGATGCTCAGCCGGACATTCTCGATGCTGCCGGTAATGGATTCGATCTCGCTGTCGAACTTCGTGGAGTGAAGCTTGATCTCCACGGTATAGACGCTGGTCATGTCTTCCACGTCCGCGGTCGCGATGATGTTGTCGTCCTGCAGGGAATCGATGATCGAGCGGTGCGCGGCGACCGTAACGGTGGGGATGACCTCCCCTTCCAGGATCGTATATACATTTCCCTGGTCCGTGATCAGGTTGGTGTGCAGAAGACGTACCGGCACATTGCTGACCTGCATATAGTAAATGGGGTCGTTCACATTGGTAACGACGAGCCATGCGACCACTGCGATCAGGAAAGCCAGCACCTTCAGACTGAAATTATGGAAAAGGTTCAACCCTTTGATATTCATATCAGCCCCTGCCTTTCCATGGAATGAATCCGTGCCGGTCGTCCTGGTTCTGCTTTCCCTGGAGAAGCGTCAGTCTCTCTTTCAGGGTCGCGGCATCCACATTCTCCTCCAGCGCTCCCTTATAGGCGATACTGATATGTCCCGTCTCCTCGGAAACGATGATGGTCATGGAATCCGAGACCTCGGAAATACCGACACCGGCCCTGTGCCTGGTGCCGAAGTTCTTGTCCAGCTTGTTGTCCGAAAGAGGAAGATAACAGGTCGCAGAGACTACCCTGTCCCCGCGGATGATGACCGCTCCATCATGCAGAGGCGTATTCTTTTCAAAAATATTGATCAGGAGCTGGCTGGTGACGACCGCATCGATCTCAATGCCGGTCCTTTCGTACTCGTTCAGGGGCGTAGTCTGTTCGATGACGATCAGCGCGCCGGTCCTGACCTTGCCCATACTCACAGATGCACGGACGATCTCACCGACCGTCTTGTCAGTGAACCTGCCGCCGTCGGCGGAATTGATATCGAAGCGGAAAATGGAACTTAAGATATTCTTCTGCCCCAGCTCCTCCATGGCGTTGCGGAGCTCGGGCTGCAGAATGATGACAAGGGCTATGATCGCGATCCCGGCCACGTTCTGGACCATCCACAGGATCGTCGTCATATTGAAAAGAGCGGCTATGATAACGAAGATCAGGATGACCGCAAGGCCTTTGAGAAGCGCCCACGCACGGGTGTTGCGGATCCAGATGATAATGTTATACACCAAAAAGGCGATGATCAGTATCTCGACGATATCTGTCCACCGCAGGATCGGCATATGAAGTTTTCCCAGGTATCTGGCTATTACAGATGGGAACTGCTGCATAATCTCTCTGGTTCTTCCTGATAAACTGTACTGTTATACGCTGCGTGCAGGTCTAGTCTTCGCTGTAGAATTCCATGGAAGAATCTGCAAAATAGTCGTCGCCGAAATCCCCGTATCCGTCATCGTACTCATCCTCGGGCTCCGGGCGTCCGGCCACGGGCGTCTCCGCCGGCTTTTTACGGGGCGTATGACGGGACATGCTGATTTTCTTGACGGTCCGTTTTGCCTCTTTCACCGTGATCTTGGGAACGGCTTTGACATAGTAATAATAATCGTCATCCTCAAACTGGGTATTCTCGATCCTGGAATAATCAAGGTTGAAGAGGAAGAATCCCAGGACGGCCGCGATCAGGACCGAAATGAGAACGCCTGCAAAGATCCTGCCGACGGAAAGACCTATATTGAAGGACATATCGCCCACAAGAAGGATGATCAGCTGCAGGATCGCACCTACGGCGATCGCGATGTACCATGCATAGCGTACGGCGAGCCTGCGGATCAGGTAAACGACCAGTGCCGTGACTGCGGCTGCGGCCGCCATGACGATCATGCCCTTATTCTGCATGATCCCGTCGATCAGAAAACGGAACCTTCCGATGATGTCCGCCTCTTCGGAGACCTGTCCGAGGGTCTTCTCGTTATCTGCGACAAAACTGATAAAGCTGTTGAAAACGATCGCCACTACGCAGGTCAGCGCCGAGCCGGCCGAATACAGGAGTCCGCCCGCGATCGGCATCACATAGGGAATGCCCAGGGTGAAGGATGCGGGATACAGGAGCATCAGCATGGAATCCTTCGGGGAAAAGCGATAGTACAGGAGCAGGATCAGAAGGAACAGCACCGCTCCGACGGCTGCCGCTTCCATGGCGAGGGTATAGAGGTGCAGAAGTACGATCACGGCAAGGATCGCCACCGTGACATTTCCCGGTATCAGCGTGCCGATGAGGGCAATGATCAGCATGAGCAGCGGACTGGTAAGGGTGTCCATATAGCCGATCCTGCCGTTGATATACATCGTTGCAAGCAACACCGCCAGAAACCTTACGGCTGTCATGAGCAGGCTCTCGTACTGCCGGCAGGCGGTAATGATCTTCTCTCTGATTTCAAATAATGCTGCCATTACGGATCATCTATCTCCTTCTTCTCGGTAACTGGCCGCAAGCTTTCTGAGATCACGATAATACTGCTCCAGGCGTTTTCTCATCTTCAGATAACGAACGGAATAGACAAGAAAAGTGATGATCAGATAGCCGGCAAGAAATACCGCATAGGCGGCAATGATGCGGATGGCAAGCGCTTTCAGGTCCAGGCTGTAGACTGTGAGCATCAGCTCTTCGAAATTATAGATTCCGTATACGCCTGCGATTATGATAAAAGAGATGGTGACACAGATAAAGGAACGGAGGAACTGACCGCTGATGTAATCGTTCAGGAAATAGGAATTGGTCCTTTCGTCTTCCGCCCCGCTGTTCTTCTCATAGATCGCCATCCGGGTCATCAGTTTTACCCGCTGTTCATTTATCATAAATAGCATTCTCCTATGGCCAGCGTGACAAAACAGACAGAGGCCGCACCCTTTCGCTTCAGTTCCAGGCTGCAGGCATCTATCGTCGAGCCGGTCGTGTATATATCATCGACCAGAATAATCTTTCTAAATTCTACATCATTTCCATATACAATAAAAGCTTTTTTCAAATTTTTGCGGCGCTCGGAAAGCCCGAGATTCCTCAGAACTTCAGTGTTTCTGACCCTTTTGAGGAGGTCCTCCCGAAGCGGTATGGACAGGCTCCGGGACAGTCCCCGGGCGAGAAGAAGTGCCTGGTCATACCCCCGCTTTGCCGTGCGAAGGGGCGACGACGGCACCGGGACAACGCAGTCAAAACCGCATCCCAGCTCACTTCGTACCCTGTCTGCCATTTTCTCCGAAAAATACGCCGCATATTCCGCCCGGCCCTCGTATTTCATGCGGAAAACGGAGCCGGATACGCTCCGGTACCGGTAAACGCTGCATCCCCTGTCGTAATAATGCCGTATCCTGCCGCAGTCACTGCAGAGGGCAAGAGCCGGATCTTCCAGAGGCTTTCCGCACTTCAGGCAGACGATGTCCCCCACCGGCTCCGGTATCTTCCGGCAGCCGTCACAGATCTTCTTCCCATAAGGCAGGACCCCGTCGCAGACAGGGCATCTTGCCGGATACAGTAATTCAATCGCCGTCTTCCAGGGCGTAAAGCTCATCGATCCTGTCCTTCAGTCCGGTATGTCTTTCCGAACTTCCCTTATTCCCGGCCATTCTCAGCAGCGCCTCCCGGCTTCCCAGGATGACGACGCATCGGCGGGCCCTGGTAATGGCCGTGTACAGAAGGTTCCGGTGCATCAGGCCTGCAGGGCCCGAAAGGAGCGGCATGACGACTGCCGGATATTCCGATCCCTGCGATTTATGGACGGTGATGGCATATGCCAGTTCCAGGTCATCCAGGTCCTGGAACGGATACTCCACCATACGGTCCTCGTCGAACCGGATGCGCATCATGCGCTCATCCTCCTCGATCGCCGTTATGACACCGAAATCCCCGTTGAAGATCCCCGTGCCCCGTTCGATGGCGATCCCGAAATTCCCTTCGACTGTCCACTCGGTCTGATAATTGTTCCGGTTCTGCATGACCTTGTCGCCCACACGGAAGACGGTCCCCGCGTAGGTATACTCCGCGACGCCTTCCTTCGGGGGATTCAGGATGCTCTGCAGGACCTGGTTCAGCCGCAGCGATCCCAGGACTCCCTTCTTCATCGGTGTCAGCACCTGTATCTCGTCCCTGCCGCAGGAAAGGTAACGCGGCAGCATATCCGTCACCATCTGGACCATGTGCTTATAGATGACGCCCGGATCGCTCCTTTCCAGGAAAAAGAAATCCCGGCTCCTGTTGTCCAGGCGGAGCGGCTCCTCCTGGAGGATCCTGTGGGCGTTCATGATGATGTCGCTCTGCAGCGCCTGCCGGAAGATCCTCTTCAGCATGATCGTTTCGAAGGCGCCCGCATCGATCATATCTTTCAGGATCTGTCCGGGGCCCACGCTGGGCAGCTGGTTCACGTCTCCCGCCATGATCAGGCGGGTCCCCGGATGGACCGCCGCAAGGAGCGCGTCAAACAGGAACACGTCCACCATGCTCATTTCATCAATGATGACGACGTCCGCTTCCAGCGGATTGTCATCGTCCCTGTCAAAAAAGATCCGTCTGTCTTCCGGGCCTTCTCCGCCTGCGGGATCCCCCGCATCCTGCGCCCTGCATCCCAGGAGACGGTGGATGGTCATGGCCTCATACCCGGTCGCTTCGCTCATCCTCTTGGCGGCGCGGCCGGTGGGGGCTGCCAGGACGACGGTCTTCAGGTCCGAAATAAAGAACCGGATGATCGAATTGATCGTCGTAGTCTTGCCGGTACCGGGACCGCCCGAGACCAGAAGCACGGCGCCTTCTGCCGCACGTACGACCGCTTTTCTCTGCAGTTCGTCAAGGACGATATCCTCATGCTCTTCGATATGCCGCACCCGCTGCAGGATCTCGCCTTCATCCAGCTCCTGTATGGCGGCGTTCTTCAGCTCCAGGAGTTTGCGCGCGATCCTCTGTTCCTTATGGTACGCATATGCGGAATAGACCTGGATCTCCTCCCCTTTCCGCTTCATGTACAGAACGCCGTCCATGACCAGGTTGTCCATCTGGATCTCCGCCAGTTCCCTGTCGACGTTAAGAAGCTCTGCCGCTTCCCGGACTGCCCGATCGCGCAGCATGCAGGTGCTGCCCTCCGACATGCACTGCTGGAGGACATAGGTAATGCCGCTCCGGATCCTGTAATCCGAATCCGGATGGACGCCCATGCGGGAAGCGATCTCATCCGCCCTGATAAAGCCGATGCCGCCGATATCCTCCGCAAGCCGGTAGGGATTCTCCCGAAGGACCGTGTACATTTCGCTGCCGTAGGTCTCCCAGATCTTCATGGCCTGGCGGTTCGTGATCCCGTATTTTCCAAGGAAAAGCATGGCCTCCCGGGTGTCTTTCTTCTCCCGGATCTGGGCGCCGATCTGCCGCGCGCTCCTCTCGCTGATGCCCTTTACCTCGGAAAGCCGCTCCGGCTCTTCGTCCAGCACCCGCATCGTATCCTCTCCGAAGGCCTTCATGATACGCCGGGCCATTGCCTCTCCGACGCCTTTGATCGCACCCGAGGAAAGATACCGGAATACGGCATCCTCATCCCGGGGCGCAGCCGTTTCGAAGGCACTGACCTTCAGCTGTGTTCCGTAAAGGGGATGCTCCGTGAATTCTCCCTGCACACGGCAGCTTTCGCCTTCGCCGATCACGGCAGGATATCCCGTACAGGTCATGGTCTCTTCGTCCGAAACGACCTCGAATACGGTATAGCCGTTTTCTTTATTGCGGTAAATGATCTGGGATACGTATCCCCTGAATTCTTCCATCGGCATTGTCAAGTGGTACAGAATGGTGTACAGAAATGAAATCGGATAGGGAAGGCTGCTCCTTCCCTATCCTGTCTGATCAAGAATCGTATCCGGATGAACCGGAGAGGAATTCGACATAGCGGCCCGTCCCGACGGCCACTGCCGTCATGGGATCCTCCGCCGTGACCGCGCTGATGCCGGTCTTGCTGGTGATAAGCTCTTCGAGGCCGTGCAGGAGGGATCCTCCTCCCGTAAGGACGATACCCCTGTCCGCGATATCCGCGGCCAGCTCCGGAGGCGTCCGTTCCAGGACGCTGTGGACCGCTTCCACGATCTGGTTCGTGGGCTCCTTCAGGGCCTCCTCCGTTTCCGAAGAGGAAACACGGATCGTCCTCGGCAGGCCCGTGACCAGGTTCCTGCCCCTGACCTCCATATATTCGTCCTCCGCCGCGGGATAACAGCTTCCCACGCGGATCTTGATGTCCTCCGCCGTTCTTTCACCGACGAGGAGATTGTATTTCTTACGCATGTAGCGGACGAGCGCGTCGTCGAAATCATCCCCCGCGATCTTGATGGAGGTGCTGACAACGGTGCCGCCCAGGGAGATCACGGCAATGTCCGTCGTACCGCCGCCGATATCGACCACCATGTTGCCGCAGGGCTTGGAGATGTCGATCCCGGCCCCGATCGCCGCCGCAATGGGCTCTTCAATGATATATACTTCCCTGGCGCCCGCCTGGAAGGTGGCGTCCTCTACTGCTTTCTTTTCAACTTCCGTGACCTGGCTGGGTACGCATACGGCGATCCGGGGCTTGCGGAAAGTCCTCTTTCCGACTGCCTTCTGGATGAAATATTTCATCATCTTCTCCGTTACCGTATAGTCCGAAATAACGCCCTGGCGGAGCGGCCTTACCGCTACGATATTGCCGGGCGTCCTGCCGAGCATGAGCCTGGCGTCTTCGCCGATGGCTTTGATTCTGTTCGTATCCCTGTCGAATGCCACTACGGAGGGTTCCTTCAGGACTACGCCCCTCCCCCTTATGTATACGAGAACACTGGCGGTTCCCAGATCGATTCCGATATCTGAATGCTGCATATTACCTCTTTATATATATAAATCCCGGCCCGCTGCCGGATGCAGTCCGGAGCACGGGACAGACGAAATTCTCATGAATAATCGTGAGCCCCGGGCTTCCCCGGTCGGCTCACGAAAATAGTATAGACTACACTATATGACTTTTCAAAGTGTTTTATCGAAATTTAATGTTCTGCGTTTTCGGTCCTTTTCCAGCATTTTGTGGACGTAATAACCGGTATAGGAACTGTGTTCCTTTTCGATTTCCTCCGGTGTTCCGGCAAAAACGACCCTTCCGCCTCTCTCGCCGCCTTCGGGTCCCATATCGATGATATAGTCCGCCGTTTTGATGACGTCGAGGTTGTGTTCGATGACGACTACACTGTTGCCGCCTTCGACCAGCTTGTGCAGGATCCGGATGAGCTTGTTCACATCCTCAAAATGCAGGCCCGTGGTGGGCTCGTCCAGGATGTAGATCGTTTTTCCGGTGCTCCTCCTGGAAAGCTCCGTGGCCAGCTTGATCCTCTGGGCCTCGCCTCCGGAGAGTTCGGTGGAAGGCTGCCCCAGTTTCACATAGCCCAGGCCCACGTCATACATGGTCTGGATCTTGTCCCGGACAGAAGGCACGTTCTCAAAGAACTTCACCGCTTCCTCAATGGTCATGTCGAGCACGTCATAGATGCTCTTTCCCTTGTATTTGACTTCCAGCGTCTCCCGGTTGTAGCGGCGTCCCTGGCAGACCTCGCAGGGAACATAGACATCCGGCAGGAAGTGCATCTCGATCTTGATAATGCCGTCGCCGCTGCAGGCCTCGCACCGGCCGCCCTTGACATTGAAGGAGAACCGTCCCTTGGTATACCCCCTTGCCCTGGCGTCGGAGGTGCCCGCGAAAAGATCCCGGATCAGGTCAAAGACCCCGGTATAGGTCGCGGGATTCGAGCGGGGCGTTCTTCCGATCGGGGACTGGTCGATATTGATGACCTTGTCCAGCTGTTCCATGCCCTCGATCCCGTCGTGGGGTCCCGCCGTGAGTCTTGCCCGGTTCAGGTCATGGGCCAGCTGCTTATACAGGATCTCGTTGACGAGGGAACTCTTGCCGGAGCCGGAAACACCGGTGACCAGCGTAAGGACACCGAGGGGGATCTTCACGTCGACATGCTTCAGGTTGTTCATGGCAGCGCCGTGCACCGTAAGCCATCCTGTCGGCTTTCTTCTTACTTCCGGGACCGGAATGTATCTTCTTCCGGAAAGATAATCTCCCGTGACGGAGGCGGGATTTTCCATGATCTCTGCGGCCGTGCCGCAGGCGACCACTTCTCCTCCGTGGGAGCCCGCGCCGGGGCCGATATCCACGATATAATCGGCGGCCAGCATCGTATCCTCGTCATGCTCGACCACAATGACCGTATTCCAGAGATCCCTGAGGTTCTTCAGCGTCCGCAGGAGCTTGTCGTTGTCCCTCTGATGGAGTCCGATGCTGGGCTCATCCAGGATGTAGCAGACGCCCACAAGGCCGGACCCGATCTGGGTGGCAAGACGGATCCTCTGCGCTTCGCCTCCGGAAAGGGAGGCCGTCGCCCGTGCCAGCGTAAGATAGTCCAGGCCCACATCCTTCAGGAAGGTCACGCGGTTTCGGATCTCCTTGAGGATCTGTTCGCCGATCAGCTGCTGGGAGCGGGTAAGCTCCAGCCCGTTCAAAAGCTCCAGGAGCGACTTGATGGATAGGCAGGTGATCTCATAGATATTCTTGTCCGCGACCGTAACGGCCAGGGACTCCCTGCGGAGCCTCTTGCCGCCGCAGCTCTTGCAGGGCGATATCTTCATGTAGTTTTCGTATTCCTGCCGCGTCCTTTCTCCGCCGGTCTCCCGGTATCTCTGGTTCGTAATGGACAGGATGCCATCAAAGGTGATATGGTAGACGCCCTTTCCCCTCTGACTCTTATAGTGAATATCAAAGCTTTTGTCCGATCCGTTCATCAGGATGTCCCGGATCTTCTCCGGCAGGTCCTTCCAGGGCGTATCCAGGCTGAAACCGAAGGTATCCGCAAGTCCCTGGAGCGTTGCATGGGACCAGCTGTCCGCCTTGGCAGAGCTCTGCCAGCCCATGGCGGCGATGGCGCCCTCATTGATGGAAAGGCTCTTGTCCGGCACGATGAGGTCCGGGTCGAATTCCATGCGGTACCCGATACCGGCACAGTCCGGGCAGGCGCCGAAGGGATTGTTGAAGGAGAAGCTCCTGGGCTCGATCTCCGGGATGCTGATCCCGCAGTCCGGGCAGGCAAAATTCTGTGAGAACTGCAGAAGCTCCCCGTCCACGACCTGGACCTGGACCAGTCCCTCCGCAAGATCCAGCGCATTCTCCAGAGAGTCCGTCAGCCTTCGTTCGATCCCTTCCCGGACGATCAGACGGTCCACGATGATCTCGATATTGTGCTTGATGTTCTTGTCCAGGGAGATCTCTTCGTCCGTCAGGTCATACTGGTTCCCGTCGACACGGACCCTGACGTAACCCGCCTTTCTGGCACGGTCGAAGACCTTCTCGTGCATGCCCTTGCGTCCGCGCACCACGGGCGAGAGGACGAGGAACCGGGTCCCTTCTCCCAGCTGCAGGATCCTGTCCACCATCTGGTCTACCGTCTGCCGGGAGATTTCCCTCCCGCAGTTCGGGCAGTGGGGTATGCCGATCCTCGCATACAGAAGACGGAAATAATCATAGATCTCCGTGACCGTACCTACCGTGGAACGGGGATTGCGGTTCGTGGATTTCTGGTCGATGGAGATCGCGGGAGAAAGACCGTCGATCTGCTCCACGTTCGGTTTCTCCATCTGTCCCAGGAACTGCCGTGCATAGGAAGAGAGGGATTCCATATAGCGCCTCTGTCCCTCTGCATAGATGGTATCGAAGGCAAGGGAAGACTTGCCGGATCCGGAAAGGCCGGTCAGGACCACCAGCTGGTTGCGGGGGATCCGAAGGTCGATCCCTTTCAGGTTATGCTCCTTTGCCCCTTTGATCCGGATACAGTCGTCCTCATAGATAATGCTTCTTCTCTTTTCATCCGCGGCCTGCTGCCCCTTGGCTTTTTCTTCTGCTTCTTTCAATGCCGGCCAGTAATCCGGTTTGCGTATTTTTTCTGCCATGTAAATATGAATTCCTTTAATTTCGGGTGTTTTCCATGTCCAGGAGCTGTTTCTTCAGTTCCTTCATCTGGTCTCGCAGCTGGGCGGCCGCTTCGAAATTCAGATCCGCCGCTGCCCGCTTCATCTGTTTTTCCACCTTGGCGATCAGGTCCTTCAGTTCGTTCTTTGACATCGATTCCGGATCTTTTTCAAAGCGGACCTGCTCTTCCATGACCTCCCTCGAGATCGTGATCAGGTCACGGACCGCCTTTTTGATCGTCTGCGGCGTAATGCCGTGCTCTTCGTTATATTTTTCCTGGATCGCACGGCGTCTTTCCGTCTCGTCGATAGCGCGCCGCATGGAATCCGTCACGGTGTCGGCGTACATTATAACATGTCCTTCGGCATTTCGTGACGCTCTTCCGATCGTCTGCACAAGAGAGGTTTCCGAACGAAGGAAGCCCTCCTTGTCCGCATCCAGGATGGCAACGAGAGAGATCTCGGGAATATCCAGGCCTTCTCTCAGAAGATTGATGCCGACAAGGACGTCGAACACGTCAAGCCGCATGTCGCGGATGATCTGGGCGCGCTCAAGGGTATCGATGTCCGAATGCAGATATTTGACGCGGATGCCCGCTTCCGCCAGGTATTCCGTCAGATCCTCCGCCATCTTCTTCGTCAGGGTCGTGATCAGGACCTTGTTCTTCTTATCCGTTTCTTTGCGGATCTCTCCGATGAGATCGTCGATCTGCCCTTCCACCGGTCTTACGTCGATCTTCGGATCGAGAAGGCCCGTGGGACGGATCACCTGCTCGGCGCGAAGAAGCTCGTGCTCTTCCTCATAGGGGCCGGGCGTTGCGGAAACGAACAGCATCTGGTCGATCTTTTCCTCGAACTCCCCGAAATTCAGGGGACGGTTGTCCAGCGCGGAAGGAAGGCGGAAGCCGTATTCCACCAGTGTCGTCTTACGGTTCCTGTCGCCGTGGTACATGGCGCCGATCTGCGGGATCGTCATGTGGGACTCGTCCACAATGATCAGGAAATCATCCGGGAAGAAGTCCATGAGCGTTAATGGCTCCGCTCCCGGCGGCATGAAATTCAGGTGCCGGGAATAGTTTTCGATCCCGGAGCAGAATCCGGTCTCGCGCATCATCTCTATGTCAAAATTGGTCCGCTCCGAGATTCTCTGGGCCTCGATCAGCCGGTCCTCTCCACGGAAATAGCGGACTCTTTCCTCCAGTTCCTTCTGGATATTGTCACATGCAAGGTCGATCTTCTCCTGGGGCACCACATAGTGGGAGGCCGGATAGATCATGACGTGGCGAAGGTCCGCATGGACCCTGCCGGTGAGCATCTCCACCTCGCAGATCCTGTCGATCTCATCCCCGAAGAATTCCACGCGGATCAGGTATTCGCTCCCCTGCGCGGGATAGATGTCGACCGTATCGCCGTGCACGCGGAAATTGCAGCGCTCCGCCGCCTGGTCGTTCCGTTTGTACTGGATGGCCACCAGTTCCTTAATGACCTCGTCCCGGTCCTTGTGCATGCCGGGGCGCAGGGAAATGGACATGCCCTTGAATTCCTCCGGGCTTCCCAGTCCGTAGATGCAGGATACACTGGCGACGACGATCACGTCCCGCCGCTCCGAAAGCGATGCCGTTGCGGAAAGACGGAGCTTGTCGATCTCGTCATTGATCGCCGAATCCTTGGCGATATACGTATCCGTCTGGGGAACATAAGCCTCCGGCTGGTAGTAATCGTAGTAGGAGACAAAGTATTCCACGGCGTTCTCCGGGAAAAATTCCTTCATCTCCCCGTACAGCTGGCCGGCCAGTGTTTTGTTGTGGGAGATGATCAGGGTCGGCCGGTTCAGGGCCGCGATCACGTTGGCCATGGTAAAGGTCTTGCCGGATCCCGTTACGCCCAGAAGGGTCTCGAACTGGTTTCCCTCCCGGAACCCCTTTACGAGTGCGTCGATGGCCTGCGGCTGGTCGCCGGTCGGCTGAAATTCCGAATGTATGACAAACTTATCCAACTGCAATTCTCCTGAAGAAGACGAACAGATACCATGCCATCCGGCACAGTATCTGTTCGCAATAGACTGCACCGCCGAATCTTCAGCGGTCTGATTCAGCCTTACCTGCCATTTTCCGTGGTATCAGGGTCTGGGCGTTCCGCAGTTGAAGCAGAACTTGCCTTTGTTGCCCTGCTGTCCGCACTGCGGGCATACCCATTCTGCCGGAGCCGGCTTCGGTGCGCCGCAGTTCATGCAGAACTTGCCTACGTTGGAGGCTTCGCCGCACTGCGGGCATACCCACATGGCTGCCGCATCCTGTGCGGGCGCTGCCTGGGGAGCGGGAGCTGCCTGCGGAGCAGGCGCCGCCTGCTGGGCCTGCTGCTGTGCACCCATCGCAAACAGCTGGGAAGCGTTCATGCCGCCTGTCATATTGGCCATGTTCATGCCTGCAAATGCCATCATCGGGCCTGCATTCTGGTTGTTGGCCGCATCCTGCATAGCCTGTGCCTGGGCTGCCGTAAGGGTAGCCGCCGCCATTGCAGGATTCTTGAGAGCTGCATTCTTCTGCAGTTCCTTGATCATCTTCTCGTCTTCTTCGGAAGCCTTCAGAGAGCTGATACCGAAGGCGCTGATGACAATACCTCTTGTCTTGACCCAGCTTTCGGAAAGGACTCTGTTAAGTGCATCCGCCAGATCATCCGCATGAGCGGGAACCGCACTGTAGCGGATGCCCATCTCGGAGATCTCACCGAATGCGGGCTGCAGTGCCGTCAGAAGCTCGGACTTGAGCTGGGAGTCGATCTGGCTCCTCTTGTAATCCTCTTCGACATTGCCGCATACATTCTTATAGAACAGGATCGGATCCTGGATCTTATAGGAATATTCACCGTGGCATGCTACGGCGATATCAACGTCAAGACCGATGTTCAGGTCAACGACACGGAACGGGACCGGATTGGCCGTACCGTATTTGTTCCCGATGATCTCCTTCGTATTGAAGTAATAGACCCTCTGGTCATTTCCGGTATCTCCGCCGAAGGTCACACGCTTTTTCCATGTGTTAAAGCTGTCCTTGATCCCCTGCCAGAGACCGCCGTAGAAGATCGTAGGCTCTTTCGAAGAATCAAATACATATTCGCCGGGTTCTGCGGAAATATCCACGATCCTGCCCTGCTCAACGATGATCATGCACTGTCCGTCGTTCACGGCAATGATGGAACCGTTGGTGATGATATTGTCGCTTCCCTTTGTATTGTAGGAATTCTTGGATTTTCTCTTGGCCCCTTTGACTACCAGGGTATTTGCATCCAGTGATTCACAGTAGAAATACTCTCGCCACTGATCTGCGAGAACGGTGGAAGCTGCGCCGACGCCAACCTGAATTAAGCCCATATAAAACCTCCCTGTTCATTGATCTGTGCAAAGAGACCTGCTTTCTCCCGTGCCTGTTTCCCGCCGCGGGATACGCCTCTCTTTTTTATGCCGTTCTGGCCGAAACTGCGCATGGCGGCATCTTTTTCCATACAGAATAAGTTTATACCAAAGAAAAAGATACCGCAACTTCGGGAAAGCTGCGGTACCTTTTGAAACTGTCAAATTCTTTCAAAGAATGCATTCTGTATAAAGTATCATTCCTTGACGCCGCCGGCCGTAACGCCGCCGACAATGTTGCGGGAAAGCAGGAGGTACACTACGATGACCGGGAAGATCGAGAAGGCGATCATGACATATACCTGGCCCATATCGAACTTCAGCCAGTCGGCGCTTCTAAGCTGGGCGATCAGGATAGGAAGGGTCTTCTTCTTGTCCGTATGGAGCACCAGGGCCGGTGTGAAGTAGTTATTCCAGCTGCTGACGAAGGTGAAGATCGCCTGTACGGCAATGGCAGGACGCATCAGCGGAAGCACGATGCTGTTGAAGGTCCTGAATTCGCCGGCGCCGTCGATCCTTGCCGCCTCTACCAGGGAGAGGGAAAGGACGGAATCCATGTACTGCTTCATATAGAAGAAGGAGACAGGCGCTGCGATCGCGGGTACGATCAGCGGGATAAAGGAGTCATCCAGCTTCATCTTTCCGATCAGCTGTAAGAAACCGAGGACCGTGACCTGTGTGGGGATCATCATGATCATCAGGATGAAGGTGAACATGAATTTCTTCAGCTTGAACTCGTATGCATGGATCGCATAGGCGGTCATGGTGGAGAAATACACGCACAGGATCGCAGAGCATACGGAAACGAAAATACTGTTCCTGAGCCCGTAGAATACCGGGAGCGTTCCGTGGAGCAGGTTGTTCCAGTTCTCCATAAGATGCGAGCTGGGGATCGGCGTGAAACCTTTGGTCAGCTCCGCATGGGATCGTGTTGCATTGATGAACAGGATATAGAACCAGATCAGGCACAGGAAGGACAGGATGATCAGGACAATATAGGCTATTAATCTTCTTGTATGGACACTTACGCCATTCGTCTTTTTCTCATTCATGATTTTCTCCTCCCATCACTTTTTACTGTTCGAGAACCGGAATACGATCATGCTCAGGATGCCGGTGATAATGAACAGCATTACGGAAAGTGCTCCGCCAAGGCCGTAGTTCTTGCTGAACAGATGCTTGTTCAGGTACATGATCAGTGTCATGGAAGTTCTTGCCGGGTCGCCGGTACCGTTGGTCAGGATCTGCGGTACATCGAACATCTGCAGGCCGCCGATCAGGGATGTGATCAGCACATAGACCAGGATGGGGCGAAGGAGCGGAAGCGTGATCCGGAAGAATACCTGGTTCGATGTGGCTCCGTCGACTTCGGCCGCCTCGAACAGCGACTGGTCAATACCCATCATGCCGGCCATCAGGAGGATCGTCGTATTTCCGAACCACATGATGAAGTTCATGAATCCCACCAGGGACCTGGTCGCCCAGATATTGGACATGAACTTGAAGGGCTGGCTGATGACTCCCATGGATACGAGGATGGAGTTGACCGGTCCGGAATCCGCGAACAGTGTGAAGAACAGCATTGCGAATGCGGATGCCATGATCAGGTTCGGCAGGTAAATGACCGTCTTGAAGAACTGCTGGCATTTCAGCCGCAGGGACGGATCCGTGAACCATGCTCCCAGAAGGAGGGAGAAGAAGATCTGCGGAATGAAGCCCAGGATCCACATGATCATCGTGTTCTTTGTATACTGGATAAGATCGCCGTTGGTGATAAGCTTCGCGTAGTTGGCAAGACCTACGAAGTTGGGCCCGATCTGGGTCAGGCCGGAACGGTAGTTCTCAAAGAAGCTGTTGTAGACCGTGCTTACCAGCGGAATGAACTGGAACACGAGATACACGACGATAAAGGGAATCAGGAAAATATATCCCCACTTGTTATAACTGACGACTTTGCTGTTTTTCCTGTTCATAGAACTTTCCTCCCCTCATGGAACAGTATTTTCTGCCTGTTCGTCTGACATTATAGTTCCGCACCATCTTCCTCTTTTCAGCGGAGGATGCTGCGCAGCCCGAATGCCGGGACTGCCGCCTTTTTTGAGAAAAGGTGCCTGTCCGGCCGTAACCGGGCAGGCACCCTGATTCAACGAAGTGTGAAATTACTTACCGAATGTCCGAACCTTCGAATCAGTATGTAAGCTCAGGATACTTCTCAACAACGCTCTTGTAGAAGATATCAAGAGCTTCTTCCTTTGTGGAGTTGCCGTCGAAGTAGTTCTTCATAGCATTCTGGAATGCTTCGTTGCAGCCCTGGTCATAAGGGGAAAGGTTGGAAAGATCGATCTTTTCAGCGCCTGCGCAGAACATTGCAAGAGGATTCTGGCCGCCAAGGACCTTGAATGCGTACTCATCGTTCTCAGCTGCTGCTTCCATAGCGGGCTTGTTGTTAACGAAGTCGCTGTCTGCCTTAACGATATCGGTCATGATCTGTTCGTTGGTCGTAAGCTGTCTCATGATATCAGCAACCAGTGTCGGGTTGTCTGTGCCCTGAGCTGCTGCGATCCATGTGCCGCCCCAGAAGAAGCCCTGAGGTCCTTCAACAGCGCCCCAGCCGCCTGCGTTGGCGATAGAGCCTTCTGTATCAGCTGCCATGGAGAAGTTGATCAGCCATGCGGGTCCGAAGTATGCGAATACCTTGCCGTCCGGATAGAAGCCCTTGGACCAGTCATCGCTCCAAAGAGCATGTGTGCCGGTCTCGCCTGCATCTACCAGAGCCTTGGAATCGTCAACCCACTTCATCAGGTTGTCGTCGATCACGATCTTGCCGTCAACGACCCAGGGAGTGGAAACGTTGTTGGAATATACACGATAGGAATCGTTTACAGAAGACATAACGCTGTAGCCTGCTGCCTTCATGTCTGCTGCTGTCTTAACGAAGGTATCCCAGTCAGCAACTGCAGCCTGGACGGTCTCGGGATCGTCAGAGCCAAGGACTTCCTTTGCAGCCTCTCTGTTGTAGATCAGAACGCCGGGGCAGCCCTGCCATGAAACGCCCTTCAGAGCGCCGTTGGAATCGGTCATAATGTCCTGTGTGTACTTATACTGGTTAGCCAGCTCGTCAGCTGTAAGACCAAGGTCTGCTACAGGCATTGTGTAATCGGTGTCGACATACTTCAGAGCGTAGTCGGCTTCAACCAGGAACAGGTCGATCTTGTCATCAGCTGCTGCAGCTTCCTGACCAAGCAGGTGCTCATCCAGGTTGTTCTGGTAAGCGTTGTCAGTGGAAGGAGTGATGTTCCACTTAACTGCGACATCGCCGATCTTGCCGTTGGTGGCATCGACTTCTTCGTATCCCGGATAGTGATCTGTCAGACGGGACTTGAACTCTTCATTCCAGCAGTAAATGTTCAGGACCTTGCCTTCATCTGCTGCTGCCTCTGCAGGAGCCTCTTCCTTTGCTTCTTCTGCAGGAGCTTCTTCCTTTGCTTCCTCAGCGGGAGCTTCTTCCTTCTTCTCTTCTGCTGCCGGAGCCGGTGCAGCTGCAGGAGCAGGTGTGCTGCCGCAGCCAGCGAGGACGCCCGCTGCCATTGCAGATGCAAGTACAACACTAAGTAACTTCTTGCTCATAACTTTTTCCTCCATTTTAGTTTCGATTGGAACGCTCATGTTCCTTAAACGTTTTCGTAATCTATTTATAGACTATATTTAACACAAATTCAAGAGGGATTTTGAAATTGATGTACATTTTCACCATTTTTGTGCTCCTTTTACAAAAACCGGTCTCTGGATTTGTGCTTTATTTGCAAACAAATTAAAAAAAGAGGCTGTAAACAGCCCCTTTTGGTGAAATCGTTTTCGTTATCTTCCTGTGTTACTGAAACTTTTCTTTCGTTTCCTGCCCTATTGCCCGCAGGTCACGCGCCGCACATGATATCCGCATGGCTTCAGTCCGCCATTTTCCCGATCTCTTCGATCGCTTTCTCCAGCTGATTGTCCTCGCCCTTGTCCACATAGGCTTCCGTATCCAGCTCCACTTCCATGTCAGGCGTGATCCCGATCCCGTTGATATTGTTCCCGTTACGGGTGTAGTAATCTGCGACCGTGAGCTTCAGGCCCGATCCGTCATTCAGGGAGAATACGGACTGGACGACACCTTTGCCGTAGGTCCTGGTGCCGATGATCAGTCCCTTGCCGGAATCCTGTACGGCGCCGGAGAGGATCTCGGCTGCGCTTGCGGAGTTTTCGTTGACAAGGACCGCCAGGGGGATCCGGATCTCATGTTTGCCGTCGCACCGGTAATCCGTCCGCTTCCCGTTCCGTTCTTCCATATAGAAAACAAGTCCTTCCGGCAGCAGTTCGCCCGCAACGGCGGTCGCCGCATCCACGCTCCCGCCCGGATTATCCCGAAGATCGATGATAAGTCCCCGGATATTTTCATCATAAAGCTTTTTAAGATGTGTCGAGAACTGCCCCGACGTAACGTCATCGAATTCCGTGATCTGAATATATCCGATCCCGTCGGTATCCTCGAGCACCTCGGAAGATACGGTCGGGGAATCCACCTTGGCCCGCCTGATCCTGGCTTCGATGGGGTCGATCTCTCCGTCCCTGAGAAGGGTGAGATCGACAGTGGTCCCTTCCTTTCCGCGAACGCGCTTGACGACTTCATCCAGGTCAAGGCCCTGTGTCGACTCCCCGTCGATCTTATAAATAATGTCGTTCGTCATAAGGCCGGCCTCTTCAGCGGGAGTCCCCTCTATGACGCCGGAAATCTTGGGAAGGTTCGACTGGGTGTCCATGCTCAGGTATGCGCCGATCCCGTAATAGGTGCCGCTGAGGGAGCTGTCCAGCTCCCTGGCCTCTTCCTCGGTATAATAGACGGAATAGGGGTCGCCGAGGGAACGGATCAGGCCTTTGTAAATGCCTTCCTCTTTCTGGCTGCGGGTGACCTCATCCGCCTTGTAGTAGTACATGTCGATCGCTTCTTCCAGTCCCTGGATCTTATAGGCGGTCTCCATGTTCATGGCGCTCTTTCCGTCGCCGCTTAAAAGCCCGCTCCCGGGGCCGAACTGCAGGAGGGCAAAATACATGACTGCACAGCCTGCCATAAGGCCAAGGGCAAGTCCCAGGAAAAAGGGCGCTTTCGTCCTTCCGTTCTTCTTCGGTTCCGGGCCTGCCATTTCAAACTGGTTTTGCTGTTCGATACCTGTTGTATTCATCTGGTTCATTGATCACTCCGGATACTGTCAAATGATTCAAAGATAATTCCACGGATTTACGTAAGAGCCGTTGAGTCTTACGGAAAAATGCAGGTGCGGTCCCGTGGAGGCGCCCGTGCTGCCCACAGTCGCGATATTGGCGCCTGCGCTCACTTCCTGTCCTTTGGACACATAGAGGGACGAGCAGTGCATATAGATCGTATACAGGCTGTCTCCGTGATCGATCATGACATAATTGCCCATGGAAGGATCATAGGAAGCTGCCACGACCACACCGTCCGCCGCTGCAAGGATCGGCGTACCGTAAGCGGAGGCCATGTCCAGTCCGCTGTGGAACCTTGTCGTTCCGTAGATCGGATGGATCCTGTTCCCGAATTCGGAAGATATGTAGGAATAGGACGGAGCCGGCCATACGAACTGTCCGCCGCCGTAATGACGCCGGTTCTGCGCTGCCAGCGCTGCCTTCTCGGCTGCGACCTGCGCTTCCAGAGCGGCAATGGCGTTATCCTGCGCTGCCACTTTTGCCTGGTACTCCTGGATGGATTCCTCCGTTTCCGAGATCTCGCTGCTGAGGACCGAGATCTGGGATCTTTTCTCGTCGATCAGGGCTTCCATGGACTGCCGCTCGGCTTCCACGCCCGCCTTTGCCTCATCCAGTGTTTTCTTCTCTTCTTCCAGGGCCTCCCCGATCTTCCTGACAAGCTCCGCCTGCTGCGTGAACTCCTTCAGGAGACGGTCGTCATAATCGGACAGCATTTCGATATAGGTCGCCTTGTTCAGGAGTTCCGCAAAGTTCCAGGTGTTGATGATCGTTTCAAAATAGCGGGAATTTCCTTTTTCATAGATAAAACGGAGGCGGATCTTCATGGACTTGTACTGTTCCGCCTTTTTGGCTTCTGCCTCTTCCAGCTCCGCCTGGGTCTGGACGATCTCTTCTTCCTTTTCTTCGATCTGCTGAGTCAGTCTGTCGATATTCTCCTGCAGCTGGGTCACCTTTGCATCCAGCTCCGTAACGTAGCTGACCAGGTTCGCCTTGGAGGATTCCAGTTCCTCCTTCATCTTCTGGATGTCACTGAGACTGTTCTGGATGCTCTCCCTCTCCTGCCTGCTGGCGGCGATGGAGGCCTCCTTCTGGCGGATACTGTCGCTCGTCAGGACGTCCGCCGATACGGGCAGGGCGCTTTTTCCCGCCATGGACATGGCAAAAAGCAGTGCGCACGTAAGTGCACACCGCCTGATCATGTTCTTATGAAATACGGATCCTCCCACCGGGTGCCGGCGACCGAAATCAAACATGAAGATGCTTCCTTATCGTCAGGATACTGCCGACAAAACCGATACCGACGCCCAGAATGACCGAAATCGGGATCAGGGTGGTGAAAATCTCTTCCACGGGAAGGAATTTCATCAGCTGCGTCAGCATATAATAGCGGCTCGTAATGATCTCGACCGCCTTATTATAGACAAAATAGGTGACCACAAGAGGTATGAGGGAACCCAGAAAACCAAGGAGCAGGCCTTCAAATACATAGGGGCCGCGGACGTACAGGTCTGTAGCGCCGATGTATTTCATGATATTGATCTCATCCTTGTGGCTCTGGATGCCCGTCGCGATCGTATTACTGATCAGGAAGACCGCGACCAGAAGAAGTATGCCGATGATCGCGACCGAAGCGTATCCGATCAGCCGGTTCGCGCCGGAAAGGGTGTTCGCCGTCAGCTCCGAGCGGTTGACCATCCGGACCTCTTCCAGGGACTCCAGATAGGAGACCAGTTCGCTCTGCTTGGAGATGTCGCTCAGATAGATCTCCAGGTTCGCGGAATCCTCGAGGGGGTTCTCCGTAAAGCCCTCTGCGTATTCCCCCAGATATTCCTCACTGAAGCTCGCCCATGCATCCTCTGCCGACACATAATTGACCTGTGCGACCTCTTCCCGTTCCTCAACGGCGATCCTGATCTGGTCGATCTGTTCCTCCGTTACGCCGTGCTTGAAGAATACCGTTACGGAAACGCCTTCTTCCGCCGTGCGCACGATATGCTGGAAATTGGTCAGCACCGAATAGAACATGCCGAAAAGGAACAGGCACGCGGAAATGGTGCCGATCGATGCCAGTGAATAACTCTTGTTTCGAAATAGGAGCCTAAACCCCTGTCCAACTGTGTGTAACAAGCTGCTAATCCTCATAATCATATCCGTCCGAGTCTACGTCCTGATACTCAAACAGATCATCTTCAAAGTCGTCATAAGTCTCAGCGGGAGTGCTTCCCTCATCGCGGATGATCTCTCCCTGCTTCATCTCGATGACTCTTTTATGCATTCTTGAAACGATTCCCCGGTCATGGGTAACGACCACGACCGTCGTTCCGAATTCCCGGTTGACACGCTCGATCAGCTGCATGATCTCCCAGGCGGTGTCTGCGTCCAGATTTCCGGTGGGCTCATCCGCAAGCAGGATAAAGGGCTTGTTCACCAGAGCTCTCGCAAGGGCGACACGCTGCTGCTCACCGCCGGAAAGCTGGGTGACCTTTCTTTTGTACTTGTCGGAAAGGGAGACCATATCCAGCGCATTCAGGACGTTCCGGCGAATCTGGTTGCCGGGGACCTGGATGATACGCTGCGCAAAAGCGACATTCTCATAGACGTCACGGTCCTTCAGAAGACGGAAGTCCTGAAAGACGATTCCGAGATTCCGGCGGAATTTCGCGATCTTTCCGTGCCGGATCCTGTTCAGGTCATACCCCAGCACACGGACCGTGCCCTCCGTGGGCACCAGTTCGTGGATCATGATCTTCAAAAGGGTGGATTTTCCGGAGCCGGTCTCTCCGGTGATGAAAACGAATTCTCCTTCCCGGACGGACAGCGTAACGTGATTGACTGCGGGAGCCCCGTTCGTATACTGTTTGCTGACGTTGTCCAGAAGGATGACGGTCTCGTCGTTATCCGGCGATCCCGCAGATCTGTAATTCTGACTCATAGATTCTCCAAACGGATGTTGTGCAGAGCAGGGACGCCCCGGCTGTGCTTATTTATCGGACTGCTCCATATACTTCATATATTTTACGACCATCAGGGCGATCTTGAAGGTAATGGCGTCTTCAAAGACCCTCAGGTCCAGTCCCGTGCTCTTCAGGAGCTTGTCAAGGCGGTACACAAGGGTATTGCGGTGGATGAACAGCTGGCGGGAAGTCTCCGATACGTTCAGGTTGTTCTCGAAGAACTTATAGATCGTCGTCAGCGTTTCCTCATCGAATTCGTCCGGTCTCCTGTCCTTGAAGATCTCCTTGATGAAAAGCTTGCACAGGGGGATCGGCAGCTGATAGATCAGTCTTCCGATGCCCAGCTGGTTATATGCGATGATATTCTTGTCTTCAAAGAAGATCCTGCCGACGTCCAGGGCCATCTTGGCTTCCTTATAGGAGTGGCTGATCTCCTTGAGTTCTCCTACGACCGTTCCGTAGGCGATCCTTGTATTCGTGATGTCCGCTTCTTCCAGATGCTTCATCAAAAGTTCCGCGGTCTTCTCGATCTCCGGCAGGCGGTTCGGCGAGGACACGGCCTTGACGATGACCACGATATCCTCATCCACAGCCGTCACAAAATCTTCGGAAGGCGTGCCGATGAATTCCTGCACTGCGGAGATGGGATCCTTATCCCGGTTGACACCGTGAGGAAGCTCTATCAGGATAACGACTCTCTGGGCATTTGCCTGGATATGGAGCTTCTTCGCCCGCTCGTAGATATCGATCAGGAGGAGATTGTCAAGAAGCAGGTTCTTCATGAAACTGTCCTTGTCATAATGCTCCTTGAACGCTCCCAGGAGCCCCTTCACCTGAAAGGCCGCCATGCGTCCGATAAGCAGGGTATTATCCGAATTCCCGTATACAACGATAATATATTCCAGCTGCTTTTCGTCGAACACCTTAAAGAACTGGAAGGGTCCGGCTGACTGGGAATCAGCGGGAGAATCGGCAAAGTCCGGAATGGCTGCGGCGGCTTCCGAAAAGACAGCGGCCGTGGAAACGACCTCTCTTCCATCCGCGTCCATGATCGCCAGTTCCAGATGGGATATGTCTCTGATACCTTCGATTGTATTCTGTAAAACCTGATTCGAAATCATTTCTCACTCTTTCCGCTTGCCGCAAAAACACATGCAGTAAGCACTCAGTACCTTCATTCTAATCCACGGGCAAGAAAAAATCCACTAAAACAGTGGATTTTTTTTGTGTATTTTCATGAAAAATGACTCACTTTGATTCTTCCAGAAGAACGATCGAATCCTCTTCGATCCGGATCCTGCCGGCTTTGAGAAGGCCGCCGACAGCCCGTTTGAACTCGTTTTTGCTCATCTTTGCCTCCCGGCGGATGAGCTCCGGCGAAGCTTTATCATTGAAAGAAATGCTGCCGCCGCCGCTGCGTAGCATTTCCAGCAGGCGCTCTTCGTCCAGCGCCATCTGGACCCAGGTCTTTTCGCGGATGGAAAGATCCAGCTTTCCGTCCGGCTTGACCATGGTCACCCTGGCACGGACCTTTTCTCCGATCTCCAGCTCCCTGACCAGTTCTTTCTGCGGGATCAGCGCGGAGAACATATCATCCACCGCAACGAAAGTACCGAAGTTCCGGCTGGTCTGATAGACCGTTCCCGTCACCTCGTCCCCTGCGATGTAGGGACTGTCCGTACGAAGATAAGGATAGACATTCATCGTCGCGCACAGGCGGCTGCTCTTGTCAAGATAGACTGCCACCAGGCAGTTCTGTCCCTGTACGACCCGCTTGCGGGGCTGTTCGTGGAAGGGAAGAAGCAGATCCTTATCCAGTCCCCAGTCAAGAAACGCGCCGATCCTGCCGACCTCCTTGACCGTAAGATATCCCACTTCATGGAGCTTCAGGGCAGGCTCCTTCGTCGTTGCGATGATCCTGTCTTCCGAATCCTTATACAGGAATACCTCCAGCGCGGTGCCGATGGATACATTTCCCGGCACCTGCCTGCGCGGAAGGAGGACATGCTCCTGCCCGTTCCCCTCCTCTATGAGGAAAACTCCCATGGGAACTGTCTTTTCAACGTGTAATACCTGTTTCTGACCGAGTTTGAACATAAAACTGTTTCCGATTATCCTTTTCCGCAGCCTGCGGTCCGCTCCTTCAGGAAGGGCCCCGGGCTGTCTCTTCTATCATGCCGTGCCGCCCCCGGCTTCCATCTGGACGATGCAATACGGTGATCCGTCCTGTGCGTTCAGGACGACCGTCACGGTCTCTTCTCCGTATACGACCGGGAAGATCCCATCGCCAAGATGTGCCTGTTTCAGGTACTCGACACGCATCCTCGTGATCTTCTGGTGTTCCGACAGCTGTGCCTGCGCCAGCCTTACATACTGTGCATTGTTGACATGGCGGTTGCTGTCCAGCATTTCCTCTGTGACTTCAACAGGCGGCAGCGCCCTGCCGTCTGTCTCCGGGACCACGATCTTCCTGGAGGTGTATTCCATATCGAACTTCGGGAAAAGCTCGTATTTTTCCACCATGGAAGGAAATACCCTGACCGGGAGCTGCTTTTCCATATCGATCAGCGACCATACGGAATTGACATTGACAAGGCGCTCGCCTTCTGCGGTCTCCATCATGAAATTACGCAGGCCAATGATCCCTTTGATCGAATAGGGCGAAGTCCCGATGCGGATCCTCTCCCCGAGCCTCGGAAGGCGCAGGATGTCGATCTGCCAGTAGATGACCATCCAGGCCACATGGTTCTCCTGCAGGTACCCGATCCCGACTCCCAGATCCTCTGACTGGAATGTGGAGCAGTCCTGGAAATAATTCATCAGGGCTTCGATCTTAAGATCTCCGTTCAGGTCCGTCTCGCTGTATCGTACTCTGCTGTCAAATGTATACATTCCGCTCCCTTATCCCGGTATCCGCCAAACTTCAGAATTTGTCGCTTTATTATGCATTAACTCACAGAAAATTACCAGTGAAAAATATGTGTCTTCCCATAAAAAAAGGTTATTCATCTGTCTGTGCTGTTCGGAAAGCCTACCGGAAATAAAATAAGGACTTCTGGCAAAACTAGCCAAAAGTCCCCTCTGTCAGCTGGGATAGTAGGATTCGAACCTACGAAATGACGGAGTCAGAGTCCGTTGCCTTACCGCTTGGCGATATCCCAATATATGTTCGCAGCAGTCATACCCCGCCGCTACGAACATGAATTATACTAAACCGGTGCGCGGAATGCAAGTGTTTTTTCAAAAAAAAGAAAAAGCTTTTCAGTTCCTTTTCCAGACACGGGGGAACAGAAGGATGATCATGGGATACAGCTCCAGTCTTCCCGCCAGCATGTCGAACATCAGCGTATATTTGGAAAGGACGGAAAGTCCTCCGTAGTTGGCCATCGGCCCTACTTTGTCCAGGCCCGGCCCGATGTTGTTGAAGGTCGCCGCCACCGCCGTGAATCCGGAAAGAAGATCCGAATTGTGGTCCATGGACAGGATCAGCATGGAGATCGCGAAGATCATGACAAAGGTCGCAAGGTATGCGCTGATGCTGCGAACCACGTTCTTCTCCACCGGCCTGCCGTCAAATTCGATCGTCGTGACGCTTCTGGGATGGATGTACTCCATGACCTGCTGCCGGAAGGATTTGAGCAGGATCACGATACGGGAGACCTTGATGCCGCCGCCCGTACTGCCTGCGCAGGCGCCGATGAACATCAGCGTCACCAGGATGCAGCGGGAGAAATCCGGCCACTGGTTGAAGTCGACCGTACTGTATCCCGTAGTCGTAATAATGGAGGCCACCTGGAAGATCGTATGGTGGAATGCCTCGAACCAGGAATCAAAGAAACTTCTTACATTGGAGGTGATCAGGACCACGGCCGACGCAATGATCAGAAGGTACCAGCGCACCTCTTCCATCCTGAAGGCATCCTTGAAATTGCGGCCTACGATCAGGTAGTAGGCATTGAAGTTGACGCCGAACATAATGATAAAGACGGTGATGATCCCCTGCTGGAGCATGGTGTAACCGCCGGCGCTGGCACCCGTAATGCCGAAACCTCCGGTACCCGCGGAGCCGAAAGACATGCACAGGGAATCGAACAGGGGCATGCCGGCAAGGCACAGGAGCACGATCTGTATCAGTGTCATGACGATGTAGATCAGATACAGGATCATGGCACTGTCCTTAAGCTTGGGCACCAGTTTTCCGAAGGTGGGGCCCGGGCTTTCCGCCTTCATGAGCTGGGCATTATAGCCGCCCGTCATGGGAACGATGGCCAGCATGAATACGATGACGCCCATACCGCCGACCCAGTGGGTAAAGCTCCTCCAGATCAGGGAAGCATGGGAAAGGTCTTCTACGACGGGAAGGATGCTCGCTCCCGTCGTGGTAAAGCCGGAAATGGTCTCGAACAGGGCGTCGGTAAAGGACGGGATATCCCCGTTGATGACAAAGGGGAGCGCCCCGAAAATACTGATCATGATCCAGCTCAGGGCAACGCAGGTGATGGCTTCTCTTGCGTAGAAGACCATCTGCTCCGGTTTCTTCAGTTTCATGAGCGCACCTAAGCCCAGGCAGGCAAGGGCCATGACCAGGAAGGAGAATGCCTCCTGTTCCCGGTAGATGAGACCTGTTACAAAGGGCAGGATCAGCAGGGCGGACTCCACCTGAAGGACCTGTCCCAGAATATATCGTACTATTGAATAATGCATGATGAATTCTCCCCGCAGGTCATGCCAGGATATCCCTGATATCCCGGAATCCCCTGTGCGTGGTAACCACTACGACACTGTCTCCGACTGCGATCGTTGTCTGGCCGTTCGGCATGATGACATGCCCTCTCCGGTAAATGCTGGCGATCAGGACGTTATCCCTGATCTTCAGCTGCGAGAGCGGGATGCCTGCAACGGGAGAATCCTCGTTGATGATGAATTCCAGAGCTTCTGCCTTGTTCTCCACAATGTTATACAGCGTTTCCACGTTGCTTCCGATGGAATTCTGCATGGCGCGGACATAGCGGACGACATTCTCCGCCGTGATGTTCTTGGGATGGATCATACTGCCGAGGTTGAACTTCTCGATCAGTTCATCAATAGCGATACGGTCCGTCTTTGTGATGATCTTGGCCCGCTGGTTATTCTGCTGGGCGAACAGGGAAAGGAAAATATTCTCCTCGTCGATGCCCGTCAGTGTTACGAAGGAATCGCAGGTCTCAAGGCCCTCTTCCTTCAGAAGGTTGTGATCCAGCGCATCCCCGTTCAGGATGATCGCCTCGGGAAGGAGGGCACTGAGCTCTTCGCAGCGCTCCATGCTCTTCTCCAGGATCCTTACCTGGATGCCGGAGCCCTCCAGGATCTTGGCAAGATAATAAGCGACCGTACCGCCGCCGACGATCAGCGTATTGCGGACCTTCCGGATATCGATCCCCACCTTGTTGAAGAAGGGACGGGCCTTCAGGGGCTCGGAGACGATACTGACCGTATCGCCGCCCTTTAATACGAACTGTCCGTTGGGGATCTCCACGTTCTGTCCTCTCTGGACGGCACAGATCAGGACCTCTCCCCTGATCTTTGCGGGAATATCCATGATCCTGCTGTCCGCGATGGGAGAATCCTTCGGGATCACGAACTGAAGAAGTTCCACTTTTCCTCTCGCAAAGGTATCGATCTTGATGGCGGAAGGGAACCGCAGGAGCCGGGAGATCTCCGTTGCTGCCGCATATTCCGGATTGACGATCATGGAAAGACCCAGTTCTTCTTTGATGTATCCGATCTCTTCATTGTACAGGGGACTGCGGACACGGGCGATGGTGTTGCATTTGCCTGCCTTTCTCGCGAACAGGCAGCACAGGAGATTCAGTTCGTCCGAATCCGTTGCCGCGATCAGAAGATCTGTATCTTCGATCCCGGCATCCGACTGCACGGAATAGCTGGCGCCGTTTCCGATAACGCCCATGACGTCCAGTTCTCCGGTAATATTCTCGATCACCTTGCTGCTCTTATCGATGACAGCAATATCGTGTCCTTCTTTACACAGTCTCTGTGCAATGGTCCTGCCGACCTTACCGCAGCCGACAATTATGATCCGCATACATTAACCTCCGAATAATTTTTCGTTCTTTATGTTTCGTTATACTTCAAACATCAGGTCCTCATAGGTAGGGAAGGGCCAGAACTGTTTGTCGACGATCGCTTCCAGCTTGTCGCAGGGCGTCCTGAGCGCCTGCATGGCAGGTACCACCACATCCTTATGGAAATACGCCCTCTCCCGGACGTTCCCGATCTCTGATGCTTCCTTCTCCCTGCTGCGCAGCTCATCCAGGGCCATCTGGGCCTGGTCGATGTAATCCGCGATCTTCTGGAGCTTTTCGTTTTCCGCGTGGAACACCGCACCCGCTTCCTTGACCGCTATGATCGTGCCCGCCAGGTCTCTTTCGTATTTCATGCAGGCGGGAATGATCTGCTTGGCCGCCATATCGATCATGGTCAGCGCTTCGATGTTGATCGTCTTGGCATAGGTGTCAAAGGTGATCTCCTTGCGGGATTCCAGCTCGGTACGGTTGAAAATGCCGAATTTTTCAAACAGGGCGACCGCCTTGTCCGTTGTGAGAGCATCCGCCGCATCGATCATGCAGCTGATATTGGGAAGTCCTCTTCTTTCGGCTTCCACCACCCACTCGGGTGAATAGCCGTTTCCGTCGAAGACGATCCTCTGGTGCTTTGTCATGTATTCCTTGATCAGGTCATGGACGGCAAGTTCAAAATTCTCCGCCGCCTCCAGGCGGTCCGCCGCTTCGCAGAAGGTCTCCGCGACAATGGCGTTCAGGGTCGTCGTGGATCCTGCGATCGAATCGGAGGATCCGACCATACGGAATTCGAACTTATTGCCGGTAAAGGCAAAGGGCGATGTGCGGTTGCGGTCCGTGGCGTCCTTGGCGATATCGGGAAGCGTGGACACGCCGGTCCTTAAGATCCCGCCCTCGATATGACTGTCCGCCGTACCGGTCTCCACCAGCTGCTTCACCACGTCCTCCAGCTGTCTTCCCAGGAAGACGGAAACGATGGCGGGCGGTGCCTCATTGGCGCCGAGGCGCAGGTCGTTCCCGACGTCGGAAGCGCTCTGGCGCAGAAGATCCGCATGGATATCCACGGCCCGCAGGATGCAGGCAAGGATCAGGAGAAAGCGTACGTTCCGCTCCGGGGAATCGCCGGGATCCAGGAGATTCTCTCCCCTGTCCGTCGTCAGCGACCAGTTGTTGTGCTTGCCGGACCCGTTCACGCCCGCGAAAGGCTTTTCATGCAGCAGAACGCGCAGCTCATGATGATCCGCCACCCGCTTCATGGCTTCCATGATGAGCTGGTTGTGATCCGCGGCCAGGTTTGCCGTTTCATAGATCGGCGCAAGCTCATGCTGGCCGGGTGCGACTTCATTGTGCTGCGTCTTGGCGGGAACGCCCAGCTTCCAGAGTTCGACGTTCAGGTCCTTCATATACTGGCCGACTCTCTCCCGGATCACGCCGAAATAGTGGTCTTCCATTTCCTGTCCCTTCGGCGCCGGTGCACCGAAAAGGGTCCGCCCCGTAAAAATAAGATCCGTGCGTTTGAGGTATTTCTTTTTATCCACTAGGAAGTATTCCTGTTCGGCACCCGTGGAGGTCATGACCTTCCGGGACTGCACATCCCCGAAAAGGCGCACGATCCTGAGCGCCTGGGTGCTGATTGCTTCCATGGAACGAAGAAGAGGCGTCTTCTTGTCCAGGGCCTCTCCCGTGTAGGAACAGAATGCGGTGGGGATACACAGCGTGACGCCTGTTCCCGATTCCTTCAGGAATGCGGGCGAAGTAACGTCCCAGGCCGTATATCCGCGCGCTTCAAAGGTAGAACGGAGTCCTCCGGAAGGGAAGGAGGAAGCGTCCGGTTCTCCCTTGATCAGGTCCCTTCCCGTAAAGGCCGTCACCATGTGGCCTTCTTCATCGGGCGTTGAGACGAATGCGTCGTGCTTCTCCGCCGTAATGCCCGTCAGCGGCTGGAACCAGTGTGTGTAGTGCGTTGCGCCGTTCTCCATGGCCCAGTCCTTCATGGCCTTGGCGATCACGTCTGCGTCAGATAAGGAAAGCTCTCCGCCATTTAACATGACGCTCCGGACATTCCGGAAAACGCTCTTGGGTAGGCGCTCCTTCATTTTGCTGAGGGTAAACACGTTTTTGCCGTACAGCTCTTCCACCTTGATAATGTCGCTCATTCGGGTCTTCATCCTTTCTGGCAGGTTCTTAAAATATCGCCCGTTTCGGCAGGCCGGTCCAGTAAAATATAAAGCTTTTCCTTCGGATGCGGAGCGCTCATGGCTTCTTCTCCCGCTTCCGTCTGTATACTTAAGACGCGGCAGGGAATATCCCGCCCGTCCGGCTTCATGATCTCGATCTCGTCTCCCGTGCAGAACTTGTTCCTCTGAGTGATCAGGATGCGTCCGTCTTCCCTTACATCCTCCGCGATCCCGAGCCATACCGCTTCGCTCACATACGTATTGCTGTCATAGACCATGGAATCTTCATTCGGTCTTCCGAAATAAAAGCCGGTGGTAAAGCGCCGGTAGGTGCACTTGCGGATCTCTTCCATGTACAGGGGGATGTTCTGCCTGTATTTTTCTTCGCTTTCCAGGTAATCGTCGATGGCCATCCGGTAGGTCCTTGCGACCGCGGCCACATACAGGGCCGTCTTCATCCGGCCTTCGATCTTAAAGCTGTCGACGCCGGCTTTCACAAGCTCCGGGATATATTCGATCATGCAAAGATCCCGGGAATTGAAAATGAAGGTCCCGCGTTCGTTTTCTTCTATGGGGAGGTATTCTCCCGGCCGGGACTCTTCGGCGACCGCATATTTCCAGCGGCAGGGATGTGTGCATTCTCCGTGGTTCGCATCCCGTCCGGTAAAATAATTGGACAGAAGGCACCTTCCCGAATAGGAGATGCACATGGCACCATGGACGAAGGCTTCCATCTCCATGGACGGCATGCCCGTTGCGGGATCTGTAAGCTCACGCCGGATTTCGGCGATCTCTTCCATGGAAAGCTCCCTCGCGCACACGACGCGGGATGCGCCCAGCTCCTTCCAGAAACGGAAGGTCCCGTGATTGGTATTGTTGGCCTGGGTGGAGATGTGGATCTCCACATCCGGGCAGTTTTCTTTGGCCAGGAGGAACATGCCGGGATCTGCGACAAGGACCGCATCCGGCCGGAGCCGTTCCAGCTCGCGGAAGTATTCCGCCGCTCCCGCAAGGTCTCTTTCATGCGCCAGGATGTTGGCGGTCACATAGACCTTAACACCCCTTTCATGGGCGTACCGGATCCCTTCCTCCATATCCTTCGGAGAGAAATTCCGGGCCTTTGCCCGAAGCCCGTAGGCCTCTCCGCCGATATAGACAGCATCCGCCCCGAAAAGGACGGCGGTCTTTAAGACCTCCAGGTCTTTTGCCGGACACAGAAGTTCCGGTCTTCTTACGTTTCTTTCAGGCATTCTGCGTATCTTACTCCTGCTCTTTCCGGACGGAAAGCGCCGCCCCGTCTCCTTCCTGCAGAAGGATCGTGACAAGCTCCGGATCCCGGGTCAGCCTTTCCAGGTATTCTCTCATTCGCTTATGGATCGTGCGGTTCCTCCGCTTCACGGCAAACCGGGAAGCCGGGATCTCGCCCTCCTTGAAAATGTTGTCGCTGATCAGGACCGCGCCGGGAAGAAGAAGGCGCTTCACTTCGTCGTAAAAATGAATGTACTGTCCCTTGGCCGCATCCATGAAGATCAGATCATACCCTGCGGGAAGCTCCTTCAGGATATCGGCCGCATCGCCCTCAAGGAGCGTTATGGGCTTTCCCGAAAGCTTTGCGAAATTCTCTTTTGCTCTTCGGATCCTTGCTTCATCCCTTTCGATCGTCGTTATCCCGGCCTCCGGCGCAAATACATGCATCAGGGAAGCGGAAAAGCCCGTTCCCGTCCCCACTTCAAGGATCTTCTGCGGTTTTTTCATCTCCAGCAGAAATTTAATGAGGCTCTGGGTCATGGGCCGAATGATCGGGATCCCTTCTTCCAGTGCCTCCTTTTCCATTTCCATAATAAGATCCGGGTTCCGGGACGTCTGAGATTCGATAAAGGCCAGGAGACTGTCTCCCCGGTCATCCATCTTCGTCCTCCCCGCTGTTATAATTCTGTGCAAGTACTTCCAGTATCTCTTCCGGCTTCATGTCGGAGGAAAGCGTATAAACGCCGGGACTGATCATTCCGTGATAAGAGGAGACCCTCTCCTGGTAGCGGAAAATGTCCGCATCACGGATAATGCCGCTCTCCTTCAGGAGCTTCGCCACCTGGGATACGGACATGCCTTCCTTGATCTCGATCTGCACCTTTACGGCGTTTTCGGGCACATCCGCCGCTGTCTGGGAAAATACGGCATACCCGATATCATACGCCTTATGGGCCAGGCTGACAAAATACATCAGCAGGATAACGAGAAGAATATATTTTACCACGGTCCCGACGTGATCCAGGATCGATTGCCTGTCGCCCAGTCCTTCCCTCTTCGGCCGGGAAGCGTGGCCGGCGGCTTTTTTCTTTCGGACGGTTTGCATTCTTCCTCCTTACGGTCGCCTCTTACAGCTCCAGGATCAGGGCCAGCACCATCGGACGCCTTTTGTAAGTCTTCCAGAAAAAGTCTCCGAGTGCGTCCTTTACGGAGGCCTTCAGGCGGTTCCTGTCGCTGACGCCTTTGTCCAGGTACCGGAAAAGTGCATCTTTTGCGACTTCCACCGCTTCCTGCATCAGCTCATCCGCTTCCTTTATGTAGACAAAGCCGCGGGACGTGATCTCCGGTCCTGCAACGATGGCATCGCCTTCCATCGTGAAGGCCACGATCACGATACCGTCTTCGGCAAGGTGCTGACGGTCATGCAGCACCGCGTTTCCGACATCGCCGACACCCAGCCCGTCCACCAGAAGGGTCCCCGTGATCACACTTCCGGTGATCTCCGCCTTCTTCTGATCCAGCGTCAGGACATCGCCCGAACGCATGATGAAGATATTGTCCTTGCTGATCCCCAGGTCGCGGGCGATCTTGGACTGCGCGATGAGGTGCCGGTATTCGCCGTGGACCGGGATCGCATACCGGGGCTGTACCAGGGAATAGATGAGCTTGAGCTCTTCCTGGCAAGGATGCCCGGAGACATGGACATCCTGGAAAACAACATCCGCTCCTTTGATCAGAAGCTTGTTGATGACATTCGTAACGGATTTCTCATTCCCGGGGATGGGATGGGAAGAAAAGATGATCGTATCGCCGGGGCCGATCTTGATCTTGCGGTGGGTATCCTCTGCCATGCGGGTCAGGGCGGCCATGCTCTCTCCCTGGGATCCCGTGGTGATGATCGTCGTTTTGTTCTCCGGATAGTTCTTCAGCTCGTCAATATCGATCAGGGTCCTCTCCGGTACGTTAAGGCAGCCGAGTTCCGATGCGGTCTTGATGATATTGACCATGCTGCGGCCTTCCACCACGACCTTTCTTCCATATTTATAGGAAGAATTGATGATCTGCTGCACCCTGTCCACATTGGAGGCAAAGGTCGAAATGATGATGCGCGTATCCTTATGCTCGGCAAAAAGCCGGTCGATCGTTACGCCTACCGTACGCTCCGACTGTGTATAGCCCGGGCGTTCCGCATTCGTGGAATCGCACATGAGCGCCAGGACGCCGTTCTTTCCCAGCTGCGCAAATCTCTGCAGGTCGATGGCATCACCGTAGACCGGCGTGTAATCCACCTTGAAATCGCCCGTATGCACGACAACGCCCACCGGCGAATAAATGGCAAGGGCGGCGGCGTCTACGATGCTGTGATTTGTTTTGATGAATTCCACACGGAATTTTCCGAGATTCACGGTCTGCCCGAACTGCACGACGACACGCGTCGTGGTATCCAGAAGGCCATGCTCCGAGAGCTTGTGCTCGATGATGCCCATGGTAAGCCGCGTGCCATAGACCGGCACGTTGACCTTCTGCAGGACATAGGGCAGGGCGCCGATATGATCCTCGTGCCCGTGGGTGATGACAAAGCCCTTGACCTTGTCGATGTTTTCCTCCAGATAAGTAACGTCCGGTATCACCATATCGATACCGAACATGTCATCCTCCGGAAAGGCAAGTCCGCAGTCTATGACGATAATGCTGTCGTCATATTCCAGGACCGTTATATTCATGCCGATCTGTTCCAGACCGCCAAGCGGAATAATGCGGAGACCTTCCATGGTCTCCTGTCTGATTTCATTTTTCTCTTTTACTGTCAATTTCTGCTATTTCTTTCCTGTGATTTTCCAGGTATTCCTGGAGGATCACGCCTGCCGCCAGCTGATCCATGTACTGTTTCCGATCTTCTCTGGGAATCCGCATGCGGGCGAGCATCTCGTCCGCTTCCACGCTCGTGAGCCGCTCGTCGGACATGACAATGGGAACCGACACTCTGCCGGACAGCATGTCCCTGAAACGGAGCGCCGCTTCTGCTCTCTCACCGGCCGTATCATTCATATTCAGCGGAAGCCCGACCACAATAAGCCCGACATCATATTCGTCCACCAGCTCGCTGATCCGTGCGAGAGTCCTGCGGCATTTCGATTCTCTCTCCCGCCAGATGGTCTCCTTCGGCTGTGCCGTCATCAGGAGTTCATCGCTGATGGATACGCCTACTGTGCGGGATCCGTAATCAAGTCCCATGACCCGCATCTTCTGTCCGTTCTCCCTTTAACCCCTGTTGTCCCAGTGGTTGTTGCGGATGTAGGATTCGAGCACTTCCTCTACCAGCTCATCGCGCTCCACCTTCATGATCAGGCTTCTGGCGCCCATGTAGTTCGTAATATAGGTAGGGTCGCCGGACATGATGTATCCGACGATCTGGTTCACCGGATCGTACCCTTTCTTGGAAAGCGCTTCATATACGACGGAAAGCACCTTCTTGACGCCGCTCTCCTCATCCGGCTTCACCTTGAAATACTGTGTATTGCCGAGATCATCTTCAATGTATTTTTTCATCATATTCACTACCTCACGGGGCGGAGAGCGCCCCTTTTGTCTTACTGTTCCGAAAAAAAGGACCTTTGGAGTAATATTACTCTATTTTAGGCCAGTGTTCAATGGGCAGGCGCACTCCTTGTACTGTCACGGACACCTTCACGCCTGCGGCATCATGACGTAATACGGGGTGCCGTCCGCCTCTTCCCGGCGGTGCAGGATCCCCCGCACGATCTGCCCCGAAGGATCCGTATCCTGCGGGAGGGCGTCCGCCGGCACATACACCTCCACATAGCGCATGGTGTGCCCGCGGAAATACCGGTCTCCTTCCCTGAAGGCTTCTTCTTCGAGAAGGACCTCCTCTTCCCGGCCGTCGAAAAGCGCCCTGTAGTCCTGCGCCTGCCTTTCCGTAAGCGAAAGCAGGACCGAGCTCCGCTCCTCCTTTACGGCATTGGTGAGCTGGCCCGGCATACCGGCCGCCACCGTGCCCTTTCTTGCCGAGTAGCGGAAGACGTGGATCTCATAGAAACCGATCTCTTCCAGGAAGGCCTTCGATCTTTCAAATTCTTCCTGCGTCTCTCCCGGAAAGCCCACAATGACGTCTGTCGTAATGGCGGGCCTGTCAAAACAGCGGCGGAGGCGGGCAACGCTTTCCGCATATTCTTCCGTCGTATAATGGCGGTTCATCCTCTTTAAGGTCTCATCGCAGCCGCTCTGCAAAGAGAGGTGGAAATGGGGACAGACCTTGGAAAGACGGGCAATGCCCGTAACGAATCTCTCTGTCATGATCCGGGGCTCCAGGGAGCTTAGGCGGATCCTGCGGATCCCGGAAAGAAGCTGGATCCTGGTAAGGAGCTCCAGAAGCGCATCCTGCGGATCTTCCCCCCGGTCCTTTCCGAAGGAGGATACATGGATCCCCGTAAGGACCACCTCCCGGATGCCCCTGGCAGCCAGTCCCGTGATCTCCTGCAGGATCTCTTCCGTATCCCGGGACGTGATCCTGCCCCGGGCATAGGGAATGATGCAGTAGGAACAGAACTGGTTGCAGCCGTCCTGGATCTTGATATAGGCCCTGGTGTGGCCCGGCTGCGTAAGAAAGAGGGGAGCCTCCGTCATGCCCTCTGCCGCTCCGGCCGCTCCTTCGTCCGCTGCTCCGGCAGCCGTTTTGTCCGGCGCGTCGGCGGCTCCTTCGTCCGGCATCCCGGCGTCTGCCCGCTCCCGCTCCCGCATCAGCTTCTCCGCCATTTCCGGGAGCTTTGTCTTGTCTTTATTTCCGAGGGCGATGTCAATGGCGGGGTCTTTGCGGATCTTCTCCGCATCCGTTTCCACGTAGCAGCCGACGGCGGCCACGACAGCATCCGGATTGAGCGCCTTTGCCCTGTGCAGCATCTGCCTGGACTTGCGGTCCGCGATGTTCGTGACCGTGCAGGTATTCACGACATACAGATCGGCCTTTTCATCAAAGGGAACGATCGTATATCCCGCCGCCTCCAGCTTCTGTACGATAATATCCAGTTCATAGCTGTTCACCTTGCAGCCCAGGTTATGAACAGCCGCTTTCTTCGAATTCTCCCGCATGAAATCCTCGTCCCGTAAGATTGACTTTTATGGTTTTGAATTATAGTATAAACAGGTAGCAAACACCAACAGAAACGTAATCACTTCCGGTATCTGCCCGATTGCGCATTGAAACAGAAAGGTACGCATTTCATGAAAACAGTAAAAATATCTCTTAACTCCATTGATAAAGTCAAGTCCTTTGTAAATGACATCACAAGATTCGACTATGACTTCGACCTGATCTCCGGAAGATATGTCATCGACGCCAAGTCCATCATGGGCATCTTTTCTCTGGATCTTTCCAAGCCCATCGACCTGAACATCCATGCGGAAAGCGGCCTGGATGAAGTCATGGAAACACTGAAGCCCTACATCATCGACTGACAGACAGGATCCGGCAGGTCCCCGGAATACAATGGCAGAAAAGCAAAGGCAGCAGTTCCGTCCGGAACTGCTGCTTTTTTCTTACATTCCTTTTTCCAGGGGATCCTCACGGTGCTTGAAGACCCGGGATCCGTCCCGGTCGACGATCAGGATCTCATCCGTCTCCAGGGCTTCCTGTACAAGCTCGTCGATCTTCTCATCCAGGTTCCTCTCATGGCGCCGGATGACGTCTGCGACCGGCTTCGTTACGGGATGCTTTGCCACAAAGATCGTGCAGCAGTCCTCATAGGGAAGGATGGAGGTCTCAAAGGTGTCGATCTTCTTTGAAATATGAATGATCTCTTCCTTGTCAAAGGCGATCAGCGGACGGAAAACGGGAAGTGTGCACACTTCATTGGTCACCGCCAGGGACCGGGTCGTCTGGGACGCCACCTGGCCAAGGCTCTCACCCGTGATCAGCGCATCGCAGGCCGTTCTTTTCGCGATCGTTTCCGCGATCCGCATCATAAAGCGGCGCATGATGATCGTCAGCTCGTCGTGGGGGCACTTTTCATAGATATACAGCTGGATCTTCGTAAAATTGATGTTATGAAGATAAATGGGTCCTGTATACCTGGCCACTTTGGACGCGAGATCAATGACCTTCTGGAGTGCCCGCTCGCTGGTATAGGGCGGCGCATTGTAATAGACCGCATCCAGTTTCAGCCCGCGCTTTGCGCACATATAGCCGGCGACCGGGGAATCGATCCCGCCGGAGAGCAGGAGCATGGCCTTTCCGGCCGTTCCGATGGGAAGACCGCCGGGGCCCTCCAGGATATGGGAATACAGGTAGATCCTCTCACGGATCTCGATATTGAGCTGGATCTCGGGTTCATGCACGTCCACAGTCGCTTCGGGATAAGCTTCCAGGATTGCCTCGCCGACCTCGGCGTTGACGCCCATCGAATCCAGCGGATAATTCTTGGAAAGACGCCTGCAGTGGACCTTGAAGGTATGGGCACGGTCGGGATATTCTTCCCCGAAGAACTCTGCTGCGGCCTTTTTCAGCTCGCCGATCTCACAGACCGGAAGGATCCGGATGGGGCAGATCCCGACGATGCCGAAGACCTCCTGCAGGTTCTGTGTCACTTCTTCATAGTCATATTCGCCGTCACAGTATACGAATACACGGCCGCTTGTCCTTGCGACCGAGAATTTTCCTTCACATCTTTTCAGGGCGATCTTCATCTGGCTGACAAGCTTTTCCTCAAATATGCCCCGGTTCTTTCCCTTGATCCCGATCTCCGCATATTTGATCAGGAATGCCTGATATCTCATATCTGTTTTCCTCGTATTATCGTGTGTTCCCGCCCTCAGTGGCGTGTATATTTCCTCAGGAAGGGCAGGAGTTCCTTCAGTGCGTCCGCTGCCGCGGTCATATCCTCCGGCGTATTCATCACGGATGTGCTGAAACGGATCGTGCTGTCCAGGTGCTCTTTAGGCACGCCGATTTCAGTCAGTGTGCCGGATACATGGGGTCTGTTGGAGGAGCAGGCGCTTCCCGCGGACACGTAGATTCCCTTCTCTTCCAGCGCATGGAGCAGGACCTCCGAACGGACGCCGTCAAAGGAAAGGCTGATCACATGCGGCGCCCCTTCTCTTCCCGCAGGGCCGTTCACATGGATCCCTTCCGTGCCTTCCAGTTCCCGGAGGAACTGTTCCTTCAGGCCGTAAAGCATTTCCCTGTCTTCTTCCAGGTGATCATATAGCATCTTTGCCGCAAGGGCCATTCCCGCGATGCCGGCCGTATTCTCCGTACCGCTTCGAAGGCCGCCCTGCTGGCCGCCGCCGAACAGGATGCTGCGTAGGCGCACGCCGTCTCTCACATACAGAAGGCCCATGCCCTTCGGCGCATGGATCTTGTGTCCGCTGGCAGAAAGCAGGTCGATGTGCATCTTTCCGGGCAGGATCCTTGCCTTTCCGAAGCCCTGCACCGCATCGACATGAAACAGGGTGGCCGGGTTCTTCCGCTTGATCGCGGCGCCGATCTCTTCGATGGGCTCCACCGTTCCGATCTCATTATTCGTATGCATGACGGAGACCAGGATCGTATCCTCCCGGACGGCTTCCTCCACATCCGCAGGTGAGACCTTTCCTTCGGCATCCACCGGCAGATAGGTAACTTCAAAGCCTTCCCCTTCCAGGTACTTCATGGTCTCGAGCACCGCCGGGTGCTCGATCTTCGTGGTAATCAGATGATGTCCGGTCCTTGCAGCCGCCCGAGCGGCACCGATGATCGCCAGATTATCGGATTCCGTACCGCAGGAAGTGAAATAAAGATTGCTCCTTTTGCAGTGCAGGATATCCGCGAGGATCTGTCCCGCTTCCCGGATGCGCTTTTCCGCTTCCACGCCCTTATGATGCATGCTGGATGGATTCCCGTACTCTTCCAGGAGGATCCTGTCCATCAGCTCCACGACTTCGGGAAAACAGCGTGTCGTCGCGGAATTATCCAGATATACCGTTTTTGTCATGCAAAACCTCTTACCGTATTTCGAGTATGTATACCAGCCAGGCCAGAAAGGCCATGCCGGCAGTCTCTGTCCGCAGGATCCGTCTCCCCAGGGAGATCGGCTCAATGCCGTTCTCCTGCGCCAGCGCGATCTCCTTCGGCTCAAAACCGCCCTCCGGGCCGATGAACACCGAAAGGGATTCCCCTTCCTTCAGGCTTTCCAGGAGCTTTCCCGTTCCGGAAGGATCCTCCTGCAGCTCATAGGGAATGCAGCGCCGGTCCGTGTTCTCTGCAGCAAAACGCACTGCTTCCTTCATGGACATGGGTTCCAGGACCCTGGGAATGACCTTGCGCCGGGACTGCATGGCGGCAGCTTCCGCAATGCTCTGCCAGCGGGCCGTCTTTTTGGCCGCCTTTCCCTCGTCGAGCTTCAGCACCGAACGGTCTGTCCGTACCGGAATGACGGCATACACGCCCAGCTCGACCGCCTTCTGCACGATGAGATCCATCTTGTCGGACTTGGGCAGTCCCTGGAAAAGATAGACCTTAACGGGCAGCTCCACCTTGTCTTCCTTGATGAACCGGAGGCGCAGGAAGACGGCGTCCTCTTCCATACGCTCGATCCCGTACCGGTATTCTCTCTCGTCCTGCCCGTTGCTCACACTGATCTCATCGCCTGTCTTCATGCGCAGGACATTCCGTATATGATTGACTTCACTTCCCGTAATGGTCAGTGTATCCCCCTGCATGTCGGCAGGATCCGCAAACAGATGAAGCATTTATTTTGTGCCGGTGACGCAGCGCCATTCGCCCTGTGCGGCAACATCCGTTACCGTAAGCCCGGCTTCCTCCATAGCTTTTATGACCAGTCCTTCCCTGCCTTCGATGATCCCGGACGTGATGATGGTGCCTCCCTTTTTCAGGGCAGCTGCCGCCGCGGGCATCAGGGGCACAAGAACATCCGGCAGGATATTGGCGGCTACGATATCGTACCGTTCATACCCCACTTCATCCTGTACCTTTTTATCATCGATCAGGTTCCCCAGGATCATGTGAAAACGCGAAGGATCCACATGATTCGCCGCCAGGTTGTCCTCGACCGCGGGGATCGCGCAGGGATCAAGGTCTGTGCCGACGCAGTGTTTTGCTCCCAGCATCAGGGAAAGGATGGAAAGGATACCGCTCCCCGTCCCCACGTCCAGAAGCTCCGTTTCGGGTGTCAGCACCTTGCGGATCTTCCGGATGCACAGCTGCGTCGTTTCATGCATGCCGGTCCCGAATGCAGTTCCGGGATCGATATGGAAAACAAGCGACGGCGTAAAGTCCGGATCCTGGGGTTCTTCCCAGGATGGAATCACCAGTATATCATCGATCCGGAACTGATGGAAATACTGTTTCCAGTTATTGATCCAGTCGATATCTTCCGTCTCTTCGATGGTCACGGCCGTATCGCCCAGAAAATCGCAGTACTGCGAGATCTCTTCCAGCTTTTCCTCGATCCGGCGCTTCATTTCTTCCGGACGAAGATCCTGCTGCACACCGTCCGCTTCCACGGTAATGCTTCCGTCTTCCTTTTCCTCCGCGAAGAAGGACAGGACGGCGCTTCCGTCATCTTCCTGTTCTTCGGGCATGATGTCCACGAACATCTGCTCTTTTTCCTGCGCAGTTAAGGGCACATGATCCTCGATCTGTGCCCCAAAGAGTCCTAAATCCTGCATGGAACTGATCAGCACATCTTCTGCGAGGGAGGTCGTCCTGATCCTGAATCTGATCCATTTCATATATATTCTTCCTTATTTGCGGAATTTCCAGTGCTTTCCGCGGGTCTCATTTGTTTCCTCTTTGCCTTCTCCCGCCTTCTGTGCGGCGTTCAGGCTGTCGCCTGTCAGTGCATCGAACTGCTTCAGGAGCTCTTTTGCTTCCTTACTGAGTTTCGAAGGCGTCTCGATCACGAGAGTGATATAGTGGTCGCCCCTTATCTGCTTGTTCTGCAGCGTCGGAACACCTTTTCCTTTAAGACGGACCCGTGTATCGGTCTGCGTTCCGGCCTTCACGTCATACAGGACCTGTCCGTCCACCGTATCGATCACCACCGTACCGCCGAGTGCCGCGACCGCATAGGAAATGCCCACGGTCGAATAGATATCATACTCCTGCCTGTAGAACTTGGGATCCTGGGCAACGATGACCTCCACGAGAAGGTCGCCCCTGGGGCCGCCGTTGATGCCGGGCTCGCCCTTTTCCCTGATCCGCACGCTCTGTCCGTTATCGATACCTGCCGGGATCGTGACCTTGATGGTCTTTCTGCTGGAGGTATAACCGCTGCCGCCGCAGGTCGTGCACTTGTCTTCGATGACCTTGCCGGAGCCGTTGCACTGCGGGCAGGCCTGGACGTTCTTCACGGTCCCGAAGAAGGACTGCTGTGTATAGACCACCTGTCCCTTGCCCTGGCACTTGGGGCAGATCTTGGGACTGGTCCCGGGCTTTGCACCGGTACCGTTACAGGTCGGGCAGGGATCCTTCAGGTTCAGTGTCAGCGTTTTCTCACAGCCGAATACCGCTTCCTTGAAGGAGATCCGGACGCTCGTCCTGATATTGGAGCCCTTCATGGGGCCGCTGCGGGATGTACGGGACCTTCCGCCGCCGAACATGTCGCCGAAAAGATCTCCGAATATGTCGCCGAAATCCGTGCCGCTGAAATCAAAGCCGCCGGCTCCGCCGAAGCCTCCCGTACCGTCAAACGCGGAATGGCCGAACTGATCGTACTGCCGTCTCTTCTCACTGTCGCTGAGAACTGCGTACGCCTCCGAAGCCTCCTTGAATTTCTTTTCGGCTTCCTTATCGCCCGGATTAACATCAGGATGATACTTTTTGGCGAGCTTCCGGTAAGCCTTCTTGATGTCCTCTTCCGAGGCATTCCGGTCGACTCCCAGCACCTCATAGTAATCACGCTTTTGTTCTGCCATTGAAATCTCCTGTATTATTCGCACACATGCCCGGGGCGCCGTTTGGGTGCCCCGGGCTGCATAAACTCAAACTGACTGAGCTGTATCCTTATCAGACTTCTCTGTAGTCTCCGTCAACAACATCGTCGTTTCCGCCGCCGTTGTTTGCGCCGCCAAAGCCTGCGCCGCCGGCTTCACCGCCGAAGCCCTGGCCGCCCTGCGGGCCCTGTCCCTGTGCGGGACCTGCCTGCTGGTACATTGCAGCAAACAGTGCCTGTGCGTCGTTGAGAAGCTTCTCCCTGCCGGACTTCAGAGCGTCCACATCCGCGTCGCTGATGTCGGTCTGGTCCTTTGTCCTCTCAATGACGGCTTTCAGCTCGGAAAGGTCAGCCTCTACTGTTGCCTTCTGGCCTGCGTCGATCTTGTCGCCGGCATCCTTGATGGCTTTCTCGGTCTGGAAGACGATGGAATCTGCGTCATTTCTGGCATCGATCGCTTCCTTGCGCTTCTTGTCCTGCGCCTCGTATTCCTGCGCGTCGCGGACAGCCTTTTCGATATCATCATCGGACATGCTGGAGCCGCCGGTGATGGTGATGTGCTGTTCCTTGCCGGTGCCCAGATCCTTTGCGGATACGGTAACGATACCGTTGGCATCGATATCAAAGGTAACTTCGATCTGCGGTACACCTCTCATTGCGGGCGGGATACCGTCCAGTCTGAACTGGCCGAGGGACTTGTTGTCCTTTGCGAACTGTCTCTCACCCTGCAGGACATTGATGTCAACAGAGGGCTGGTTGTCCGCTGCCGTAGAGAAGATCTGGCTCTTTCTTGTCGGGATGGTCGTATTTCTCTCGATCAGCCTTGTCGCGATACCGCCGAGGGTCTCGATGGAAAGGGACAGAGGCGTGACATCCAGAAGAAGGACATCGCCTGCGCCTGCATCGCCTGCAAGCTTGCCGCCCTGGATCGCCGCACCGACTGCTACGCACTCGTCGGGGTTCAGGTTCTTGGAGGGCTCATGGCCGGTCAGCTGCTGAACCTTTTCCTGTACGCAGGGAACACGTGTGGAACCGCCAACCAGAAGGACCTTGGAGATATCGGAATTGTTAAGGCCCGCATCTCTCATGGCGTTCTGTACGGGGATCGCCGTCTTCTCAACGAGGTCACTGATCAGTTCCTCGAATTTCGCTCTGGTGAGGTCCATGTCAAAGTGCTTGGGACCTTCTGCCGTTGCGGTGATGAAAGGAAGGTTGATGTTGGTCGTCGTTGCGCTGGAAAGTTCTTTCTTAGCCTTTTCAGCCGCTTCCTTCAGTCTCTGCATGGCGATCTTGTCGCCGGAAAGATCTACGCCTTCCTTGCTCTTGAATTCTCTGACCATCCAGTCCATGATCCTGTTATCGAAATCATCGCCGCCCAGGTGTGTATCGCCGTTGGTCGCAAGGACCTCGATAACGCCGTCGCCGATCTCGATGATGGAAACATCGAAGGTACCGCCGCCCAGGTCAT